>NZ_JAXHDC010000036.1:0-36907 GCF_037072045.1 Oceanobacillus sp. MO10714A | reverse complement strand
TTTTCATTGTTGATCCATATTCTTTAAGACCGTTGCCATTGCTTTAAATGTTTCTTCATCCCTCTCGTCCAATGCTTTATCAATAAGCCGCAGTATGTTTTGACGTTCTAATTCTGCAATAATTGCTGTATAATCTTCACGTTCTTCTGCTTCTATTTCATTTTGGGCACTGAAGTAATATGGCCTTGCAATATCATGGATTTGTTCCAGGAACTCAGGTAAAGTAATGAGCTTCACCATTGGGACATTGACAATTTCTTTTCCATTCTGAAAAGCAAATACCGCATCGATATTCTCAATCTTTTCAGTGCGGCGGTTAACGCGAATTTCATTTGATTCCACAGGGATAAATTGATAAACCTTGTTCTTAATAATGACCGAAAAATATTGATAAGCCAAAATAATCCGAACAAAGTTCTTCTCATTCTTAATGTAATAAGGTTTCAACATTTTCAACGTTACCATAACTTCACCACCCTTTTTTAATGTCCTATCCTAATTTTCAGTTAATTAATTGTAACCGATTTCATTAAAAAACACAAGGGTAATTTACTAAAATATTTTTGCAGAATAAAAAAAGTACAGACCTGATCACCATTCAGGTCCATACTTTATTTATTTTTTTAATGGTTTTTCCGCGGGGCCTTCGATTACTTTCCCCGTATAATCGAATCTAGAACCGTGACAAGGACAATCCCAAGTTCGCTCCCCTTTATTCCAGTTGACCTCACACCCTGCATGTGTGCAAGTCGTGTCAACAATATGAAGGTTCCCTTGCTCATCCTTGTAGGCTCCTTTTCTTTGACCATCCAACGTCACGATTGCCCCTTCATCATTCGAAAGCGATTCCGGGGTTCGCTCCGGTCTTTCGAGCTTTCCTTTTACAAGGCTCGCTACGACTTTCTTATTCACTTCCACGAGAGATGGGATACTTGCTTTTGCATGGAAGCGAGACGGAGTGTACAACTCTTCATATTTATTTTTCTGTCTTAACACATAATCACGGAAAAGTTTTGCTGCAACAACGCTGTTTGTCATTCCCCATTTACGGAATCCGGTTGCAACGGTCACATACGGATGGTTTGGAGTGAGTTCTCCAATGTAAGGCACTTTATCCAACGTTATTAAATCTTGGGCTGACCAACGATAAGGAATATCCTCCACTTCAAATAATTGGTCACCAAAATCTCGCAACGATTCATAGAGCTTATTCGTTTCTGTTTCCTTCCCTGTCTTATGGGTCATCCCGCCAATCAGAACCATATCTTCCCCGCCGATTGTTACACTTCGGAGCGAATGTACGGGTGGGTCGACTTGAAGATACATCCCCCCAGGAAAGGTTTTTTTCATTTTTGCCGCGATGATATAAGAACGTTCAACATCCATACGAGCTGCGTATAACCCGAGTCCTTCATGAAATGGAAAATGGCTCGCGACAAGTATATGTTTACTTAAAATCTGTGCACCATTCCTCATAACAACCTTTTGATTTTCACCTTTTTCAACTTTCACTGCGGTTGTATGCTCATAAATCCTCACATTTTTTTCCTTGATGATATGAAGCAGATGTTGTAAAAATTTTACCGGATGAAATTGTGCCTGCTCCTTCATGATCAAGGCATTCTTAATTGGAATCCCAAGCGGAATATCTGTCGTGAGAGTACCGGGAATCCCTAACCGTTCATATGCTTTAGCTTCTTTTTCCATTTTAACAGCATATTCTTCAGTCGTTGCATAGAGGATTGCGTCTTGTTCTTTGTAATCACAAGCAATATTCTGCTCTTCAATGGTTTGTTTTATAAATTGCTTGGCAGCTTCGTTGGATTCATAATATAGTTTGGCATTTTCCACTCCAACATTTGTTATTAATTCATCATAAATCAAACCATGTTGAGACGTAATCTTAGCCGTCGTGTGTCCCGTCGTGCCATTCATCAAACGTCCGGCATCTATTATTGCGATGCGCAGTCCTTCATTTGCTAATAGATACGCTGCAGTAATCCCTGTAATTCCTGCGCCAACGATCGTAACATCTGCTTTGATATCCTCTTTAAGTTGAGGATATTCTGGGAGTGTGTCATTATTTTTTAACCAGTAGGATTCTGGATATTCTGGAATAGTATGGCCCGTCATATGCTTTTCCTCCAACTTGTCTGTTTTGCTTAGTTTGCCCAAGGATTAGAGTTTTAACCAAGTTTCGCCTGGAGGTTGTTGACACTTTCCGTTATTTCCATCTGATCGAACGGCCTCTTCGTATCTTGTGCGACGATTTCAGCACCTTCCATTTGGAGGGCGGCCACCCCTTTTTTCATGTAGCTCTTATATTGCTTTGTCAGGTTCTCAATTTCTTCTGCATATCTTTCATCCGTTCCTGGTGTAACGGTTTCCTCATATAAATCAATGACTTTCTCTCTAGATTTGTCAATTGGTTCAAATGCGTGCGGGTCCGTACTATCAAATAAACAGAACTTTAGTTCCGGCACAAGTACCATATCAATACTATTCGGGTCAAAGCTGCAGTGATATAATTCAAGATCCAACCCGCGCTCAAGACATGCTTTTACAATTCTTTTCATAAATGTCGATTTGCCCGTGCCCGCTCGACCTTTAATGTGATAAATCAGATCAAGTTCTGAAATCAGATTAGGCACTTCATTTACGACACCATCCATTGTGTTCGTGCCGAAAAATCTGCGGTAAATATAAGGCTCACGAGTTTCATTCACATGATCCGGAAGCAGTTCATCGATATATTTCTTTGCTAAATCATCTGCCTTCTCGAAATCCATTTCCTTGATAAAAACTTGCTCGAGTTCATCATGAATACGCAACCCTTTTTTAAATAGATCATATGCTTGATTCGTAAATGGACATTCCCGATTACCCAAGATGGCGAGCTGCTTATCCCTAAAGATCACCCCTTCAAGATACTCTGCACTGATTGGGCTTTTCAACACTTCAATCGGAGTGTCGTCTTTATTCTGTTCGATTAATTGCTGTAATATCGCTGTATTCACTCTATAGGATGGATTGTCGAGTTGAATCACTTCTTCTATTCCATGCAAATTAGTCGCTAAGCTGTCAATATAACCTTCTGCTGTATTTCCGGAAACATAATATTTTTTAAGCTTCAAGAGAATCATCCTTTACTAGCCTGATATCTTTAGTTTATGCATGATAAAGTCCCAGGTGATAATCGACTTACTATAGTTTTAAGTCTACCCTACTAATCGATTTTAATAAGGCATATAACAATCCTACTTCAATCGGATAAAGAACAATCGCCTTCACCATCCGCGGTCCAGCAAAAATGGGGCTTCCAAACATAATATTCAACCAAATCGGTGTTAGGATTAATGTAATTACAATGGTAACAACCAAGTTAGCTAACGCAATCCGACTGAGTGTGACGGGTTTCTTATAAAGAAACCATCCAAATAATAAGCCGATTAACAATGAATTAAATGTAAACCCTGGGAAAAAGAATCCCGCAGACCGTAACACAAAGCCAATAATATCAGCAACAACAGAAGCAATTCCTGCATTCACTGGTCCGTAAAGATAGGCTAGTACTGCAATCGGCAAAAAGGCAAAGCCAATTTCCAGTAAGGTACCAAATGCTAAAGTAAATTGATTTAATACTAAATTGATTGCAACTAGTGCGGCTGTGATTGTTAACATTTTCGTCGGGGTCTTCGTCTCTGTCCTTGACATTTCTTTATGTTCCTCCATGTTCACACACTTCCTGACTTCGAAATAATAAGATAATCTGTCCCCGTATCATAACTCAAATTCATTCGTTCGCCAACTGCTCTGCCTCGATCTCTTATTGCACACTTAAATAATATTAACTTTTACTTTAACTTTATTTATCTTTATGTTAAGATATATTTAAATAATAAAAAATGAGGTGAAAGGATGGAAATGAATAACGTTCCCGCCTGGATATTAGCTTTAGAAACGGAAGACATCGAATTCATCAAAAACTTTGTCATTCACTCCGGTTCCTTAAAAGAAATTTCCAAGCTCTATGATGTCTCGTACCCTACTGTAAGAATCCGGCTCGACAGATTAATTGAAAAGATTAAGATCAATGAGAAAGTAGAAAACGAGGGCTTTATCAAATTTATTAAACAACTATCGATTGATGATCGGATCAACTTAGAAGAGGCGAAATTAATTATTGATAAATATAAGCAAGAAAGGAATGAAGTTTAATGTTTGGTTACGGAATTTATGATGTATTTATCATTGCAGCTTTTCTCGGTATACAATATTTCCTTTCAACTAGGAATAATCCCTATTGGGGCGCTCTAATACCCGTTGTTTTTACAACTTGGATGACCATCTCGTTAATCAATGGCAGTATTAATAGTTTATGGTTCTATTTCATCATCCTGATTATCGGACTGCTCTTTCTATTAGAGCAATGGGATCAGGGGAGAAAGTCATTAAAGAAAAAACATGAAAAAGAATTAGAAAAAATGCAAGCACATGATTTGAATTAAATTTATAAATGAGATACTTTCATTTAGCGTAAGTGCGTGCACTTCCTTCTGGAGGTCCGCAGTCCAGACACCTCTCGCTTTCCGCAGGCGGCTGGTGAGCCTCCTCGTACGCTTTGCGTACTGCGGGGTCTCACCTATGCCTATCCTCCTGCAGGAGTCTCGAGGTGTCTGGACTGCTCCGAGAAAAGGCGTGATTTGGATTGCTGTTTAATATTCCAAAAGTACAATCCTTATCATAACGGAATAATTTCTTTTTAAAATAATCCTTTAGACCAGTTCAGTTGCCCGGCGGACGGTGACTCCTACGGGAAAAGCACGAGTCCGAAGACCCCGCAGGAAGCGGTTTTCTTCCGAGGAGGCTGAGGCCGTGCCCGTGGAAAGCATCCGTCCGCCGGGCAACTGAACGGTAATTAGAACGCCAATAAAATGAATGCTCAAAATACTTACGCTGAATGAAAGCAAGTGGCAGTTTGTAAAAATAAACGTGTCTAGTGATTCACTTTGTTGACTACATAAAGTGTCGAATAAAAGTAAGGCGACTCTTCATGTTGAAAGAATCGCCTTTTCGTATCTTAACTTTATACATTTAATACAAACTTCTCAATTGCTTCTCCTACTCCGCCTTCATTATTCGTAACAGATTCATAGTCGGCAACTTTCTTAATCGCTTCCTGGGCATTTCCCATTGCAACACCGACTCCTGATCCTTGAATCATCTTAATATCATTCAGACTATCTCCACAGGCAAGCACATTATCCATCGTAATACCGATTCGCTCGCATAAAAACTCCAGTGCATCCGCCTTGGAAACTCCTCTAGCGTTAACTTCTATATTCATCGGTAGCGAGTTGGATAACTCAAGTTCCTCAAACTTGGAAAATTCTTTGATAAGAATATCAAGTTTCCGCTGATCGTCCGTATGACAGCCGAATTTCAGCCATTCATACTTATTGAAATCGTTCGGGAAATTTCCATTAAATGCTCCCTCTGTGGAAATCATCCACATTTCTGCTCCTACTTGTGTAGTAATGTTATAAAGCTTTTCGATCATTTCCGATTCCAGTTTTCTTCTTCTAAGTAATTCCTTCTCCATCGTCCAAATTTCCGCACCATTGGCAGTAATAAGATATGAAGGCAATTCAAGATCAACTGCGTAAGGGTAACACGTATTAAATCCGCGACCCGTACTTAATACGACATGAACATCTTTTGCAAGTGCTTGCTCTATTGCTTTTCGGTTCCTTTCCGGTACTTCCTGATTGTCATTCAGCAATGTACCATCCATATCTAATGCAATTAATTTAATATCTTTCATGATGCTCCTCCTTGCTCGGCTTTTATTTTTTGTCATACAGGAATGTAGTTATAGAAGGGATCAGAAGTAGTCCGATTAGTAGAACAACATTTCAATATTATAATAACCGACTATAAAGCCACCGACTAATGGACCTGCCATTCGTCCCTAATTATTGTTCCTATATAAATAAATATTGGACTTCCCATTTATAATACGGTTCGTAAACCATTGTACCAAAGGTTGAGCGAAAACGATAAGGAAACGGGACAGGGGGTCAGAGCGTTTGTCCCTAATCCTGGGACAAATGCTCTGACCCCCTGTCCCACTTTTCTACTGTAATACTTCTTTTAATCCCTCTTTATCTTCCATATCAAGCATTTTAGCAATGTCTAAGAGGAGGATCAATTGTTCATTGACCTTTGCAACGCCTTCGAGGTAAGCAGCTTGAACTCCCGAAATGATTGAAGGGGCGTCCTCTATATTATTTGAATTAATATCTAGCACTTCTGTCACCGCATCTACTATCAGGCCAATTTGCATACCTTCTAATGTAACGACGAGAATCCGTGTATCATTCGTATTTTCCGTCGTCGTTAAACTTAAAGCGATTCGCAAGTCAATAATTGCTGTTGTTTCGTCGCGGATTTCCGTTACACCCCGAATGAATTCCTTCGTTTGCGGTATCTCTGTGATCTGCTGCAACCGTTCAATTGATATGACATACTGGGCATCTACAGCATAGGCCTGCCCATGTAATGTGAATAATATATATTTACGAGATTCTTCCATTCCACTCCCACCTTACTTTATTAATGCGTTCGGATCAATTATTAAAGCTACTTGTCCATCACCTAAAATTGTCGCTCCTGATATGGCAAATACATCTCCTAAGTAGTCCCCTAGGGATTTCAAAACAAGTTCCTGCTGACCAATCAAATGGTCGACGACAAGTCCAGTAAGTTTATCTCCTTTTTTCATTACGACTACAGCCTGCTCTTCTTCCACTGCTTCAAGTTCCGGGATTGCCAGTACTTCCTGTAAATCAAGTAATGGAACAATTTGCCCCCGGAAATCCATCACTTTTTGACCGTGGGACGTCATGATTTGCTCTTTTTGAAGCAATACGGTTTCAATAATCGATGAAAGTGGAATCGCGTATGTCTCTTCTTGGGATTTCACGAGCAAGGTTGTAATAATCGAGAGGGTTAATGGCAATTGAATGGAAAATATACTCCCCTCCCCTTGCGTCGACTCAATAGAAATCGAACCGCCAAGAGATTCTATTTTATTTTTTACAACATCAAGCCCGACACCACGGCCAGATACACTGGAAACTGTTTCAGCTGTACTGAATCCGGATTCGAGAATTAATTGACATACTTCCTGTTCAGACAATTGATCCGCTTCTTGTGCTGTTATTATTCCATTATCGATAGCCTTCTTCTTAACTTTATTTAAATTAATTCCTGCACCATCATCTTCAATTTCAATAAAGACATGATTTCCGCTATGGAACGCTCGTAAGACGACATTTCCCTCTTCCGCCTTCCCAGAATTTCTCCGCTCTTCTGGTCGTTCGATTCCATGGTCGACCGAATTACGAATCAAGTGAACGAGCGGGTCCCCAATCTCATCAATTACCGTTCGATCAAGCTCGGTATCCGCACCAATTATTTCCAAGTTGATCTTTTTCTCCAAATCGCGGGCAAGACCACGTACCATACGGGGGAAGCGATTGAACACTTGTTCAATTGGTACCATGCGCATTGCTAAAATTAAGCTTTGCATATCAGATGATACTCGGTTCATATGCTCTACCGTTTCCGTTAGTTCTGGATTCTTAATCCCATCTGCTACTACATTTAACCTGCTTTGATCAATGACTACTTCTTCAAACAGATTAAGTAAGTCATCAATCCGATCTAAGTTGACACGAATCGTTTTTGCAGGCTGATGATTAGAGACTGCTGAATCCGCGTGCTCCACAGGATTGCGTTCATTCAATTCTTCTTTTACTGCAAATTCCTGTTCTTCAGCTTGGACCTCCTCTTGATGGAAACGTACCCGATTTATAACGACATTACGAATCTCTGAAACTTTTAAAATCAAAGGCTCAAAATTCTCAGGGGCTTCCTTGGAAAGAAAAATCAACTCGAAGGAATTGTCAAAATTACCTTCCTCGATATCTTCTGTCGCCGGAATTGTTTTAATGACTTCCCCTTTATCTTCCAAAGCTTCAAAGACCATGTAAGCTCGAGCGCCTTTCAAAATCGATTCATCGGAAAGCTCTACGATGATCTGATAAGCAGCAAATCCTTGCTCCTCCCCCTGTTCAATAATAGTCATCTGAAACTCATCCAGATCTACAGGTACGGTAGCATTATCTTCAGGCTCCTCTACTTTGTTCTGTTCTGCTGTAGCTGCTGCTTCCCCTTTTTCGAAACGATCAAGGCGAGCAACTAATTCTGTGACATCCTTCTTCCCATCCTGGCCATTACTTATCGCCTCGACCATTTCCTCCAGGTATTCGATGGCGATAAAAATAATATCAATTACTTCTGTCGTAGCTTGTAATTGTTTGTTGCGAATTAAATCAAGAACATTTTCCATTTTATGTGTCAATGAAGCGATGTCTTCATAACCCATTGTTGCGGCCATCCCTTTTAATGTATGGGCAGAACGGAAGATTTCGTTCACTAATCCTTCATTTTGCGGTTCATTTTCTAATCTTAGAGTATGGTCATTAATCACTTGAAGATGTTCCCTGCTTTCATCCAGAAAGACATCTAGATATTGATTGGTTTCCATCACGTACATCCTTTCCAAAGCTCGGTTCCGTAGCCTTTTTGCAACGGCTTAGTTAATTTTAAAACGATCAATTTCCTCATTCATTGTATTTGCAATTGCTTCTAGATCTGTAGCTAAATTACTCAACATTTCCATCGAAGCAGTTTGTTCTTCTATGGATGCGGAAATTTCTTCTGTTCCTGCTGCTGTTTCTTCACTGATTGACGCGTAATTTTCCGTATTCTGAATGATTTCTTTCTGCATTTCGACAATCCTGTTCGTAAGTTCCATAATCTGTTCGGTCATTTGACTATTCTCATTCACGGATCCAGATATCGCAAGGAAGGCTTGACCTGTATCACCGACACTTTCGCTTTGCTGTTCGAATAATTCCATTGTGTTCTGCACAAGCTCAACCGATTGCTCTGTCTCCTCTTGCATTTCCTCGATGATTGCTGCAATATCTTTCAAAGCGTCCGCCGTCTCTTCAGCAAGCTTCCCTACTTCACTAGCTACAACTGCAAAGCCATGACCATGCTCTCCGGCGCGGGCGGCTTCAATTGATGCATTCAATGCAAGTAAATTCGTCTGGCTAGCGATAGTTGCAATCTTATCCACAATTGTATGGATGTTCGTGGATTTTTCATTTAATTGTTCGATCGCTGTCATCACTTGACTTGCAACTTCTGCAGTTTCAGCAGATCGTGTTGCTAGTGCTTGAATCGATTCCACACCTGTGCTGGAAAGCCGGCCCATATCTTGCGCCTGGGTATACATTTGCTCATTCTTTTCTTTAATTTCCTCAATCATCTTTGATAAGGAATGGAATGACATTGTATTCTTTTCATTTAAGTCGGCTTGATTACTCGCACCAGCGGCAATCTCTTCCATCGTTCGAGCAACTTCATTTGCGGACGCGGTATTTTCTTCTGTACTCGCCACAAGATTCTCCGCAGCATCTGCAACTTTATTCGAACTATAAGCTATTCGGTCAATCACATTCCGCATTTCACTTACCATAAAGTTGAAACTTTTACTTAACCCGCCAATTTCATCATTTCGATTAAGAACTTTCGTTGCCGTTAAATTCCCTTTTTCCACTCGTTTCATTGATTGTTGAAGGTCACGAATCGGCTTAATAATTCGACTCGCGATAATTGTTGCAGCACTAATTGCAAGGGCTAATACAACGAGCAGGGTAATAAATATCGGCAACATTACCGCACTTGCCTTATCTCGAAATTCACTTTGATTGATGACTCCTGCAATAATCCAGTTTGTTGTCGGGTTTTTGATAAAACCGATCGTTAACTCTTCTCCACCTACAGTCGTCTCAATCATACCCTGATCCCCCGCAGCGATTATCTCTTGAAAAAAAGCTTCATCTGCTATATTTTCTCCCATTTTTGATTCATCAGGATTCGTAATGTAGTTCCCAGCCTCGTCCAGAACAATTGCATACCCGTTATCTCCAATTTGAATATCATTAATCAAGCGAAACAGGGCTTGCGTATGAATGTCAATTCCAGCTACTCCCACAAGCTGATTATATTCATAAAAAGCTTTCGCGGCTGTAATTACAATATCTCCTGATAGAGCATCTTCATAAGGTTCTGTCCAAATGATTCCCCCATCTCGTTCCACCGCTTCTACATACCAACCCCGATCTTTAGGATTGATATCTTTTATCGCATCATCATGAGGAAAAATTATTATATCTTCACTGTCATCGTAGCCTGCATAAGTTGCCATCAGATCTTCACTTGCTAAACTCGACTCTTGTAAATAAGAAAATAATTCAAGGTAATCATCCCCGCCATATTTACGGATTGTTGAACTGGACGCCATGCGGGTTAAAGCGTTCTCCATATGACCAAAATACATATCAAATGTATGATTCACACTGTTCATTTGCTGTTCCACATTTTTCGATAGTTCGTCTGTTGTCGTTCGAACACTGAAGTTGTAACTGACAAAGGCGACGATACCTACAGCGAGAACGATTAGAATGACAAATGGAATCGTCAATTGCATACGGAGACCGGTCATAAATTTTTGCCGCTTATTTTTCTTCTTGGTCTGTTCCTTCTTCAATCACTTCACCCTTTTCCCTATGTATTGATTACTATGTTATGAATTTCCATAAGTCTACCTATCTTATATCGGCAGCTTTCTACATTACTTAAAAGTTCTAAGCAGATTTATATGACCAAAAAGACCTAATCCTAATTTCCTCCTACTTTTATTATTGTAGAACAGATGTAAAATTTTTTCTAGAATGTCCTTTTTATTGAAACAAATTCTATCTATACGTTAAGATTGAGGGTGGAAGGTGGAGGAATTTAAAATGGCAAATGTATTACTACTTTATATTTCCACAACTGGAAATACAGAAATGATGGCCGAGGCAATTGCCGGCTATCTTGAATATAAAAATCATGATGTAGAAATTAGAACGTTCGACTTCGATCCAATCGATGTTGATGAATTATCCGACTATGATATCGTCTTCATCGGAACCCATTCTTCTGATGATGGCGAAGTCCCCTTTGAAGCGGAAGATTTCTATGATGAACTAGATGAAGCCGAGTTTGGAAACACCGTGTTCGCTGTATTCGGTTCCGGAGATACTGCCTATGATGAATTTTGTTTGTCTGTCGATTTAATGGGCGATAAGCTTAATTTTCTTGGTGCAAAGCTTTTACCAGAACGTTTTAAAGTTGATCTGACACCATCTAACGAGGAAATTGAGAAGATTGAGCAATTTGCGGAAACCGCCGTCAAACTTGCAGAAAAAGAAAAATAGGAACTGGGACAAAACCCAGTAATTAAAGATAAGTGGTACGCGCTAGAAAATGGTGAGTATCACTTTTTTATGCACAAAAAAGACAACCTCTGATAAAGTGAAACTTCTCAGTGGGGAATTCCTTACCTCCCCACTGAATGTTAGTTGAACAGAATCGGGGATTTACGGACCCTTCACATCTTGGGCTTCCCTCCTGTTTAGAAGTGGGGGGATTACAGACCGTTAATGCGGATAAAGTGAAACTTCATTTCAACAAAAAAACAGCTGATTTTCCACTTTACAGAAAACCAGCTGTTGCTTCTTATGTTTAGGCTTCCACATCATAGCCTTGTTCTTCAATGGCTTCTTTCATGGCATCCACATTTACTTTTGATTCGTCAAAAGTAACGTCTACTTTGCCTGCTCCTAAATTAACTTCAGTTGCTGATACGCCATCTAATTTTTTTAATGCACCTTCAACAGACATTTTGCAATGACCACATGACATGCCTTGTACATTTAATGTTTTTTCCATTATTTTTCACCTCCTTTAAATGAGTCCAACTTTAAAGTTTCACTCGTTTTAAGCGAAGGGAGTTCGAAACAACACTTACTGAACTTAACGCCATGGCTGCACCAGCAATCCACGGAGCAAGTAATCCAACCGCTGCAACTGGGATTCCTGCTGTATTGTATCCAAAAGCCCAGAATAAGTTTTGGCGAATATTTCGGATGGTTGCATGACTGATTCTAATGGCTTTCGGTATGAGTAATAATTCTCCACCAAGAATCGTCAAGTCGGCCGCTTCAATCGCCACTTCTGTACCAGTTCCAATGGCAATTCCGATATCTGCAGTCACTAATGCAGGTGCGTCGTTCACACCGTCACCAACCATCGCTACTTTTTTACCCTCATCTTGAATTTCTTTGACCTTATCCGCTTTTTCTTCTGGTAATACCCCGGCAATCACTTGGTCGATTCCTACTTGTTTTGCAATAGCTTGAGCTGTTCTTTCGTTATCCCCTGTTAACATGATAACTTCTAAACCTTGTTCTTTTAACTCTCTAATTGCCTGAGGTGCTGTTTCTTTAATGGTATCAGCAACCGCAACAATTCCGCGATAAGCTCCATCAATCGCAATTAACATCGCTGTTTTACCATCCGTTTCAAATTCAACTAATTCCTCTTCATTACCTGCCATATCAATTTGATAATCATTCATTAATTTTCGGTTTCCAACGAGAACTTGTTTTCCAGAAATCTTAGCTTCAATACCATGGCCAGGTATAGCATCAAATTCATCCACTTCTACAAAGTCAATATTCTTCTCCGTTGCATAGGCCACAATGGCTCCTGCAAGTGGATGTTCTGACCCTTTTTCTGCACTAGCCAACAATTGTAGTGCTTCTTCATCACCAGTAAAGTCCGTTACTTCGGGTTTCCCTTTTGTAATTGTTCCTGTTTTGTCCATAACAATGGCATTTAACTGATGTGTTCTTTCTAAATGTTCTCCACCTTTAAACAAGATGCCACTCTCTGCTGCCCTTCCTGTCCCTACCATGATGGAAGTCGGTGTTGCTAAACCTAACGCACATGGACAGGCAATAACAAGTACAGCAATTGCTGCAACTAAGGCAGATTCAAATTGACCAGGTTGGACAAAGGATATCCATACGATAAATGTAAGAATGGCAATTCCTACAACGATTGGTACGAAATAACCAGAAATGACATCAGCCAATCGCTGAATCGGTGCTTTCGATCCTTGGGCTTCTTCCACAACTTTAACAATTGATGCCAAGGCAGTGTCTTTCCCAACCTTTGTAGCTTCCATTACAATCGAACCATTTTTGTTTATCGTTGAGCCGATTAAGCCAGCATCTATTTCTTTTTCAATTGGAATGGACTCCCCTGTAATCATCGACTCATCTACAGATGTTCTTCCCTTTACAACGATCCCGTCTACAGGTATCTTTTCTCCTGGTTTTACAACTAGTCGATCACCAACGACAACTTCATCCACTGGAATCATGATTTCCTCGCCATTTCTTATCACGCGAGCCTCTTTTGCTTGTAAATTAAGTAAAGAGGATAGTGCATTCGTTGTCTGGCTTTTTGCTCTTGCTTCTAAATATTTACCAAATAAAATTAACGTGATTAATACAGCACTCGTTTCAAAGTATAAATGCGGCATATATTCGGGGTTGCCAATGGTTTTGAATGCTTCGTATAAACTATAGAAATAAGCAGCACTCGTACCTAGCGCAACAAGCACATCCATGTTTGCTCCACCATTACGAAGGTTCTTATATGCGCCAACATAAAATTGCCAACCGATGATAAATTGAATAGGTGTTGCTAAAGCAAATTGGAACCACGGATTCATGAATATATCCGGTATCGTCATATTAAATAAATGAACTAACATGGTTACTAATAGTGGTGCAGCTAACACGGCTGAAATGATTAATTTCGTTTTCTGATGTTTTAGTTCTTTTTCTTTATGTGTTTGCTTTTCGGCTGCTTCCGCTTTAGACTTCGCATCATACCCCACATTTTTGATTTTTTCAATCAATGTTTTAACATCTGTAAGTCCTGGATTATATTCAATCGATGCAGTTTCTGTTGTTAAGTTAACTGTTGCGTACTTAACTCCCTCTTGCTTATTCAATACCTTTTCAATACGGTTCGAACAGGCTGCACAGGTCATTCCAAACACATCTAATTCAGCATTTTCCATTAAAACACCATAGCCGACATTTTCAATTTTCTTCGTAATATCTTCTATCGATGTTTGATCCGGATCATATTCTACAGTTGCCTTTTCTGTCGTTAAATTAACCTGGGCATCCACACCGTCCATTTTATTTAAAGTTTTTTCAATCCGGTTGGAACATGCAGCACAAGTCATTCCTGTTACCCCAAGTGTAGCATGATTTGTTTCACTCATCATAGATCCCCTCCTTACTTCGAAAACTGTTTTAATACTCCCATCAATTCCTCTATCGTTTCTTTACCTTCCCCTTGTTTGATCGCATCACTGACACAATGGTTGATATGCCGTTCGGTGATAGCAAAACCGACATTCTTTAAGGCAGATTGAATTGCGCTTATTTGTACTAAAATATCCATACAATAGCGATCATCTTCCACCATTTTCTGTATTCCACGAACTTGACCTTCTATTCGTTTTAAACGGTTAATGACTTTTTGCTGTTCATCTTTTGTTCTTGGTTTACTTGGGTGATCATGTAAGAATTTATCCAAATGAATCACTTCCTTTTCTTTTATATTTATACTATACCCCTGCATAGTATATTTGTCAATAAAATATCTCCTATTTTGTAAAAAATCCTTGGAAATATTAAGATCAAGCTCCAAGAATAAAAACTGGAGCTTCTTTCACGCTACGTCTATTTATCCACATCAACATAAAGTTCTTATAAATACCGCCCCTAAGTAGGGGATAATTTTAAAGGGATATATCTACTCACAGAACGCCGCTGAACTTATCACGAAATGGTCCTTCACGCGCTGTGCAAGTAGAAACATCCCTTCGCTTAATTTATCACGTATTAACGGTCTGTAATACCCCCACCTCTAAACAAGAGGGAAACCCAATATGTGAAGGGGGTAAACAGTCCGTAAATACCTGATTCTGTTCAACTAACATTCACTGGGGGAGATAAGGATACCCCCAATGAAGTTTCAATTTATTCCACCGGTGAAAGTTCTGCTTCCGTTACCCATTTATAATTTTCCACTTCCTTACCAGTCTCCGCATCCGTGTAGCTCAATGATCCATTCCCTCTTCCATGGAATCAGACTCTCCTTCATTCAAATCCCTGTTTTCATTTGACTCACTTTCTGTGCCCGCATTATCTTTAGATGTCGTTTTATCATTTCCTGCACAAGCCGTTAAAACAAAAGCAAACATTAATGAAACAAATCCAATTAATAATTTTTTATTTTTCATTTTCCTTTCCTCCACTCGAGTGAATTTAATGTTACAACGATTAGATTCCAAAATTCAGAAAGGAGGGAATCAGCGGTTCAGCCAATATCTCCTTTCTGATTTACATAAACTATCCAACTTCTAACAGCTTGTTAATTTCCTCTTTATTCTGCTCAAATCCTGTCATGCCTTTTGTATTTCTTCTCAAGCCTAAAATGGAAGTTTCAGAAAATACAATTCCAGGAACAATCCTGCTTCCTGTTAGCTTTTTCAACTCTTTTTCTTTAGCTGGTTGTTCTTCTAAATCATATTGTTTGTGTGGAATTTGATGCTTTTTCAAGAACTTCTTTAAGTCTTGGCAATCCGAGCAAGTAGGTCTTGTGTAGATTTCCAAATGATAGTTTGCCATCTGTTAATTGACCTCCTTTCGATCATTGTGACTATGATCCATTATCTTTCCCTCCTTTTAAACTTCTGAATTTTCATGTTGGTTATTTTCCAGAGATTAATCCATATCCTAGGATAACCAACAGCATATACAACATACCTAAAGAAATTCATTTATGTTACAGAAGCGTCAAAAACTCAGGTCCATTTTAGTTAATCGTTTTTTCCTCACATACCGGCAAAGGGTATATTTTTTTTAAAAAAAGAAGATCATGCTATGGAAGCACGGCCACCCTTCTTAGGCAACATCGTAGTCTTGTTCTTCAATTACTTCTGTAATATCTTTCAAGTCCACCTTTTTTGGATCAAAGGTTACGTCTACTTTCCCATCTTGCAAATGAACTTTTACAGTTTCTACTCCGTTCAGTCCCGCTACACTTCCCTCAATAGAATTTACGCAATGTCCACAAGACATACCTTGTACATGAAGTGTTTTATTTGCCATTTACATTACCTCCTAATTTTTTGTTCGCCATTATATTACCATACCCCCGTTATGTATTGTCAAGTAAAAAATTCATTTCATTACTTTCGAGATAATCGTCTTGAATTCTTAAATAGTTTCTGGATCCTTTTACTCTAATCGTTCTATAACACTATGAATGGTAAAATAGTGCTGGGAGATGGAGAAAATCCCAAAAAAGATTCCAAGCAAATTTTTATTGCTTGGAATCTTTTTATTTACGGTTTTAGTTAGTTGTATTCCAGACTCCTGTTATTTCGATAAGACTAATCTGACTTTGATTCAGAAAACGGACGGGTATCATACTTGTACCTAATCCACTGTCTACATAAATATATTTACCTGAGTTCCATTCAAAAGTCCCTTTATCAAGTTCCGGAAATACTCCTCCTCCTGGCGAAATTATTGCGCCAATGAACGGCAAGCGAACTTGACCACCATGCGTATGACCACTTAATACGAGGTCCGCGGGAAGATTCGGGTACGTTTTAATCACATAGGGAGAGTGGGATAAAAGGAGCGTATATCTTGTTTCGTTTATATGTCGGAACGCTTTCTCAACATTTTCATGATGTGTGGATGAATCATGAACGCCAACGAGGGTAAGCTGAATGCCCGCAACCTCGATCTCAATGTTTTCATTTCCTAAAATGGTCACGTCTCGTTTTCTTAATTTCTTCATGAACTTTCTTCTTTTTCTATTTCCCCATTCATGGTTCCCTGTGACAAAGTAAATCGGCCTGTTCATTGCAATCAGCTGATCAAGAAAAGCAAATATCTGTTTGAAATTCCTTGTTCTGCGGTCGATTAAATCTCCTGTTAAAACAATAATATCCGGTGATAAGCTATTTATTTTATAAATTAAACGTTGATGGATATTCCATGCCCTTTTATTATGCATATCACTTAGCTGAAGAATTCGCAATGATTGATTGGCCCGGAACTTATTCGTTTTAAATGCTACCTTATTTACCTTTACATGATTCGTATCTTTCCATGTTTTTAAAGATATTAAGATCGCAAAAATCGTAAAAAATCTCCATACATATTTGAGCAAAATGTCACCCGATTCCTTAACTTCTTTTAATAACCATCGCGATTCCTTGACCGCCTCCAATACAAAGACTGACAAGTGCATATTCCTTATCGCTGTTTCTTAGTTCATAAGCCGCCGATAATGCTAGACGAGTACCGCTTACTCCTACCGGGTGTCCTAAAGCAATTGCTCCACCATTAACATTCGTTTTTTCCCTGTCGAGTCCAAGTTCCTTTTCTACGGCAAGGTATTGGGCTGCAAAAGCCTCATTCACTTCAATTAAATCGATTTTCTCAAGTGGCAATCTTGCTTTCTCTAATGCTTTCATAATCGCCGGAACCGGTCCGATACCCATAACCGATGGATCGACCCCTGATACAGCCCAAGAAACGATTTCAGCAAGCGGCTGTAATCCATGCTCGTTTACCGCTTGTTCCGACGCAATGACAACACTTGCTGCTCCGTCATTAATCCCAGAAGCATTGGCAGCAGTTACGGTACCATCTTTCTTAAATGATGGACGTAATCCACTGATTTTCTCTACTGTCGTATCCGGTTTAATATGTTCATCCTCGATAATGGATTCATTTTTCTTCCTTAATTTGACGTCTACAGCGACAATTTCTTCACTGAAACGGCCGGACTCCCTCGCCTTACTCGCCCGTTCGTGGGAAAGAACTGCGTATTCATCCTGTTCTGTTCGGGAAATAAGATATGCTTTAGCAAGATTTTCTGCCGTTACACCCATACCAAATCCAGTATATTCATCAAATAATGTGGATAGAAGCATATCATGGAATTTTAGTTCACCAAGTTTCCCACCGCCAAACCTTTTTTCAAAATTCGAATAGGGTGCTTGGGACATATTTTCTACCCCACCAGCAAGGACGATTTCTGCATCGTTCAGTAATATTTCCTGTACACCGGAAACAATGGATTGCAGCCCGGAACCACAGAGTCGGTTCAGAATATAGGCTGGGACTTCCTTTGGTACTCCTGCTTCCAGTCCAATATGTCTTGCGATGTATGCTGCATTCGTCTCGGAATGAATAACATTCCCATAGATCACATGGTCAACATGATCTGGTGCAACATTCGATCGCTTTAGCGCTTCTTTCGCTGTTACGGTTCCAAGCTCTGTTGCTGTTACACCAGCGAAAGAACCACCAAATGCTGTAAAAGCTGTTCTTGCTCCATCAATTAAATAAACTTTCTTCATGATCTTTCCCCCCTCTTATTTCTTTGTACTACGGATGCCGAATAAAAACAAGCAGGATCGTCAGCATACCACTGATTTTCCCGCTTGTTTCTATTTATCCATAACGAACGCTATTTCTTCCGGTTTTATTGTTTTAATATGATAAATGAAGTAGTAATGCTTGACGAGTCCTAGTGTAATCATGATGATCCGAATAAAAAGAATATCAATCATCACGACGGAGAGGATAATGAAAAAATCGGCAATAAGATTGATCCGAATTTTTTCCCATCTCGTCATGTATCGTTTAATGAAGTAGCGGTCTACATATTGTTTATAGAAAGATGTGCTCTTAAACCATCTGTCCAAACGTTCCGAGCTCTTTGTAAAACAATATGAAGCAAATAGGAAGAAAGGTCCTCCTGGCAATACTGGTAAGATTGCCCCAGCCACTCCAATCCCGAAAGAAATGAGTCCTAATATAATATAAACCCATCGTCTTAAGTTACTGATAGCTATCACCTTATTTCAAAATAACATCTCCTCCTATATTACCATAGAATTCATCCTTCTTTATGAAATGTTTATGAAAGTTATTGTTCATCTATGAAAAATACAACCTAGTTAAAAAACAGTCATTCACCGCCCTGCACCAACCAAACAGCAAATCACTTTCATCCAGCGTAAGTGCAACTTTCTTCTGGAGGTCCGCAGTCCAGACACCTCTCGCTTTCCGCAGGCGGCTGGTGAGCCTCCTCGTACGCTTTGCGTACTGCGGGGTCTCACCTATGCCTATCCTCCTGCAGGAGTCTCGAGGTGTCTGGACTGCTCCGAGGGAAAGCCTAATTTAGATCACTCTTTATTATTCCACAGATATAATTTCTATCGTGACATGGGACTAGAATAAATGCTTTCAATAATAATCATCTTACCAGTTCAGTTGCCCGGTGGACGGTGACTCCTGCGGGAAAAGCACGAGTCTGGAGACCCCGCAGGGCGGTAGCCCGAGGAGGCTCCAGCTGTGCCCACGGAAAGCATCCGTCCACCGGGCAACTGAACGGCGATTAGAGCGCCTTAATTAGTGAAAGAGCAGACACTTACGCTGTATGAAAGTAATCAGGTTCGATAGTTAAGTTCTAGAAATAAGATCGAAGCATAGATATATAAATGGGATTGAAATTTAGAAAATAAGGCAGGTGCTTATAAATGGACGATAAGCCATCAAGAAATCAAGGCTCCCATAACCAAAATGAAAAAAATGAACAATTGGATAAATTCCGTGTAAAAAACACCGGAAAACCATTGACAACCAATCAATCATTAAAGATATCCAATGATGAGGAAATATTAACAGCAGGAGAACGGGGCCCTGGATTATTAGAGGATTTTCACTACTTTGAAAAGATGACACATTTTGTTAAAGAAAGGATACCGGAACGAGTCGTTCACGCAAGAGGCTACGGGGCACACGGGGAGTTTGAATGTTATCAATCGATGAAGCAGTTTACAAAGGCCGGGTTCTTGCAGGAAGCCGGGAAGAAGACTTCTGTATTCGTCCGCTTCTCCACTGTACAAGGTGGCAAAGATTCTTATGATACCGCAAGAGATTTACGTTGTTGGGGGACGAAATTTTATACAGAAGAGGGAAATTATGATCTGACCACAATTGCTATGCCTGTATTAATTAACCAAGACCCAATGAAATTTCCCGATGCGATGCATGCCTACAAAGCCGAGCCACGTACCGATATTCCTACAGCTTCTGGGGCCCACGATAATTTTTGGGATTATGTAGCCAATAACCCAGAAGCGCTGCATATGGTGCTCTGGATTATGTCTGACCGCGGCATTTTAAGGAGCTATCGTATGATGGAATCCTGGTCCATTAATACGTATCTCCTCGTCAACGAACAAGGGACAGCAACGTTCGTCAGATTTGTCTGGAAACCGGTTCTCGGGGTACATTCTTTATTGCAAGATGAAGCGCTGAAAATCGGCGGACTCGATCCAGACTTCCATCGCCGTGATCTTAGAGAAGCAATTGATCGTGGTGCATTTCCCGAATATGAATTAGGCGTTCAACTTATTCCACTGGAAGATGAATTTAAATATGACTTTGACATTCTTGATCCTTCAAAATTTTGGCCAGAGGAACTCATACCTGTTGAGCTGATTGGCAAAATGACATTAAATAAAAATGTGGACAATGAATTTGCAGAATCAGAACAAGCAGCCTTTAACCCGGCAAACGTTGTTCCTGGAATTGATTTCTCGAATGATCCTGTCTTACAGGGAAGGCTAATTGCTTATCAAACAGCCCAATACCACCGTCTAGGCTCAGCTAACTTCCAAAACCTGCCGATTAACCGACCAATCTGTCCTTTCCATAATAACCAGCGACAAGGGCATATGAGATATCGTATCGATGTCGATCAAGTAAACTATCATAAAAACTCAATAGCAAATAATACCCCATATACGACTCCCCCTGAGGAAGGCGGGTATGCGCATTATCCAACAAAAGTTGAAGGGCATGTCATCCGAAAGCGAAGCGAATCATTCAATGATTACTATTCGCAACCGAGAATTTTCTGGAATAGTCTAACTCCCGTTGAAAAACAACATACAATTGATGGTCTTAGCTATCAGGTAGGCAGTGTAAAAAGGGATTTTGTCAGACAGCAAGTTGTTGACATTCTCGTTAACGTGGATAAGGAATTAGCTAATATTATTGCAGATAATATTGGAGTAAATCGTCCTAGCGGCACCAATGTTCCTGTTTCTACCAGCTACCCTTCCCTGAGCCAAGCAAACACTCCCAAATACGCATACACACAAAAAGTAGGTGTACTGATCGGTGATGGCTTCAATAGTAATGAAGTAAACAATGTGCTGAACACGCTCGAGCGGTATGGCGTCTTTGTTGTCATTATCAGCGAAACACTTGGTACCGTTACCGGATCTGATGGCTCAGAGCTCAAAGTAGATGAAACATTTCTTACCTCAAGTCCTTATCTCGTTGACTCACTATATGTCGTTGGAGGTAGTGCCAACAATCAAAGGAAATTCAATGCTGATGTGACAGAGTTTGTCCATGTAGCATATCGGCACTATAAACCAATTGGTGTTGCAACCACTGGAGAGAGCTTTATTCAGTCCTCAGCAGGGAATAATTTAGCAGGTGTCGTATTTGCCGCAAATAATGCCAACTTCGGTGAAGACTTTGTATCAGCAATTGCCCAGATGCGATTCTGGAATAGAAAGTAATTCTATATATAGAAAAAAAGGAAATGATTACTATACCATTTCCTTTTTTTAATGGGATGAAGTTTTTATAAAATTAGAGTCATTCTTATGATTCGTGGCGCTTTATAAAGCTAACATAAGCATCTACTACCGATTGCAAGAATCCAATTGTATCCTGATTGGTGACTTTACCATCTTCACCAAGTAATTCGTGGACATTTGCAATGTACACTTCCGGCTGTTGAACGACTGGCATATTTAAGAATGCAAGCACTTGACGAAGATGGTGATTCGCACCAAATCCACTTAAATTACTTGGAGATTGGCTCACGATAAGAGCCGGTTTACCGTCCCATACGTTCGAGCCATAAGGGCGGGACCCAACGTCTAACGCGTTCTTCAGTGCTGCCGGAATCGAGCGGTTATGTTCTGGAGTTACAAATATAACTGCATCAAGACCTTTTATCGTATTACGGAAATTAGTATACACTTCCGGGATATTTTCATCAGAATCTTGGTTATAAAGTGGCAGATCTACAATTTCGACGAACTCTGCTTCATAGCCTGCCGGGAACAACTCAACAATATTTTTCGCAAGCTGCTCGGAGAATGAATTATTACGGATACTTCCTACTACTATACCTACTTTAGTCATCTAAATCATCCTATTCTGTTTAAATTTAATTACAACTCAATAGTAAGTTATCAAAAATAACCTGTCAATAGAATTGCCCTTTCCTTTCTATTTTGCGCAATCTCGCCATTTTTATGCTCCTATATTGATCTATAAGCCTATTTGATTTCACAAGGTATCCATTATCACTTATACTGTACATATCAAAGTGATCACTTTCATTCAGCGTAAGTATGTGCAACTTACTTCTGGAGGTCCGCAGTCCAGACACCTCTCGCTTTCCGCGGGCGGCTGGTGAGCCTCCTCGTGGGCAAGCCCACTGCGGGGTCTCACCAAGCCTATCCTCCCGCAGGAGTCTCGAGGTGTCTGGACTGCTCCGAGGAAAGGCCAAGTTTGGAGCACTACTTTTCATTTTAGTAAGAGGGCACCTATCATGGTGGGATATTTTCCATTAATAATAATCCTCTCTACAGTTCAGTTGCCCGGTGGACGGTGACTCCTGCGGGAATAGCACGAGTCCGAAGACCCCTTAGTGCTCAGCCCGAGGCAGACTAAGAACGCTCCCGTATGTGGCAACGTCTGACATTAACGTCCTGTGCGTTGAGGCGTCGGCTGTGCCTTAGGATGCGCATCCGTCCACCGGGCAACTGAACGGCGATTAGAACGCCATAATTAGTGAACGAACCAGACACTTACGCTGAATAGAAGTGATTCGGATTCATTAGACGTGTTTGTTGGTTTATTAAATTCAAAAGGAGGAGTTTTTGGTGGCGATAACGCAAGCTGTGAAAGACGTATTAATACAATCGATTGAAAATAATAAAGAACATTATTTACAAACGAGTCATTCCATCCATGAAAATCCGGAAATTGGGAATGAGGAATTTTTCGCTAGTGATTTACATATTAAAAACTTAATTAATGAAGGATTCACAGTTGATAAAGCTGTTGCAGGCCATGAAACTTCTTTCTACGCGGTAAAAGATAGCGGAAAACCTGGTCCTTCTGTTGCATTTCTCGCAGAATATGATGCCCTCCCGGGAATTGGTCATGCATGTGGCCATAACATTATCGGAACATCAAGTATTGCAGCTGCTATTGCGCTTTCAAAAGTGGTAGCGGATACAGGCGGACGCGTAATTGTGCTTGGTACACCCGCCGAAGAAGGTGGACCGAATGGCAGCGCAAAAGGCAGCTTTGTAAAGCATGGCTACTTGAAAGATATTGATGCTGCACTTATGCTCCACCCAGGAGGTAAAACGACGCATTCCCAAGATACACTCGCTGTAGAACCTCTTGATTTTAAGTTCTACGGGAAACCGGCCCATGCGGCTACTTCCCCAGAGAAAGGAATTAATGCACTCGATGCGGTTATCCAATTGTTCAACGGTATCAGTGCATTAAGACAGCAACTCCCGCAAGACGTGCGAATTCATGGAATCATAACAGATGGCGGCGACGCTCCAAATATCATCCCTGAATATGCAGCTGCTCGCTTTTTTATCCGGGCTGAATCGTGGAAGAAAACAGAAGAGGTCGCAATTAAAGTCCGTGCGATTGCTGAAGGAGCAGCCCTTGCCACCGGAGCAAAAGTAGAAATTGAACGGTTCCAGAATGAAGTAAAAGACTTTGTCATTACTCCCCTGCTCGATAAAGTGCTTGGAGAAGAATTAACAGCAGTGGGAGAAGAAGATGTCATTCAGGAATCTGAAGGAAAAATCTCGACAGACGCCGGTAACATTAGTCATGAGGTTCCCACTGCCCACTGCTATATAAAAATTGGGCCTGAGGATCTCGTTGCCCACACGGTTGAATTCCGAGAAGCCGCTAAATCCAAGCTGGGAGATCACGCGCTCCTTACCGGTGCCAAGGCATTAGCAACAACCGGCTACCGCCTGCTCTCGAATCAGACTTTGCTCGAACAAATTAAGAATGAACACAAGAAATCTATTGCAGAGAAAAACGCGTAACATAAAGTGAAACTTCATTCAGTTGGGGTTTCCTTATCTCCCCACTGAATGTTAGTTGAACAGAATCAGGGTTTTACGGACTGTATACCCCTCCTTCACATCTTGGGCTTCCCTCATGTTTAGAGGTGGGGGTATTACAGACCGTTAATGCGTGATAACAAAAAGATGCACCCATATTGAGGTGCATCTTTTTTATCTGAATAAATCCAAAAACCGTTCCCAAAGTGATTTCTTTTCAGGCTCTGCTTCTTCTTCCTTATCTTTTTCTACTTTCTCAATCGGTTCCGTTTTTAAAACAAATTGAACTGAATTCACTTCCTCATTCTTCTCGGAAACAAATGAAACGGCTTCAAAATCAGATTTATCATATTGTGCAAGCATTTCATCAATTTCTTTTGTTACCTGTTCCGGCATATCCTGTGTCGCTTCCGCAAGTTCAGATGTCCCATTACGAAGTTCAGAAACACCGTTTGCCAGTTCACCAGTACCGTTATTTAATTCACCAATCCCCTGATTGATTTCTGCATAGCCCGAAGCAAGTTCCCCAACACCTTCTGTATACGCAACAAGACCAGAATGGAATGCTTGGTAATTAGCAGATAACGTCGAGATGCCTGCTTGTAATTCTTTTAATCCACCTGCCGGATCCATTTTATCAAGAAAGTCACGGAATCCGTCCATCATATCTTCTATAGAGGTTGCCATCGTTTCCAGGGAAGCAGTAATTGTTTCCAATGTGCTTGTTACAGAGGTAAAGGCTTCTTTTACTTCGGCATATGTTCCTTTTACTGTCAGCGAGGCAGTATACACTTCAAGCAATTTATCTACTGTTTCCTGATTCGCATCACTTTGTTTTAACGCAATAATTTCTTCTTCGGTAATCTCATGGGCGGGAATTGCCTCTATCGCTTGATCGAGGGCTTCATACGCTCCACTGAAACCATTTTTCAAGCTGATAAGCCCTTCCTTAATCTCCCTTAGAGCCTTAGCAAACTCTTCTAAAGCAATTGTAATCTCATTAAAACCACTGCCGTCCATTCCCTTAAATTCACTTAAAGATTTATCAATTGCGTCCAGTGCCCCCTGGATTTCTTTTGAGCCACTTATTAATTCACTAGAACCGTTATTTAATGCATGAATCCCATTTTGATATTCACTAGAACCGTTCTGCAGTGCTGTTGTACCGTCATGAAGCTCTTCTGTTCCACTTTTTAATCCGAGCACGCCACGGTCAATCTCTTGAAGCGCATCAGCGAGTGTGCCGATTTCATCCGTAAACTCATCTGCATCTGGAGCATCTATTGACATGCTTTGCGGAACGGCAGCTATATCGATGCCAGACAGTTCCAAATCCGTTACATCTGCCGTCGTTGATAATACTGCTTCCTCTTCCGGCATGACAGAGTATGTTACTTGAATGTCTTTACCGGCATTGGCGAGGACTCCTTCTTCCGTTTCAACATTACTCGTCTTCTCCCCGTCCAGCGTAAAGGATATTTGCAATAAATAATTATCAAAGAAAACGGAATCGATTGCTTCATTTTCAAACGTCTCTATCAGGATTTCCAGGGTCCCATCTTTACCAGCTAGCTCCTTTGCCGTTACCTCTTCGCCGTCCAGCAAATACGTAATTTGGAATTCCCATGGAAGACTCGTATGTTCCAGCGTCCCTTGATAAAAAAACTTGCCTTCAGATGCTGTCAATTCGACCGTATCCCCAGATTGAGTAATTTCAGTTAAATCGGTAAGGTTTTTTACACTGCTGTATTTTCCATAATCTACAACTTGCCCTCCTTCACTCACCTCCAGACTATTCACGATATAAAGTTCTTTCCCTATCCCATCAGGACTTAAGGTTGCATAAACCACTTCATCTTTACCTACTACCTGCCCAGCATTGTCCACATCGGCTTCCTTCTCTTCATTGCTGGAAGCAGCCGCGACCGGGAATGTTCCCGGCAGAACGAGGAAAATACTGAGTAAAACAATCAAGACTTTTTTCATCGTTCTTATCATCACTCCTTGAAAAAGTTTGCTTTCCATGTTGTTTTTTCAATTACCTTATCACATAACACAAGTAATGCCGGCAGGAAGATAATGACTAAGAGAAATGCTAGCAATGCCCCTCTGCCGAGCAATAATCCAATGGAAGATACAATTGGATTCGTCGATGTAAGCCAAAGTATGAAGCCGACAGTAGAAAGAATAGATGCTGAGATCAAAATGGCAAAAAACTTGTCATTCAGCGATTGTTTTATTGCCTGTAATGCCGGCATTTCCTTCCGTTTCAATGTATAATCCTCGGTCAGTAAAATCGCATAATCAATCGTGGCCGCAAGCTGTACAGTACTTACGATAAGATACCCGACGAAAACAAGTGGTGTTTCTGTAAAGTACGGAATAGCCAGGTTAATCCAAACCGATGCTTGAATCGTCAGTAACAAGACAATCGGGAAGGAAAGAGACTTGAATGCTACAATAAGTGCAAGCGCAATCGTTACAATCGTCATCACATTCACGAATGTATTATCATCTGTGACGACAGATTTAATATCATATAACGTAACACTCTCCCCGAGCATATAGAAGTCCTCATAGTAATCGCTCGTCATCTCTTCTACTGTTTTGACTAATGCGAATGCTTCATCCCCTTCATCCTCCGTTGTCGTATTTAAGATAAACCGGCTGTAATTGTCTGAATAAAACTGTTCTGTTATGTCTTCATCCAGGTATTCAAGTGGAATAGCAGCACCGACCGTCGTAACATAACTCATGATGCTTTTCACTTCATCATTTTTAAGCAAATCTTGGGCCAGCTGCTCTTCCTTCCCGATATCACCGCTCGGAACAAGCAGGACCATCTGTGTATTTTTTCCAAATTCATCCTCAATCTTCACAATATCAATACCTGCCCTTGTCTCTTCTGGTTGTTCACCAATTCCGTAAATAAAATCCGTTTGGCTCTGTGCCATAAATGCTGGCACAATAAGAAGGATCACAAGGATTAGAACTGGATATTTTAACTTCATTAAACCCTTTCCAACCCGGTTTAAGCTGGGAATAAATGGACGATGCTGTGTCCTATCAATCCATTTATAAAACATGATCGTAAACGCTGGAAGGAAGACCATAACACTAATAAAGCTAAAGACGATTCCCTTCACCAAGTTAAACCCAAGGTCAGAACCAATTTCAAAGTTCATTAAGCTTAGTGCAATAAATCCAAAAAACGTCGTCGACGCACTGGCAATAATTGCCGAAAACGAGCGCTTAATCGCGAGTTGCATTGCCTCTTTCGGATCCCCAACCTTCTCCCTGTAGTCGGAGAAACTATGCAACAGGAAGATCGCATAGTCGAGTGAGACGGCAAGCTGCAGGATCGGAGCAACCGACTGGGTTACAAAGGATATTTCTCCGATAAAGATATTCGCTCCAAGGTTAATCAGGACTGAAATACCAATTGCCATCAGGAAAAATAATGGCTCTACCCATGAAGTTGTTGAAAGGATGAGGATAATAATGATAATCGGAACGAGCAGCGCTGTTGCGTACATCGTTTCTGTGAATGCCATCTTCTGCTGGGTCGCCGTGTCCATCGCTTCACCTGCTAGCGCATGCTCTTCACCGATTATTTCATAAATTTCATCCGTAATTCGTACCTCTTCTCCATCAGCAATAACGAAGGAAAATAATGCATTATTATTTTGATAATAACTTTCCACTACATCTTGATCAGCAACTTCAATCGGGGTCTTGATATCCATCACGTCATCAAGCCAAATAACATCTGTCACCCCATCGATTGTTTCGAGTTTCTCCTTATATACGAGTGCCTCCTGTATGGATACATCATAAATCATGACATTGGCATTGGGAATTGCTCCTTCGAACTCTTCCTCCATCACTTCAATTGCTTCAGTTGATTGAGCATTATCCGGCAAATAATCAACCATATTATAATTAACGGAAACGAAAAATTGGAGGATGACACTAATCATAGCAAGACTTACAAACGTAATAACGATCGATTTTCTTTTTTCAATAATCCAAGCTGCAATCTTTATCGTATCTCACCCTTTTCTATCTGCTTACCTTTACTTTTATATTCTATCACGCTAACATTATATAAAACACAGTGTTGGTTTATCAACAAACAGTTTGATAAAATTCGTCCAATATCCAACTTCCTTTAAGAAAGTGTTGGATAATTCTAAAATAAAGGGGACAAAAAGATGACATCTGAAAAACTTGACCGAAGAAAAAAATATACACGGATGGTTTTAAAGGACAGTCTTCTCCAGCTGTTAAAGCAGAAATCTTTTTCCCAGGTTACAGTCAAAGAAATATGCGAGCGAGCTGATATTAACCGTTCAACCTTCTATGCCCACTACCGTGATCAATTCGAGCTTCTTGAAACAATTGAAGACGAAATCGTCATGGATATGCAGCAATATATGAACACGTACAACTTACAGGAAAAGGAAGACGCACTAAAGATGACGGAGAAATTGATTAGCTATTTCGCCGCCAAGCAGGAAGAGTTGATTATCCTGTTAAATGTTAGTGATGAGACGTCTTTTGAACGGAAAGTAAGAGAAGTTGCACAAGCTTCTATTCGGAGTGAATGGATCATATCTGAACAAACCGATCAACAGCTCTCTTCTTATCTGACTGCATTCATCATTAGTGGAAGTGTGCATGTACTGAAGATGTGGTTGCTCGGCGGAATGGAGGAGCCACCGCATAAAATGGCAAGGCTCATTAATAATTTAATTAACCATGGAATCTATGGGACTGATTGGGAAATGTTCCCTTGATTCAAAGCTTTTTCAGTAGGAACAGCTGAAATATTAATACAGAAAAATTTTCATTATACAACAGGTAAAACATCATTGTCAATAGATAACTTGTGTCTTTCCCTAAAAAGTGTTATAATATAGTTGTTGTAATTATACGACGATACTTTTCCAGCGCATCTTCATTGAGTTTTGAATTTGGATGCTCTCTTTTTATTTCAAAACTCACCTGCTGTTGGACAGGGAAGCATACATGCAGAAGTCGTATCGCTCGAGAAGAATGTCGTGGGCATAATCTAAAGGAGTGGAAAAATGAATCTGATTGACAAAAAGGTCATGCACAAAAGTTTCGGTAATGGTAGTATTGTTGACCAAGATGATGAGTTTGTAACAATTGATTTTGATGAGGTAACGAAGAAGTTTGTTTTTCCTGATGCCTTTGGAAAGTTTTTAAAGCTCAAAGATGATTCGGCACAAGCTACATTAAAACAAGCTATTACGAAGATTGAAGCAAAACAAGAACAACTCGAGAAAGAACGGGAAGAAGAACAAGCACAGCGAATTTTGGAACAGCAACGGATGAATGAACTTAAGAAATTACTGAAAAACCATCGACTCCATGATAAATCCCAATTAGTATTTTGGCTTGAGGATACAGAAGAAGAGCAAGCTTTTACCGATTGGCGAGTATTCGCTGGTGAAATTAGGAGCGGTAAAAACGAAGGTAAACCGAACAAGCCCGTGCGTCTCCATCAAAATAGTCTTGTTTTGTTAACAAAACGGGATGATAAAGAAGAAGAAAAGGAACGAAAAATTGTCGGCCTTTACATGGTAGAAGAAACATTTATCGGCAGATTGGCAGAAGATGGAATCATTCCTGCCCATTCTGAACTTAGATTAAAACTTTCCGACGAAGAAGCGGAAGACATGCTATTTTGGAATTACTATATTAATGAAAAATATCCGCACCGTATGACATGGAACACAGGAAAATATCGTTATTTTGATAACATTTGGGCAGCGCAAATCTTGAAAGATATTATTGCACTTAAGAAAGATCCGAATGAATTGCAACTTGCTGAAGAATTCTTCTTACATTTCTGCAAGATGAACCAACTCGAACCAAACGAAATTCCAGAGCCAAACGGTGCTTTAAAGTATAATCAATAATGTGATCAAGAGGTTAAGCCACTAATATGTTCGGCTTAACCTCTTTTTTCTTTGTCTTGAAAACTAAAATAAAAATTCTTTGGATAACTTAAATTTGCCACGCATCTGGCGCAAGCGCCTTTGTTATTTGCCGTTTTGTTTTCACGATATGGGGAATAGTAAGTTAGCTGTAAAAGTTTAACAAATTGTCAGAGATAAGTTATTATAGCATCTTCCATTACCGTATAATGAAGGTAGGGGTTGGTAATGCTTTCAGTAGTAAAGTGAAACTTCATTTAGTGGAGGGAGACGCACAAGATGAGCTGGTGCCGTCATTACGACAGATGCTCGTGTTAAGTCGAGCGTTCTCTTCCCCACTAAATGTTAGTTGAACCAATCGGGCCGTTACTGGCTGTTGATCCCACACTTTTAGTTCGGAGTTTTACAGCCAGTAATACTGCAGCAGATACAACGTTAGAGGAGGAATTACATATGAAAATAAACAGCAGAAATTTCAGCATTCTACTTATTGCAACGGCTGTCATGTTCGTTATCTTATTGTTACCAAATCCGGAAACATTGCCTGTAGCCGGACAACGTGCTCTTGCTGTGCTTGCTTTTGCCGTTATTCTCTGGATAACGGAAGCAGTAACATATCCAGTGAGCGCTGTGATGATCGTCAGTTTACTCGCATTATTTATTGGTCTATCCCCTACAATAGAAGACCCATCTGTAACGTACGGTACAAGCGAGGCTTTAAGTATGGCAATCGGCGGATTTAGCTCCACTGCCGTACTACTTGTCGGTGGTGCTCTCGTTCTAGCCGCAGCGATGGAAATAACCGGCTTACATCGGCGCATTGCTTTATATATCTTATCGAAAGTGGGTACACAGCCAGGCCGCCTTGTTATGGGTACAATTTTAGTAAGTTTTGTCCTAGCCTTATTTGTTCCAAGCGCTACAGCTAGAGCGGGTACACTCGTACCGATCCTCCTAGGAATTGTTGCCGCCTTTGGTCTAGCGAAAGAAAGCAGGCTTGCGGCCTTATTGATGATTACTGCAGTTCAGTCGATTTCAATCTGGAATATTGGGATTAAAACGGCAGCCGCACAGAATATGGTCGCTTTAGGCTTTATCAAAGCCGAATATGGAATGGATATCACATGGGGCGCATGGTTCTTATACGCCGCTCCTTGGTCAATTATTATGTCTGTTGTCTTGTATATTGTCATGACTCGACTCATTAAACCTGACATCCCAGATATAACGAAAGGAAACAGTCTCAAAAAACAACTAGACGAGTTAGGTAAGATGTCTTCTAAAGAAAAGAAACTTATCATTATTGCACTCGCCCTGCTTATCCTCTGGTCAACGGAAGGATTGCTCCATCCATTCGACTCGACGACCATTATGATTGTCGCTGTAGCTGTCATGTTGACTCCGATTGTTGGAATTTTTGGCTGGAAAGAAGTTCAGCAAAAGGTACCTTGGGGAACGTTGATTGTCTTTGCTACTGGTATATCACTTGGAACCGTCCTATTGTCCACAGAAGGAGCATCCTGGTTGTCAGCGAACTCTTTTGAAGCAATGGGGCTTAATTCGATGCCACTCGTTATGATGATTGCATTGCTTGCTGCTTTTAATATACTGATCCACCTTGGCTTTGCAAGTGCGACAAGTCTTGCTTCTGCATTCATTCCAATCGTTATCGCGCTTGCAGGCAGTATGGAGGCAACTAACTTTAATGCAATTGGGCTCGTAGTCATTATGCAGTTTGTTGTAAGCTTCGGATTTCTGCTTCCAGTGAATGCACCGCAAAGTATGCTTGCTTATGGAACAGGAACCTTTACGGCAAAAGATTTCCTAAAATCGGGAATACCATTAACCGTCATAGGCTATCTTCTCATCATTATTTTCAGTGCCACATATTGGCAGTGGATTGGATTGTTGTAGGTATTAAGAGATTAGTGGTTTACTACGATAATGATTAAAAAGTTAAAATACCGATAGATTGGAATAACATATAAAGAAGAGTTTTTGCGCGTTTAACACTGGATAACAATTGAAATAAATCGAAAAACACAATACATCTAAAAAAAGCAGGTAACTCACGAAAATCCCCTTGAGTTCCTGCTCGTTTTTATTGAACGGCATGCATGGAGCCACCGTCTTTTTTCGTTAATTTAGCTTGCACGACAAATCTTCCTTTAAATTCGTCCAGCTCATAATCACATGTCGATAAGGTAAGGATATGATCATCTGCATTGACGTCCACATCCGTTTCATATAAAGAATGGGAAAGACTCTCCTTTAACAATGCGTTAAAATCTTCATCATCGGCAAATTCAGTTTGAATATAATTGAAATCGGTCGTCGTATTATAGACAGCGAAAACTTCTGCCACGTAGCTTTCATATAACGTATCAAAGGTGAATGTTTTATGTTCTTCGTAAAATGCTTTGTCCGCGTATTTCGTTAAGCCTTCAAACATCGATTGGTCCTTTGTGCGATGGCCATAAACGATTGTATTCTTGCCAAGGGATGTAACATCGTTCCGGTAATCCATAAAAATGCTGCCGAGAATATTATAATTTTTATAAAAATCCTTGCGTAAATAATCATTGTTATTATCCGCTTGAAGGATAGGATAATCAATTTGCGTCCCGTCTACTGTAATCCATCCAACCAGCTCTTCATTTTCACCTAGCAAAATATCGAAACCCGAACGGACTTTCAGCTCATCGCCATCATTATCTGCCCACTCTGTAAAACCTCCACCTTCATAAAAGGTTTGCTGAAGATCATCCATTGTTTTACTGTTTTTGTGATAATCAAGATACGTACTGATTAACCCATGGGCCGCATAGACGAAAACGCCTGCACATACGAGTGTTACTCCAATTGACAGTATCCGTTTCATTTTATTATTCATAACCTCCACCTCACCTAAGTCGGTTAAATTCCAATTGGCACGATATACATGCCAAGCGCTGGATCATCTTTGACAACGACATTTACACCATACACTTCCTGCATCAATTGCCTGGTAACAATATCCCGCGGATTACCATGGGAAATGATCCGACCGTTTTTCATCGCAATGATTTCATGACTGTATTGGATTGCCTGATTGATGTCATGGAGGACCATCACAATCGTAAGACCTTCCTCTTTACATAGCTCTTTTACCAATTCTAGTATCTCGTATTGGTAAAAGATATCCAAGTTGGCAGTCGGTTCATCCAAGAATAAATACGGTGTATCCTGAGCAAGCGCCATCGCAATCCACGCCCGTTGTTGCTGACCGCCGGATAGATTGTCTAACGGGGCATGGCGCTTTTCGATTAGTCCGGTACGTTCCAGCGCCCAGGTCACCTTCTTTTCATCCTTGTCTCCGTGCTGCGTGAAGGCTGCTTTATGGGGAAGTCTTCCGTAATAAACTAGCTTTTCGACCGTCATTCCAGACGGAGCGTTATTTTGCTGATGTACAACCCCAAGCTTTTTCGCAAGTTCTTTCGGTTTATATTGTTTAATTGCTTTTCCATCTAAGATGACGCTGCCTTTTTGTGGTGCGAGATTATTCGTAAGGACGCCAAGAAGTGTTGACTTCCCCGAACCATTCGGACCAAGTATCGTCGTAATTTTCCCTGGAGTAATACTAGTTTCAATCCCATGCAGTCTTACTACTTTATCCTGATAAGAAAAGGTTATATCTTTAATTTCCATAAATCCGATCACTCTTTCTAAGTAGGAATATCAGGAATGGTCCACCAATTACGGCCATAATGATCGATGCCGGTATCTCAATTGGTGCCATGATTGTCCGCCCCAAAGTATCCGCTGTTACAATAAGCAGGGCTCCCGCAAGCGCTGAAAATGGGATCAATACTTTATGGTCATTCCCAACGAGTACTCGTCCGATATGCGGAACAAGCAGGCCGACAAAGGTGAACATCCCGGCAATCGCTGTTGCAATCGATGCAAGCAGAACAGCTACAACAGAGATGATGAATCGCGCTCGGTTCACCTGGAAACCGAGATTACGCAACGTTTTATCCTTTAAACCTAAATGGTTACACCATGCATAAAGCAGCAGGCTAAGCAGAAGACCAATCGTCCCGTACAGTGTGATAATCCCCACATCATCCCAGGTCTTCATGGTGAGTGTCGATGCATCAACGGAAATACCTGACATGAGACTGCTTGCATTTTGCGCGGATAACAATTGACTAAGCCCCGTGAACAATGCATTAATCGCAACCCCGATCAAAATCATCCGCAGCGGATCAAGCCCTGACTTCCATGCAAATAGATAAACGAGCAAGAATGCTGCCGCCCCACCGATGAAGGAGAATAATGGTGTATAGAAATAAAGTGTCGGGAAAAAGGTGATCATCAAAATTGAAACGAATCCAGCACCTGAAGATACCCCGATTATACCTGGTTCAGCGAGCGGGTTCCGTAAAACTGCTTGTAAAAGCACACCGGAAACCGAGAGGCAAGCACCTGCAAATAAAGCGATAATGATTCGCGGCAGGCGCAAATCTTTTATAATTTCCACATTTTCATTTGTACCTGTAAATAATCCAGTAATAAGATCTCCAAGTCCGACTTCAATACTGCCCGTGATCATGGAATAAAGACTTACAAAAAGAAGCAAGCCAATCACGGCAATAAAACTGATTAACTTTTTGTACATCTAAAAAACCTCTTTCGTAAGCCCTACTCTACTAATTCCGGGTAAAGAAATCCGACTAACTCCTCCAGTGCCTCTGCAGCTGCCAAGTTAGCTGTTGTACCAAAACGGGTCTCTTCTAAATCATAGACTCTGTCATTCTGAACTGCTTTAAAATGATTCCAAATATCATTTTCCTGGAATTCCTTATTGAACATTTCCACTACCTCATCTGGCATACCGTGGGCCATTCGTAAAATAATATCGGCATCAGTCTGCTGTAAAACTTCCGTATTTGCTGATACGTACTCTAGATCGGTATCGGCAATTGCGTTCGTTCCACCAGCGCGGCGGACTAAGTCACCGACATAGGAATTTTCCGTTGCGACAAGATAACTGCCCGGGACACCTAGAAGAATAAGTACTTTTGGTGATTCCAATCCTTCAATTTTCGCTTCTATTTCCGTTAATTTCCCTTCGAATTCAGCTACTAGTTCAGCAGCATGATCTTCACGATTATATTTTTCACCAAGTGCTTCAATTTCTTCATACATATTTTCCACACTGTCTAAATTCATATATGTAGCTGGTACATCTGCTTGGGCAAAGGAATCTTGCACATAATCGGCCAATGTCGTTACGGTAAGCACATCTGTTGGTTTTAAGGAAAGGATGACTTCCATATCCGGCTCCATCGCCATACCGATTTCTGTAACGCCTTCATAACGGGCTGGGAGATCTTTATAAGATGTTGGAACCCCTACAAGATCTAATTCCAGTTCGTCCATCATTTCTACGATTGCCACGGTTGTTGCAATGATGTCACCATCTGTTTCCAGGGCCGGTTCAGCTTCTTCCTCTGTTCCTGTTTCCTCTGTTGTTTCAGCAGCTTCTTCTGAGTCTGCACTTTCGTCCGGGTTCGCTGCTGATTCATCAGATCCGCAGGCAGCTAGTACAATCATAAATAAAAGCATTAAAAATACATATAATTTATTTTTCACTGTTTACACCTCTTTTAAAAAATTGCGCATCATTATGTATAAAGGATAGAAGGAGAAATAATCTGAGGCGCTAGAAAGTTGGGGAGTTAAAATACAAGTCGGGACAATTCAGATCCTGGTGTTCGTCAGGTTCTGCATGTCCCGTCTTGCGTAGATTAACAGCCAGTAACGGCTCGATTGGTTCAACTAACATTTAGTGGGGAAAAGAACGCTCGACTTAAGCACGGGCAGCTGTCTTTACGACGGCCCGGCAAATCTTTTGCGTCTCCCCCTTCTAAATGAAGTTTCACTCTACGCAAAGCGTTTTTTCAGTTGCACAGCTAACGGAATTGCTGATGCAATCAATAATAGCAAGTACAACATAATGTTTGTTTCTTCGCCTGTTTTTGGGTTAGGCCCGCTTGAGTTGGTGTTCGTATCAACAGACTTATTTCCCGTGATATTATTGGAATCACCTAGTAGCGGTTTTTCCGGTGTGTTTGGATCTAATTTTTTATTACCAGATTTGGTATCATTATTATTTCCTGGATTGTTATTTCCTGGAGTTATACCAGCATTTTCTTCCGGATCTTGCGCATTTTCAGCATCAGGTCCGTTTGCATTTGTTGATGCAACTAACAGATAATTGCTTACATCAATAGCTTTCATACTGCCCGGATCAAGTATGAGCCTTGCAGTGTGCTCCTGGTTTTCATAAACTCCTGGAACGGTAAGTACCATATCAAGAATAATTTCGTCCGTTAATTTACCGCCAATCTTTAGCTGATAAACAACAGAACCATCCACATTTTCTCGAACGAAAACGAACTCGCCAAACTCATTTTTGATGGAGTTGATAAACTCGCTTCCTTTAACAGTGACTTGCAAGTAGTAGACACCATCTTTTTCTAAAAGAATAGCTGGTTTAACAAAGAAACTGTCTGCAGCAGATGGGCGATCCTCTGTTTCATGTTTGATT
>NZ_JAXHDC010000035.1:0-36985 GCF_037072045.1 Oceanobacillus sp. MO10714A | reverse complement strand
TTTTTTATAAATTAGGATTTAACAACGTTAGTTGCTTGTGGTCCACGGTTACCTTCTTCGATATCGAAAGAAACTTGTTGACCTTCGTCTAAAGTTTTGAAACCATCACCTTGAATTGCTGAGAAGTGTACGAATACATCGTCTCCACCTTCAACTTCGATAAAACCGAAACCTTTGTCTGCGTTAAACCATTTTACTGAACCTGTGTTCATATGAAATTCCTCCATTGTGCATCAAGCACGTTTATTACTTTGGTTGTTCTGATAATAATTCAAGATGATGATAAACGTTATAATGTTTTGACATAAATCCTGTATTGCTAGCACGAACAATTAAGTAACCTAAGTGTAACACATGTCACCCAAAAAAGATACTATTCTTTTTTAGATATAGTATTCAATCTGGTTCAAACTCTATTTCAACCCGTTCTTCTCAAGGTATAATCGTTCGATAAATTATTATAATGACTAATACTCCATTTCAACTTCATTATATGCTTTTACCAGTTCCTTCATTTTATTTATAATGTCTCTTTCATAATTTCCTTCCAATAAAATCGATTCTGTTGCATATGGTGCGAAATCTAGGTGGGATCCAATCATTACCGAGTGAGCAGCTTTCTGGAACATATACTTTTCTTTAATTTTATCAAGAACCTTTTGTCTATCCTTCTCATTCAACATGTCAATTTCTTTAATGATTTTATCTGGAAGAGACATAGCATACACCCCCATGAAGAGAAACCCTTAGCGGTGACTTTCCCTCTTTCTCACCGAATCCCCATCAATTCCTTCAATTCCTCTTCATTATGAATCAAATCTTTCAACGTATACTCATCAAGTACTTTAAAAAATGCATGTAATGCCCGGTTGACTACATGCTTTAACGTGCAGCCCGGTTCGATGACGCAATGTTTTTGACCTTTTTCAAAGCATTCGAGCATATTAAAGTCATTCTCCAGCTGCCTGACAACAATACCAATATTGATTTCTTCTGCAGGCTTTGCTAGACGGATTCCGCCATTTCGACCTCTAATTGTTTCAATCAACTCAAGCTTATTTAATTCGTGGACAATTTTCCCCAAGTGATGTTGCGAGATGTTAAATACTTCCGAGATTTCTTTAATGTTTACCAGTTCTTCATTCTCTTTCATCCCAGCAAATAATAGAACACGAAGCCCGTAATCTGTATATTTTTTTAGATTCATATTCGTTTCTCCTTAAAAAAATACTTTCACATTATTGTAACATAAGTTCGGTTTTCCCTATTGATACAGTAGGTACATTAATTATACAATAAACATGTATTCAAAATACATGTTTAAACTTTTAAAGGGGAGTGCTTAAATTATGGCAACAACTACTACAGGTTTAACTGAAGAAACCCGAAATATTATTAAAGCGACTGTACCAGTATTAGAAGAACATGGTGAACAAATTACAACACGTTTCTATCAATTAATGTTTGAAAATCATCCAGAACTAAAAAACATTTTCAACCAGACAAACCAACGACACGGGGATCAACCGAGAGCCTTGGCAAATACGGTTTATGCAGCTGCAGCAAACATCGATAATTTGGAAGCGATCTTACCAACTGTTGTATCGATTGCGCATAAACATAAGAGTCTAAACATCAAGCCGGAACACTATCCAATCGTCGGTAAATATCTGCTTCTTGGTATTAAAGATGTGCTTGGAGACGCTGCGACCGATGAAATCATCGATGCCTGGGAAAAAGCATACGGTGTGATTGCAGATGTATTTATATCCGTTGAAAAAGAAATGTATGAAGAAACGAAGAAAATGACAGGCGGTTGGATTGATTACCGTGATTTTAAAGTAATGAAAAAAGTTAAAGAAAGTGATGTTATTACGTCGTTCTATCTAGAACCGGCAGACGGAAACCCTTTTCCTAGTTACAAGGCGGGTCAGTACATTACCGTAAAAGTTGATATCGAAGGAGAACCATACACGCACCAACGTCAATACAGCTTATCTTGTGCGCCAGACGAAGGGCAATACCGTATTAGCGTGAAGCGAGAAGATGGTACTGCAGATACTCCAGCTGGAATTGTGTCCTCTTATTTACATGAACATGTTGAGGAAGGAAGCGTACTTTCCATTAGTGCACCTTCTGGAGAATTCTATCTTGATACAGAAGATACTCGTCCACTCATTTTATTAAGTGGTGGCGTCGGACTTACTCCAATGATGAGTATGCTTGAAACAGTGATCAAGGAACAGCCAGAACGTGAAGTTACGTATATTCACGCTGCACAAAATGGTAATGTGCATGCAATGAAAGACCGTGTGAGCGAAATTACAGAATCCCATAACAATGTAAAAAGCTATGTCGTCTACGATAGCCCGGAAGCAGATGATCAATATGATAAATTAGGACATATTGATACCGAATGGTTAAGCACAATCCTCCCAACGACAGATGCTGCCTATTATTTCTGCGGACCAAAAGGCTTTATGCGTGCCGCTTATAAAATCTTAAAAGAATACGGCGTTGCTGAAGAAGATATTCACTTTGAAATCTTCGGACCCGCAGAAGATATTACAAATTAATTTCACCATCATAAATAATCAGAGAATCCCATCTACTGCCCATCTTACACAGTAGCCGGGATTTTTTTCTTTTCCCCCCCTCTCTCCCGGCTGATTTGAAGAATAATTGTTTTGTTCTCTAGTTAGTGCGTTCATTCTGCTCGGATGGAAAGATGCGGGTATTATTTTCCTGTTAATGCGCTCGGCTTGCCGGAATGAGAAAACAAACAGACTGCATTTTCCTTTCAGCGAACTCGGTATGACGGAATGGGAAAATAAACAGGCTGTATTTTCCCTCCAGCTCACCCAGTCTGCTGGAATGGGAAAACAAACAGGCTGTATTTTCCTTTCAGCGCACCCAGTCTGCTAGAATGGGAAAACAAACAGGCTTTATTTTCCTTTCAGCGCACCCGGTATGACGGAATGGGAAAACAAACGGCTTTATTCTCCCATTCATTCCCTCAACTTGCCTAATCGGGAAAACAAAATGACTTTACTCTCCTATTCGCGCGCCCTTCTTATCCAAATAAGAAATAAACGAGTTTTTATTCTCCCATTTCTGCGCCCGTCCTGTTTTTCTATCTTGGAGTAACCAGACAAAAGTGCACTTACACCGAATGAAAGTAATCCGCAGCTTTTACAATTACGCTCTGTAACTTTTTTTATACTAAAGGTAAAAAATAAGTTACCTTATGTAAAAAACATGTTACCTTAACTATAGAAGAGGTGAATGGATATGTCCTTTAACCAAAAAAGAAAAATAAATAACAGAATTGTTGTATTAAGAGCGGAAAGGGGATTATCCCAGCGTGAGCTTGCAAATCAATTAGGGGTAAGCCGGCAAACGATTATTTCTCTTGAGAAAAACAGGTATAACCCCTCTTTGAAATTAGCGTTTGATATTGCCCTTTTCTTTGGTGTCGTTAGGATGATTGCTAATCGAATTATACGATCAATTCATTCAACATTTCGACTATGAAACATACAAATTAGTTATCTGGTATTTAATCTCTGGTTTAATGATTCTTCATGCAAGTATCTTAAGCGTACTAAGAAGGAAATATTAATTAGTAGAGAAAGGAACGTGTCTATATGAATATCTGGGCTTGGATTGGGCTTTCTGGAACTGTTATCCTCACTCTTCTCCCACTCCTGAGTGAAAAACAACGAACGAAAGAAAAAATTCGGGAAGCAGTAATCATGAATGCAATTGTACTTGCCATTATTATTGCTGTATTACTTTTTAATGTAGATTATTTATTAGCTTTTATCCTTGGTGCGGTAGTCTATATCCTCTTGGATAAAAAGACATATACAAAGAAACGCCTCATTATCTATGGCGGAATTATTATCGTTATCGGAACTGCATTCTTCTATATTTTCCGTGATAATCCAGATTATGTCCTCCATCATCTACAAGATAATCCGGAAACAACTTCGCTCTATGTCGTAAAAAATGGTGAAGAAGTCATTGCTTATCAATCAGATATTGTGCATCCACTTGCAAGTACCGTTAAAATAATTATTGCCTTGGAATATGCGATGCAAGTAGAAGCTGGTGAATTGGATAAAGATCAGCTTGTCCCTCTTGCAGATTTAAACCGTTTCTATTTTGAAGGTACGGATGGATTTGCACATGAAACCTGGCTCGAATCCATCCATACGGCAGGTAAGATAAAGGATGAGCAAGTACCTCTTCATGAAGTTGCTAAAGGAATGATTACATACAGTTCGAATGCAAATACCGACTACCTGCTTCACCTGCTAGGGATTTCCGCAGTTAATGATCGGATTGAATCTCTTGGTCTTATCCATCATGAACCGGTCTATCCTTTGGTCAGTCCCCTTCTCTTTCCGGAATATGTTGCTGACGATTCCATGAACACCGATGATATCGTCAACGAACTGGAAGCAATACCGATGGAACGTTACCGGGAACTTGCAATTGATTTCAGCAATCAGATGAAAGAAGGTACAATTGATATCGAATCTTATTCGTTTGATTTGCCACTCGCCGTTCAAAGAGTCTGGTCCGACCGATTAATCGGTGCGTCTGCCAAGGATTACGGAAATCTATTATCGATTATATCTAATGATGAACTACCGACTGAAGCCGCTGCAATCATGCGAGATTTAATGGAATGGCCAATGGAAATGAATGAAGCGAATCAGGACTATTACGCTCATCTCGGATCAAAAGGTGGGTCAACCGCATTTATCCTGAATGATACACTTTACGCAGAAAACCTTGACGGTGAAAACATAGAAATCGTTTTATTTACGGATGACCTCACTCGATGGCAAAACAGATTGTTGCAGCATAACATCAATTCTTTCGAGGTGAACTTAATTGGCAGTGACGAATACCGATTAAAAGTTAAACAAGCGCTAGAGGAACAATCCTAATCCCGTCTCAAGCTAATTCATTGCCGTCTTTATCATTCTCCTCCATACTTATTATAAGGATAAAGTATGGAGGAGAAACAACGAGCCATAACAACCTCTTATACAGGCTTTTTCACGATTAAACGAATTCTTCCGGATAAAATACTATCCCCGTCTATCAAGGATTAAAACCATTTTTATGTAAAGCTACAATTGGAAATCTGATCCTTGAAAAATATGAAGCAGTCACGGACCTCGACGAACCCCTTCCATTGCTCACAGCAACTACCGATACAACGCTTGCCTTATTTCTCATCGATCTTGATACCCCAATGACGCTTGACAGGGCAAAATTAATAAAAAAGCATGATCCCTCTCTACCGAATAATTCGGCAGGGTTTTTGTTTGGCCGGATTTTACCATTGCTAACGTTTAGTAAACTACTTATAATAAGAACAAATGTTTCTATTAGGTGGTGGACTACGATGGATTATTCAATTTATCCGCGAAATGACATTCTATGTATCGATATGCGCTCCTTTTACGCAAGTGTTGAAGCGGTAAAACGTAATCTTGACCCAATGAAAACAATGCTTGCCGTTGTCGGTGATTTAAAGCGGCCAGGAAGTATTGTGCTCGCCGCCTCTCCTGCCTTAAAAGAAAAATATGGCATCAGTAATGTTAGCCGTTATTTCGAACTTCCTGATGATCCGGATATTCATATCGTTCCTGCTCGAATGGCCGATTATTTACATGTATCCTTGGAAATTACAAAGCTAATCCATAATTATGCACCAAAAGAAGCCATCCACCCATATTCCATTGATGAAATATGGGTGACGGTCAATGGACTTGAGCGACTATTCGGTGACCGGCGCCAAATTGCCGAGAAAATAAAGGCAGAAATTATGGAAAGCTTTGGACTTACTGCTGCAATCGGAATTGGTGATAATAAATTTCTCGCTAAAGTCGTCATGGATCTTCACGCAAAGAAAGAAGGAATCGCTGAATGCAGCTATGAAGATGTAGAAGAGAAACTTTGGCCTTTTCCAATTGAAAAAATTTGGGGAATTGGCAGCCGCATGAAACGCAATCTGAATCGCATGGGGATTGTCACACTTGGTCAGCTCGCCCGCTATGACTTGAATCAACTAAAAAAACGCTTCGGTATTATGGGTGAGCAACTCTACTCGCATGCTTGGGGTATTGATTTAAGCCCCGTTTACGGCAACTTCACCAAGACGGAGCAAAAAGGATTCGGACATGGCATCTCCCTGCTCCGAGACTATACGGAAAAGGAAGTCGCGACATGTATTTTGGATTTATGTGAAGAAGTCTGCCGGCGTGCGCGCACTGCTAATCAAGCTGGAAAAACGATTAGTCTTAGTATTTCCTACTCCTCAGAAAAGAAAGGTGGGTTTTCTCGTTCGAAAAGCATCGAACGCCCGACCAATGTAACGATGGATATGTATGAGGTCTGTATGCAGCTTTTCCAAAAATTTTATGACGGAAGCAGCTACATCCGCCACGTATATGTAACCCTTGGTAATCTTTATGATCATGAAGATATTCAGCTTGATTTATTTGAAGATCGCTTAAAGAAAAATAATATCGGTTATGTCATGGACGCCATCCGTGATAAATACGGATCCACTTCCATCCTGCGAGCCTCGAGCTACACCGAAGCAGGCATTCTCCTCGACCGAAGCAAAAAAATCGGAGGTCATCAAGCTTAAACCAACGCTGTGTAACGTGCTATAATAAGTTGGATGTCTAACTACTCAAACAGCGAAAGGAAGAATAGACGATGAAAAAACACTTCTTACTCACTATTTTTCTGTTTGCCGCAATTTTAACTGCTTGTGGTGAACAAGAAGCTCCAGCCGAAGAAACTGCAGATGATACAACTGCTTATCCAAATGACGTGGAAGAGAATCCGGTCGTCACCATTACGATGGAGAATGACGAACAAATTATACTGGAATTATATCCGGAAATTGCACCGAATACCGTCGCAAACTTCATTTCCCTAGTCGAAGATGGATTTTATGATGGACTCATTTTCCACCGGGTTATCCCTGGATTTATGATTCAAGGCGGTGACCCAGATGGCGCTGGCACGGGCGGTCCCGGCTATTCGATTGCCGGAGAATTTTCCTCCAACAACTTTGATAATGATTTAGAACATGATCGGGGCGTACTATCTATGGCAAGATCACAATCACCGGATTCCGCTGGTTCCCAATTCTTTATTATGGTAGAAAAGTCCTCACAATTGGATGGTGACTATGCTGGTTTCGGTAAAGTGACGGAGGGGATGGAAGTCGTCGATCAGATTGTTTCAGTTGACCGAGATGAACTGGATAAGCCTTTTGAAGACCAAGTGATGAAGACAGTTGAAGTCGATACGAAAGGTTATGACTATCCCGAGCCAAATGTATTATCCGAATAGTAATTATGAAGGTTTAACTAATTGTCACAGACAGCCCGTTTCACATATAGTACAGTTATACTATAAACATAATCACGATGAAAATCAGTGAAAAGAGTGAGGAAAGTCATATGAATGAAACATCTAAAAAACTGGATCAGATAAAGTTCAAATTCCAACACGAAATTGAAAAAGCAATCAACGACTTAGCAATGATTATTATATTCAATCATCAAGGTATCATTCAGTATGTCAATAAAAGGTTTACAGAAGTCACCCAATATACGCAGGAAGAATTGTTAGGAAATGCGTTGACAAATATTTTCCCTGATGACTTTTCAACACTTGTTAACCAAGCTGCAAATAATCAGCGAAAATGGAGGGGTGACATAAGACAGCAGAAGAAAGACGGGACCTATTATTGGGTGGAAGCAAATCTCTCCCCTACGTCCGACGCCGCGACTGGAGAAGCCCATTACGTGCTAATCCAGCGTGAAATGACCGAACGTAAAGAGTATGAGCAAATGATGGAAAACCTAGCTTATGTTGACCCTCTGACAAACCTTCCAAATCGGAATTATATGAAGAAATGGGTAACGGAAAAACAGCACCCAGCCGATACCAAAATCACAATTCTTTTTATTGATATTGACCGTTTTAAAACCATTAATGATAATTTCGGTCAGGATATTGGGGACCAAGTCTTCATAACCTTGGCAAAACGGTTGGAAACATGCGTGGGAAAGGAGTCGCTCATCTTCCGTTATGACGGTGAAGAATTTATTATCCTATTAGAGAACCATTCTAGAGAAGATACAAATCGGCTGGTAAATCAAATTCTTCACACCATCCGGGAACCTGTCCGAATCGATTATCATGAACTGCTCCTAACAGCAAGCATCGGAATCAGTTCTGGGCATCCTTTCCTAGCAGAAAGGGATGCAACTACTGCGCTTGAAGATCTTGTAAAAAAAGCGGACACAGCGATGTATCACGCTAAAAAGCAAGGTAGAAACAATTTTCAATTCCATTCAGATAATCAGATTAGAGAGCTGGATCGGGATTATCAAATTGAACTTGAAGTTACAGACGCATTGGAGCGTAATGAATTTTCCCTTGTTTATCAACCATTATTTAATTTGAAAACAAATAAAATTGTTGGCGTAGAATCATTACTTCGCTGGGATAACCGGTTACTCGGCAAAGTCTCTCCAATGGAATTTATCCCAGTTCTAGAGGAGACAGGTCTTATCGTACCTGTAGGAAAGTGGATTCTTCATAGTGTCTGTCATCAAATGATGAGCTGGCAGCAACAAGGACTATTTTTGCAACGCGTGTCCGTCAATGTGTCACCACTTCAATTCCGTGATCCGTATTTTATTGCTGATCTAAAGGAAATCCTCCACGAAGCTCAACTGGATGCTTCCTATTTAGAGCTGGAGATTACGGAAGGCACCTTACTGGATATCGAGGATTCCACAAAGAAATTACATGATCTCCAAGAGCTTGGAGTCAAGGTTTCCATCGATGATTTCGGTACCGGCTATTCCTCCCTCAGTTACTTAAAGCAATTGCCGATTGATACATTAAAAATCGATAAATCTTTTATCGATGACCTAGACAGGGATGGAAAAATTATTGTCAACACAATTATCAGCATGGGCAAAAACTTACAGTTCCGGATTATCGCAGAAGGTATTGAAAACAGTGATCAATTTAAATACCTCCAAGAGCAGCAATGCCATGAAGGACAAGGCTACTTCTTCAGCCGCCCGGTAAACAGTGAAAGAATAGAAGAATTATATCATTCTCTGCAGTAACCAAAAACAGCCGACTGGAAAATCCCAGCTGGCTGTTTTTCAATTCATTATTCGATTTCTTGAGCTTCATCGATTACTTCTTGTGGTACTGCAATCTCATCAACTGTATTAATTCCAGTGTATGTTGCAGTCATTTCTTGATTCATACGTAAGGATTCACCTTCTGCGTTAATATCAAAATCCATATTCGTAATTACTTTTGTCGTATCATATGTTTCTTTATCAATATGGAGTTCATAGTACATGGAATGAATTGTCATTTCTTCAAGTACTTCGGAAATCTCTACTCCTAAGTCGGCAAATGTTTCTTCACCAAGATTCTCTTTGATAAGTTCCTCGGTAAGGTCGGCAAACTCATCGCCTTCTCCTTCAAACTTAAATACATAGTAGTCATCTTCTTCTGAGAAATCGACATCATCCATAAAGGACTCCAGCATTTCTAATTGGTCTTGTGCAGTTTGGTCCGTATTCATCATTTCTGTCGGCATCATATCTGCACTCATTTTTAACCAAGTCTCTGACATTGACTCGTACATATAAAAATCTGTATCTGTGAGGTACATTTCCATCTCTGTTTCAATTGGCATTCCTTCGACTTCCATACTGATTGTACCTGTTTGGTGCATCGCGAGTGGATCGATTGTCATGGCGGATTTTGTATCCATATCCATCACCATTTCACCTTCCATCGCGTCACTCTCCATTGTTTGGTTGATCACCATATCCATCTCAACGCTTTCCATTTTCTCTCCAGCTTCGACAGCTTTTTGATAGACTTCCTTCGCTTCATCACTATTACCGCAAGCTGCTAAGAAGGCCATCAACAAGACAGCTAGACCTACTGTAAATTTCTTCAACATCATAATCCCCTTTCTTTTTTCCCCTACCATTTGATACGAATTACTTTTATCAAAGGTTTCAACTTTTTTGGCGGAATCGTAGGATAGTATATCTTGTTTTCTTTATTTTGAACAGGGCAAAAAGCGGAATTTCAAATATTCCCAACGAAAGTCCTAGTAGAGGCAGTCTATTTGGACGGATTACAAGTTCTCTGAATTTCTACGATATATGCTATGATTCTATTATTATCAGTGGTTCAAGGATTAATTCACGACCTTGAGTAATATAGCGGATAAAAGTAAAAATTCGGACCGGAAATAATAAATGACCCCCCTACTATAAGAAGTTTCCTTTCACATATGGTATGATGTGAACTAATAACCAGTTGAAAGGAAATCAGCATGGATCTAAAAATTTTATACGAAGATAACCATTTACTTTTTGTTATTAAACCTGTAAATATACCTGTCCAAGAAGATCGTACAGGTGACCCTGATTTATTGAATGTTGTAAAATCCGATATTAAAGAAAGATATAATAAACCTGGCAATGTTTATGTTGGGATGGTTCACCGCTTGGATCGACCAGTTGGCGGTGTCATGGTATTTGCCAAGACATCGAAAGCCGCTTCTCGAATTTCGGACGTTATCCGCAAGCAGGAGATGGAAAAGAAATATTTAGCGATTGTAAGAGGCGTGCCAGATAAAGAGTTTGCCCACTTGGAAGATTATCTTGTGAAGAATAAAAAGAAAAATATCGTCCACACCTCCACGAGGGAGAATAAAGAGGCAAAAAGAGCGCTGCTGGATTTTGAAGTACTTGGTACGAAAAAAGGACTAAGCTTGCTTGCAATTACGCTCCATACAGGGCGCCCGCACCAAATCCGTGTTCAACTTGCAAGTCGGGGACTCCCTTTATATGGCGATCAGAAATACGGGGAGAATGTAAATAAACCTGGCGAACAGATTGCTTTATGGTCGAGTGAGCTTGCTTTACCTCACCCAACGAAAAAAGAGAAGATTCGAATCTCAGCCGCTCCACCTAATGAATATCCTTGGAATTTGTTTTAATAAGAAGAAAATGAGACATAGCTCAAACTACAGTTATGTCTCATTTTCTTTTCCTTCTTCCTTCTCTTGTTCCTCCAACAGATCGATTAATACCCTACTAGGTTCGCTCCCGGTATAGCCGATATCGGTGACAGTATTTTCGGTCCGTGCAATAATAGATATATAGTTATTCTGTTCTTCTATCCATGCTTCATCATAACCTGTCAAATGAATTTCTTCATAATCTTCCAAGCCTTTTTCATCTTTTAAAGCATCCACTAACTTTTTAGCAATTGATTCCGTCAACGCATCATAACGGTAAGAGCTGATGCTTGCTGTATAAGGAACCGTATCGTTTTCCTTTGTTTTTGCAGGGATAGTGAATCGCTGTTCCAGTTTAATTTGTTTCGGCACGAAAATACTTGACTGTTCAAGGAAATGATTCTCGCGTTTCCGCTCGATTCCATTAGTGGGAAAACTCACCTTTTTAAGTTGTACTTGCTCTACATCAAGCAACGTTACTACTGGCAGTGAGCTATCTGGAATTTCCGGATATGCTTTTTCAGGAGACATTTGTCTTGTTTCATTGAATATAAAGATTAGTAGAATCAAAAACAAACCTATATAAATAAAAAAGAATACCTTTCTCATTATTTTTTTCCGTCGATAAGGCTTTTCATGATTAAACATTTCATTACGTTTAAGCTTCCTGATCAGCAGGGATATATGGATCATTCCTCGAATCATATATACAGCTAGTAAGAGATAGATCAGAGCAAAGATTATATTCGATAATAGATTGTTTTCCAATAAATCATAACTTGTCGGATTGATAAATCGATACCCTTGCGAAATTATGATTAAAATCGTAAAAAAAGTGATGGTGAATCCACGGCTTAAAATATTCCGCTTTAAACGCTTAATCGAACTAGCTTGTATCACTGGATCGGTATGAATTTCAACTGTCTCACCCGCCTTTTTTTCACGGAAGACATGAATAAATCTTCTCGACGTTACATGCTCCCAGCCCGCTGCCTCATACAATTCAATCTGCTCATCTTCCAATTGCCTATTTTTCGAAGCAACTTCAAGGCGATACTGGGTTTTAGCAGGTTCGCCCTTCACAAACTCTGCAAACCCAAATGTGAAATGAACAAGATGCCAACCATTTCCTGCCATATCCTGTAACCATGATTCCTGTTCTTCAAGCTCCCACTCATCAAAAATAAGCAATTTAACTTTTCTTTTACTGCTCATCACATTCTCCCCCTAGCATTCTAGCTCTTCCATCTGCAACCATATCCATTAAGCGAGCATATTCTTGTTCCAACGCCTGCTCACCCAATGCAGTCATTTTATAAATCTTCCTTCTGCCATTTGCATCAGCGAGTTCAATCCAGTTATCCTTTTCAAGGCGCTTTAAAATTCCATATAATGTTCCGGGACCCATTTCAATTCTTCCCCGGGAAATTTCATGGACCTTTTCCATTATCGCATAACCATGCAGAGGCTCCCTTAGAGCTAACAAAATATAATACATCGCTTCTGACATCGGATTCTCTTGTCTTTTCCCCATCTCATCATTCCTTCATCATCTCTATATCGCGTCACGATATATCGTTACACATAGTATAAGGGATGAGTAAACCGATTACAATATGTATTTTCTCTAGAAATTAAAATTCTGAATGAAAAAGCTGAAACCATATGGTACGATAAAACGTAAATAGAGTAAGGCGCAAGAAAGGAGGGATTATGTGGAACTATTCGGTACGTCTATAGAAAATGTTTATTTAATTATCCTTATCCTTTCGGGTATCTTAACGTTTCTTTATTTATTTTTTGGAGATTTCTTAGAAGCTTTTGGGGAGATTACACCATTTTTTAATCCGGCATTGATTCTTGCTTTCATTACATTTTTCTCTGCCTCCGCTTATATTATGGAAATTGTCTCGTTACTATCAACGGTTCTTATTATCATCATTTCTGTTGTTATTGCATTTATACTCACTTCCGTACTGAACCTCTTCGTATTTATTCCGATGAAATCAGCAGAAGAATCATTAAGTTATACAGAGGAATCACTAAAAGGAAGGGTTGGTAAATTAATCCTTTCTATCCCGCTTGATGGTTATGGAGAAATTGTCATAGAAAGTAAAAGTGGCACAATCTCAAAGCCTGCAGCAAGTTATGATAAGGAAGAAATCCAGGCAGGCAGCCGTGTACTTGTTATCGAAGTGAAGAATGGTATCCTTTATGTCATTCCATATGAGTCAGGGTTCGATTTATAATCCGTTTAATCTACTCAAAGAGAGTATGTTAATAAATATATATTAAGGAGGAAACTGCATGTTTGAATCAGTCAGCATGGCTGTCTGGGTAGTTGTTGCGATTGTCGTCTTTCTTGTCATTGCCTTTATCGCGATTTTCACGACGAGATATCGTACAGCTGGACCAGACGAAGCATTAATTGTAACAGGTAGCTATCTAGGAGGTAAAAATGTACATACGGATGAAGCAGGGAATAAGATTAAAATCATCCGTGGCGGCGGTACTTTTGTTCTGCCGGTCTTCCAGCAGGCAAGCCCATTAAGTCTCTTGTCTAGTAAACTGGAAGTCTCTACTCCCGAAGTCTATACGGAACAAGGTGTTCCCGTAATGGCGGATGGAACTGCTATTATTAAAATCGGTGGATCGATCAATGAGATTGCAACTGCCGCTGAACAATTTTTAGGAAAGAGCCGGCAAGACCGGGAATTTGAAGCAAAAGAAGTATTAGAGGGGCATCTCCGCTCCATCCTCGGTTCCATGACCGTTGAGGAAATTTATAAAAACCGGGATAAGTTCTCCCAGGAAGTGCAACGGGTTGCTTCTCAAGACCTTGCGAAAATGGGGCTAGTTATTGTATCCTTCACTATTAAAGAAGTAAGAGATAAGAATGGTTATCTCGAATCCCTCGGGAAACCGCGAATTGCCCAAGTAAAACGGGATGCAGATATTGCAACAGCTGACGCGGAGAAAGAAACACGGATTAAGCGGGCCGAAGCTGCGAAGGATGCACAAAAATCCGAACTGGAACGTGCAACTGAAATCGCTGAAGCAGAAAAAGAAAATCAGTTGAAAACAGCCGAATACCGCCGCGAACAGGATATTGCAAAAGCGCGGGCTGACCAAGCGTACGACTTTGAAACTGCAAGATCGAAACAACAAGTTACCGAACAGGAAATGCAGATTCAAATTATCGAACGTCAAAAACAAATTGAACTCGAAGAAAAAGAGATTCAACGTCGAGAAAAACAATATGATTCAGAAGTTAAGAAAAAAGCGGACGCGGACCGTTATGCAGTTGAGCAAGCGGCTGTCGCAGAGAAAGCGAAACAAATGGCTGCAGCAGATGCGAATAAATACCGTATTGAAGCGCAAGCAAAAGCGGAAGCTGAACAAGTACGGATTGATGGTCTAGCTAAAGCTGATTCATTAAGAGCGCAAGGGGAATCGGAAGCAGAAATCATCCGTCTCAAAGGTATCGCAGAAGCGGAAGCCAAAGAGAAAATTGCCGAAGCTTTCGAACAGTACGGTCAAGCAGCGATACTCGATATGGTTATCAAGATGCTTCCTGACTATGCGAAAGAAGTTGCAGGACCACTTGGCAACATCGATAAGATTACGGTTGTTGATACTGGTGGCGGCAAAGGTGATGGTGGCGCCAATAAAGTGTCAGGTTATGCAACTAATCTAATGGCAAGTCTGCAGGAAACATTAAAAGAGACTTCCGGTATTGATGTAAAAGAATTACTGGAAGGTATCGCAGGTAAACAAACACAAGCCGTAAGCACGATCAACCCTGTTCCAGAAACAAAAGCGAAAAAGGAACAAATAGAGGCAGAGGCTGATACATCTAAAATAACTGATTCTGAGTAAATAAATAGCCACTATCTGGTTCACAAACAACTGTAAACCAGGTAGTGGCTATTCTCTATCAATAAATAATGTAAGTACCTTCGCCTCTTCATGTTGATTCACCGGCATGAATAAATGCGGCTTGTGCCCTTGGAAATACGCACTATCTCCCTGTTTCATCAAATGCTTTTCTCCATTATAAAAAAGAATGATGGAGCCCTCCAAAATGAAAATGAACTCATCCTGTGAGTGGGTATACCCTTCCGTCCGCTTGTTGAATTCCTTTGGTGTAACATGGACAATTGTTGGTTCGATCCCGCTATAATGAGCCCGGTTTGCAAGCAGTTCATAAGAATACCCCATGGACTCGTCCCCTACTTTAGATGGGCGGTCATTATTTCTTTGTAATACGAGTTCTTCTTCTTTCTCTTCATCTAAAATCCAGGAAAGTGGAACTTCCAATGTTTCACTGATTTTCGAGAGTGTCGCGACAGCTGCAGCAGTTTGGCCGTTTTCAATTTTGGAGAGCATACTTTTTGATATTTGGCATTGATCAGCAATTTGCTGTTGTGTTAGCTTTTTTCGTAATCGGATTTGCTTAATTTTTTTACCAATACTTTGCAGATCTATGGGTGTTCATTCCTTTCCCAAATATTCTATTACGTTATTATGATAGAATAGCAAGACCTGCAAGTCAAGATAAGTAGAGTAAAATAAGCCATGATAACCGTTTCGGTACCATGGCTCATTATTAGGCATTGGATATATAAGCTAGGGAGCGGCTTGGCAGTTGCTTGCCAAGGATGTTTTGAATATAGAGACCTGCTTGCTGCATTTTCTTTTCACTAATCCCTGTTTCAATTCCGATCCCGTGCAGCAAGTACAATACATCATTCGTATCCACATTTCCGGTAGCACCCTTTGCATAAGGACAGCCTCCGAGCCCTCCTACAGTACTATCAAATCGATTTATTCCATAATGGAGTGAAGTCATAATATTGGCGATTGCCATCCCTCTTGTATCATGGAAATGGAGAATAAGCTTCTCTTTCGGGAAATGTTTCAGTAATACTTCGAGCAGCTTTTCAACATCGGTAGGAACCGCTGTCCCGATCGTATCGCCTAACGATAAATCATCGACACCTGCTTCAACGAGCCGGTCACATACTTCAAGCACTTGTTCTGGCGTAATCTTTCCTTGGTATGGACAATCGAATACAGTTGAAATATATCCTGTCACAAGTTTCCCGGCATCCTTTGCTTCCTTAATCACTTCTTCTAGAATCGGGTACGTATCCCCAATCGATTTATTAATATTCTTCTGATTATGCATTTCACTTGCCGACATGAAGACAGATGCCCGGTCAATACCTGCTTCCAATGCAAACTCTAATCCCTTCATGTTCGGAACAAGTGCTGAATAGGTAACATCTGGGTTACGGATAATACGCTCGCCCACTTCTCTTGCATCCTTAAGGGCGGGGATCATTTTTGGATTTACGAACGAGGAGTATTCTATCTCCTTTACCCCTGTATTCGAAAGCATATTAATCCAAGCAATTTTATGTTCGGTCGGAATCCATTCCTTTTCATTTTGTAAACCATCTCGGGGACCAACCTCTTTCATAATTACTTCTTTCGGTAAATTTTCCACGCTATCCCTCCGTTCATCAAATCATTGGAACCGTTTACAATACGCTGTAAAAAATTAAACTCAATATTAGTTTACTCTTATTCAACATTGTTGAGTAAAGTATATAATAAATATTCAGCCATTGCAAATATATTATTCTAAAAAAACAAAACGAACTCTATTTAGAGCCCGTTTTGTTATCGTTGTGTTTATTTTTCGTTTAGAGTCCTTCATCTGTGTCTGCACTAGGATCTACGCCGCCATCAGGCGCTTCTTCACCAGGTACATCCGGTGTCATTGGTTCTTCTGCTGGATCTTCAGCATCTGCGCAAGCTACAAGGAATCCTGATAAAAGGAAAATCGAGGCGAAAATTTTGAGTTGCTTCTTCATCATGTTTCATTCCTTTCTTTAGCTTTCTACTTAATGTGTACCCCGATAAAGCCTTTACAAATCTTAAGAAAACATTACAAAAACATAACAAAGTTTTAACAATTAGTCCTATTCACAATTTACTATCAATAAAAAGAAAAATGAAACCAAACTTCCCTTTATACCGTAATATATATTACCCCAACTTTCGCAGCCCAAAACAGCGAATCACTTTCATTCAGCGTAAGTATTTTGAGCATTCATTTTATTGGCGTTCTAATTACCGTTCAGTTGCCCGGCGGACGGATGCTTTCTACGGGCACGGCCTCAGCCTCCTCGGAAGAAGTTCGCTTCCTGCTCAGGTCTGGACTCGTGCTTTTCCCGTAGGAGTCACCGTCCGCCGGGCAACTGAACTGGTAAAGATGATTATGATGAATGGAAGTTATTCCATCTTGATAAAATTATACTTCTGGAGTACGAAATAGTGTTCCTAGTTTGGCCTTTCCTGGGAGCAGTCCAGACACCTCGAGACTCCTGCGGGAGGATAGGCTTGGTGAGACCCCACAGCAGGCTTGCCTGCGAGGAGGCTCACCAGCCGCCCGCGGAAAGCGAGAGGTGTCTGGACTGCGGACCTCCAGGAGAAGGTTGCGCTCACGCTGAATAAAAGTGATTATTTTTTCAGATGCGAAAGGTGAGATATTGAGTTAAACTAAAATTAACCCTTATATGGAGGAGGAAGCGGAATGGGAATCCTTTCTAGATTTACTACCCTTATGAAAGCAAATATAAACAGTAGAATCGATCGTTCCAGAGATCCTGAAAAAGTTATTGAAAAAACATTACGCGATGTGAACCTCGATCTTCGTACTATACAATCTGAAGTGAATGCATTAGAAGCGGATGTAAGACGAGCTAAGCGGGCAGTGGATGAATGTGAAATGGAAATTAGAAAGCTAGAGCGCTACCGGGAACGCGCAGCTGATAGGATCGAAACACAGGCTGCAGGATTTTTAGATGACCAAGAACATCTAGAAAGTAAAAAGTTAGAGCTAGTTGCCAAGTATAATCGACTTCTAATAGAAGCAAGGCAAATGAGATTACTAGAAGAAAAATTAACGCTGGATGTCAGGCAATTGGAAGCAAGAAGCCGAATGATTAAAGAAAAATCAGCACTACTTAACCAGAAACAAAAAATAAATAGTGGGAACCCCTCCATTACTTCCGGTTTTATGAGTTACGAGGAAGAACTAAATTTTAAGCTGGATGAAGCTGAAGCACTTGAACAGCTAAGAAACAAACCAGCACCTATTGAGTCCATAGATGAAGAAATTGCAAAATTAACGACGAACAGAAGCGAGACATCTAACGAATAGCGGGGGATTACAAATGGTTATACAATATAAATGTCCAAACTGTGGGAGTGATATGACGTTCGATGCCGATTCTGGTACATTGTCCTGTGACAATTGCGGTAGACAGGATAATATAGAGAACTTTTCCGAGGACTTTATTGAAACGGTATTTGAAGAAGAGGAAGCAAAAGAATATCAATGTGAGAACTGCGGGGCTGTCATTGTTACAGATGGTGATACTACCGCGACCAATTGCAGTTTCTGTGGGGCAGCTGTCGTGTTGGCTGATCGTGTGTCTGGAATCCTTGCCCCTTCGCTTGTGCTTCCGTTCACCATTTCAAAACAGCAAGCAGAACAAGCATTTCGAAAATGGTGTAGAAGAGGACTGCTTACCCCTAAAGATTTCAAGATGGCTGACCGGATTAAAGAAATTACCGGCATATATGTCCCCTTCTGGCTCTATGATTTAAAAAATGAAGCGAAAGTCCATGCAATTGGAACGAGGGTAAGAAACTACACAAGAGGGGATTATATTTATACGGAAACAAAGTATTATGATGTATACCGAGATTTACGCATAGACTTTAGCCGGGTGCCAGTCGATGCTTCGGAAAAAATGGATGATGCTCTGATGGATAAGCTTGAACCCTATCAATATAGTGATCTAAAAGACTTCAAAACCCCTTATCTTGCAGGTTATATTGCAGAGAAGTACAATTATGATGCAGAAGATTTATTGCCACGGGTAAAGGATAAAATGCGTAAACCACTTGATGATTATATTCGTTCAACAATCAGTGGATACCATTCCGTGAATTATAAAGATAAAAATATCCGTACGGCAAAAACAAAAAGCCTATATACGCTACTTCCAGTCTGGATGGTATACTATGATTACGAGCAGGCGGAACATATTTTTGCAATGAACGGGCAAACCGGAAAAGTTGTCGGAAAGCCTCCACTCAGTAAAGCGAAGATTGCCGGATGGTTTGCAAGCATTGCCGGTGGATCCTTTATCTTAATGAAAATTATCTCCTTTATTGTTACAGGAGGTATCAATTTCTAATGTTCATGAACCGTTTATCAAAAAGTGCAATCATTTTTATCGCATTCTTTTTCTTATTCACAACTCCCGCCTTTGCAGATGTCGAGCGAATTTACGATGAAGCTGGCCTGTTAGATGCAAATCAAATACAACAGCTGGAAAAGAAAGCTGCCTCCTATTTTAGTGAATGGTCGACTGACTTCATTGTCGTTACAACAAATGACATCGAGGGTAAATCACTAAAGAGGTATACACAGGACATTTCCGATGAACTAGAAGAAAAACTGAACCGCGCAGAAGATAATATGGTCATCTTAACTATTTATATAGAATCAAGCGCGGATAGGGAAGCTTATATCGCAGGGTTCGGAAAGGGAGAGGAATATGTAGACGATGCAAGAATACAATTAATTCTCGATCACATTATCCCTGACTTGGCGAATGACGATTACTTTGAAGCTTTTGAGCTATTCTTTGAGAAATCCGCTGAATATTTGAATATTCGCCCCGGTGTAAATCCGGAATCTATTTTCTTAAATACGTATCTTCAACTTGGGGTTGCTATTACTCTAGGTGGATTAATCGTATTTATCATGGCATATTCCTCGGGGGGAAAAAGCACAGTAACAAGTGGAACATATTTAAATCGGAATAACTCGCGAATCGTCAGGAAGCATGACCGCTATCTCCGTAAAACAGTCACAAGAAAAAGAAAACCGTCAAATAATAGCAATAGCGGCGGTGGATTTGGTGGTGGCGGAGGCGGTATCACCCGTGCTGGCCGCTCGCATAGTGGCGGTGGCAGGAAATTTTAAACAAATAATTATACGTAACGAGAAAGGACGGATTCCATGTCTTTTTTTAGAAATCAACTAGCAGACGTTGTGGAATGGCAAGAATTTAGAGATGATATGATTTTTTGGAAGTGGCCGAACCGGGAGATTAAAAAAGGCAGTCGCCTGATGATTCAACCTGGTCAAGATGCAATTTTCTTTAGTAATGGAAAGATTGAAGGGATTTTTGAAGAGGATGGGGAGTATAATATTGAATCGGAAATCATTCCCTTCTTATCAACTTTAAAAGGATTTAAATTTGGCTTTAACTCCGGCCTGCGTGTCGAAGTCCTATTTGTTAACACGAAGCAATTCACGGTGAAATGGGGAACGAAAAACGCAATCAACATCCCTTCACCCTCCCCCGCTTTACCGGGTGGAATTCCAATTCGGGCGAACGGGACATTTAATTTTAAAGTAAATGATTATGTGAGATTAATCGAAAATGTAGCAGGTGTGAAAAAGAAATATCTCGTGGAAGATGTAAAAATCCGGATTACTACCGTGCTGGATCAACTCTTAATGAAATGGATTGCGCGCGAAGGGAAGGATATGTTTAATCTGCAAGCAAATTCATTTGAAATCTCGCGTGGCATCCAGGAAGACCTTGATATGGAAATCTATGATTTAGGGCTTTCCATCACTGGATTTAATGTAAACAGCTTTAACTATCCGAAAGAAATTCAGGATATGATTACGAAAGCTGCTTCCCAGGGTATGGTTGGTGACGTTGCAAAATATCAACAACTTGAAATGACGGACGGTATAGCCTCAGGTAAAGTAAAAAGTGGCGGAACCGCATCTGACATGGCCGGGATGATGATGGGCATGAACGTTGCAAGTGAAATGATGAAAAACATGAAACAAATGAATCAACCGGACCAAAATCAACAACAGCAGCAACAAAATCAGCCAGCGACGAATAACCAGTCAACTGGCAATTCAAGCAAGCCCAACTTCTGTCCAAATTGCGGGCAGAAAACAGATGGAGCAAACTTTTGCTCGAACTGTGGTCTAAAATTGTAATCGAGAAAAGGTCGGCATATCGAATGCCGACCTTTTCTTTGTATTTATATTGGAGCCTTTATTCTTACTGAATCGTTACTTTCACCGTGCGTACGCCCCAGTTTGTTGCTTGCTTTTGCGTTGGGACGAACACATCTATTTTATTTCCACGAATTGCGCTTCCTGTATCTCCTGCAATCGCATGTCCGTATCCTTCCACATGAACGATACTTCCAAGTGGAATAACACTAGGGTCAACTGCGATTACCTTCGCATTTGGATTCGCCTTTAAATCGATTCCTGTACTTGTTACACCAGAACAGCCGTTACAGTCTGCTGTATAAGCGGTAGATGTAACTGTGAATGACTTATTATCAGGTTCGCTTGGCTTTGGTGTAGGTTTCGATTCCGGTTTATTTACAGCCGGTTCTTCCTTTTTCACCTGAACCGGTTTGCTTTCTTTCTGTTCCTCTTTCTTCTCTACTGTTTTCGTTTTAACCACTGCAGCTTGGGCTTGTTCTTCCTGTTTCGCTTTCTCAGCAGCTGCTCGTTTAATCTCTTCTTGGCGCTCACGTTCTGCTGCTTCTGCTGCAGCAATTTCTTTTTTCACTGTATCTTCCATTGTTTTTAAACGTGTATCTTCCCCTTCTAATTGCTCGACATAAGCAACTAGTTCCTCACGCTTATCATTTAAAGACGCTTTAACCGTCTCTTGTTGCTGCTTTTCCTGTTCAATCTGTGCACGTTCCGCTTCTTGCGCTTCATGCATTTGGTCTAAATCATTCAGCTTCTCAAGTGTTGAGTGCTGATGCGCTTCGACAAGTTCCATATCATCTTCAAGCTGTTCCATCAACATCGCATCTGAATCCATTACTTGATTGACAGCAGTTACGCGGCTAATGAAGTCTCCAAAGCTCTGAGAGTCAAAGATCACTTCAATATAATTAATTAGCCCGCCTGATTTCTGGTAGGATGATGCTCTTGTTTTCAACAAGTCAAAGCGTTCTTCAATACTTGCATTTAATCGATCGATTTCTGCTTGGAGGGTGTGAATCTCTTCTTTCGTAGTTTCAATCTCATATGTAATTTCCTCCACTTTTGCCTCTTTCTCTTGAAGAAGGTCTTCTAACCGATTGACTTCCTCGTTCAATGCTTTCATATCGTCATAAAGTTCATTGATTTTCTGTTCCCCAGCTGATAAGTTGTTCTGGATTTCTTTTCTTTCTTGTTGGATCTCCTCTAAATCACCCTTGCCACTAGCATGGACTTGTAAATGAAAGGTGCCTTGGATAAATAATAGAGAAGCTATCAAGGTGACGATTGTTAGCTTTTTCCTCAACCTTTTTCCCCCATTTCCATAGATTTCTAATTCGCAATCTATGGTTGCAGTATAACATCCAATCGTAACAAAAAGATTATGCTTAGATTACAATTAGATTTCAGGAGAAGTTTACATTGAAACAAAGGGGGAAGTACCCTTGCAGATGTTAATAACGCGATTCATTTCGCGGGCGCCTGGGACTGCGATTACTCGTACCACCGAAGAGTGTTTACACTAGCAAAACCAGCAGTCGCAGCAATGTACAAACTGTGACTCCGAGGCTAGTGCTAACAATTATAGTTATCCTCAGCATCTTCACTTAATAATTCTTTAACCGAGTTAAAAAGCTAAGGAAAAATAAATTCTCCTTAGCTTTAACATATTTCTATTAATTTTCTACAGTATTTGCTTGGAAGTTTGCTAGGGTTTGCGTGAGATTTGCTTTTTCTTCATCTGGTAATGGGATGAGTGGTAAGCGAACACTTCCAACGGGTACGTTGATTTCATTTAATGCTTCTTTTACCGGTGATGGGCTTGGAGCCTGGAATAAGGCTTTTACAACCGGCACGATGCGACGGTGGATTCCAGCAGCTTCTGTAACGTTACCATCAAGGAAGTTTTGGACCATCGCTCGCATATCTTTCCCAATCACATGAGCTGCGACCGATACAACGCCCGTTCCACCAACAGATAGAATTGGTAACGTCATGCCGTCATCCCCGCTATATACACTGAAGTCATCTCCAGTTTCTTCAATGATCTGAGATACTGCATCAAGATCTCCGCTCGCTTCTTTTACAGAGACGATGTTATCAACTTGGGACAAGCGGATAATCGTTTCAGGAGTCATGTTGACAGAAGATCTTCCTGGAATATTGTAAAGCATGACTGGTAAAGATGTGGACGCTGCAATTTGGCTGAAATGTTGATATAATCCCTCTTGAGAAGGTTTATTATAATAAGGTACGACAAGCATAATTCCATCGACGCCAATCGATTCAACTTCTCTTGTCAGTTCAATGGAGGCTCTTGTATTATTCGTGCCTGTTCCGGCAAGTACCGGTACTCTGCCATTTACTTCTTTCACTACATATTTAAATAGTTTAACCTTTTCTCTCGTCGTTAATGTCGGTGATTCACCGGTTGTCCCGGCCACAACTAAACCATCAGTTCCTGTATCGAGTAAATGTTCAATTAGCTTCGACGTTCTACCATAATCTACTTCTCCGTGTTCATCAAAAGGTGTCACCATTGCTGTTAGTAATCTACCAAAATACATTTATTTCACATCCCTTTCTTTTTTACCATCAATAAAAGCAAAAAAGCAATAACGGTTTGGGCCGCTATTGCTTTTCGAACGATGGATTGTTCTTTCGCTTGATAGCTCCCCATATAGTTGCCTATATGACAGATCTATACCTATTCGATACAGACCCAGCATCCGGAATTAATGAGCTTCCTTCTGCTTCGGCAATTCCCCCTTTCCATATGGTTCACTGGGTCTCATTCACCCTCCACATATGTACTAATGGTCACTGCAACCTCTATCCTTACTTTATCGTTTATAAAATAAGAGATATTTAATTGTTTTCACTACTATAACAAAGACTGTAAGAAATAACAAGTAACAGCAGCTCTTTACTACTATATTTATGTTATTTGCACCCTAACCGTGCATCTTTTACACAAGGAAACATCATTTAGTTATTTTTTCCTCACCAAATGTTCGTTAAATTAATCAAGCGCTTATTGACTGTTGAATCTCCGACCTGGGATTTACGAGTATTCTGATGTTACAATGGGAATCTTACAGCCAGTCACTCTAGGATAGGATTCGTTCACCAAATAACGATCCAATTAAGTCGACTGCTAATGTCCCCGTTTTATTTCGCTCATCAAGAATTGGATTGACCTCTACAAATTCAGCTGATGTAATTTTACCAGTTTCCGCAAGCATCTCCATTGCAAGATGTGCCTCACGGAACGTTACCCCGCCTGGAACTGGAGTGCCGACACCCGGTGCGTCCAAGGGATCTATTGCATCGAGGTCAAAGGAAAGATGCACCCCGTCTACCCCCTGCTCTTCGAAGTATTGATTCGTATCTTCAATAATCTGAGGCATGCCGATTCGATCAATTTCATGCATCGTGTACACGTTGATTCCTTTTTCTTTAATAAAATCTTTTTCACCAGGATCTAGGTCACGCGCACCGATGATAATAACATTTTCTGGTTTTACTTTTGGAGAATATCCACCAATTTCAGTGAGCCTTTCTTCGCCATAGCCTAACGATGCCGCAAGCGGCATACCATGGATATTTCCGGATGGAGACGTCTCAGGAGTATTCAGATCCCCGTGGGCGTCATACCATATAAGGCCAAGATTTTTATAAGATTTAGCTACCCCTGCTAATGTACCAATAGCCATACTATGGTCACCGCCTAAAATAAGCGGAAAAGAATCTTTTTGAATTACTTCTTCAATCTGGATCATTAACTGTTCACTTGCTTTATAAACCGCTTCCAAGTTTCTGATTCCAGTTTTCGGATCTGTCTTTAGTTTATCTCTACCAATCTGGATATCTCCTAAATCTTTAACGGTGTATCCCCTATTCTCAAGCCTTTCTATGATACCGGCATAGCGAATTGCACTGGGGCCCATATCGACTCCACGCCGTAATTGTCCAAGATCGATCGGCATTCCGATAATTGATATATTTCTCATGTGAAAAACCTCCAGTTGCCTTTTAAATATGTAATAACGAATCTCGTGTACCTATATATATATATTTTTATATATATTTTCAAAATATAAGAAACTATAAATAAAAATGCTGCGATAACTTAGGTATCCGGGGCTAGCCACGTCCGGCTCCAGCGTCCAGCAACTATCAAACTTCACACTCCTCCAATCGATAAGTCAACATCAACTCACTATCGTTCGTTGTGTTTCCTTTATCTCATTCCGGAGTGCTCCAGTTTGTACGTTGCTAAACGGGCGCTTCCGCCTTTGTTCAAATATAACTGGAACATAACCAGTCACACATTCGTTATGTTCCAGCCTAGTGAAAATTTCTCTATTTACTTAATACGTTATGAATGCGTTCTAGTGCCCAGTCTAGGTTTTCTTTGGTGATTATTAATGGCGGTGCGAAACGAATTGTATTCTCGTGGGTCTCTTTACAGAGAATTCCCTCTTCTTTCAGTGTCTCACAGAATCCCCGGACAGGGTGGTTAAACTCGACACCGATAAAGAGTCCTCGCGCCCGCACTTCCACTAAATCTGGATTATCGATTTTTCGTAATTCTTCAGCGAAATATTTACCAAGCTGAAGAGATTTCGTTACAAGATCCTCTTCCTCGATGACATCAATCGAAGCGATAGAAACCGCACAAGCAAGTGGATTACCACCAAATGTGGAACCGTGGGAACCAGGCGTAAATACATCCATGATTTCTTTGTTCGCAGCAATCGCAGAGACCGGCATAACACCACCGCCAAGCGCTTTACCCATGACATAAATATCCGGTTCTACACCTTCCCATTCACAGGCAAACATCTTCCCTGTCCGGGCTAAACCAGTTTGTACTTCATCAGCTATAAACAATACATTATTCTCATCACAGATCTTACGGATTTCATGTAAATAACCTTCTGGTGGTATAATAATCCCTGCTTCCCCTTGGATAGGTTCAACGATAATCGCTGCTGTGTTTGGGGTAATTGCTTTGCGAATAGCTTCCACTTCACCAAAAGCAACCTTTATAATCCCTGGTACAAATGGTCCAAAGTTTTTTGTTGCTGTTTCATCATTAGACAAAGAAATGGAATTGATCGAACGGCCATGGAAGTTACCCCTTGCAGCAATAATTTCTGCCTGATTATCCTGCACACCTTTTACTTCATAGGCCCAGCGCCGTGCAGCTTTGATTGCTGTCTCAACGGCTTCCACCCCAGTATTCATCGGTAAAACTTTATCTTTGCCGGTTAATTTCGCAATTCGTTCCGTCAACCTACCAAGAATATCATTATGAAATGCTCTAGAAGTCAGTGTTACTCGATCTGCCTGATCTTTTAATGCTTGAATAATTTTTGGGTGGCGGTGCCCTTGGTTCAGAGCGGAATATGCACTCAACATATCCAAATACTCATTACCTTCCGGGTCTTTCACCCATACCCCTTCCGCTTCAGAAATCACAATTGGGAGTGGATGGTAGTTATTTGCACCATACTGCTCCGTTTGTGAAATAATATCATCCGTTGTTTTTATCGTCATAACCCTTTTCCCCCTTATGTACTTTCATACTTCATTTAAAATATTGATTTGTTTGATTATAACATAAAACGAAACTTCAGTGGAATTTTTCGACTAAAATCTACTTTTACTGACATTGCGACAAGCACCGCGTTTTCAGTCGTGCTCTATTCCATAACTCTACGGACGATTCATCTTGATAGATCGTCTAGCTTCAGCTTTTGATATAGAAAAAGAAGTCAGAACATAATAATTCTGACTTCCTAAAGCGAAACTTCATTCAGTGGGGGGATTACAGACCGTTAATCCATAAACCTTATTCATTAGATAATTTTAATACATCGAGCAGTCTGAAAAAGATGCTTATGATAATCGCGACGATTGTTGCAAGGCCCATGCCTGTCAATGCAACCGAACCAATATTGATACTTGCACCACTGATCCCAATTCCAAGCACGATACACGTTAAAATGACATTTTGAGAATTATTATAATCAATCTGTGCTTCAACGAGCATTCTTAACCCGCTAACCGCGATGATTCCAAAGAGCAGTAAGGAAATACCGCCCATTACCGGTGTCGGGATGGATGATATTAATGCTGCAAGTTTTCCACAGAATGATAGAATAATTGCAGTAATTGCCGCTCCACCAATTATCCAAGTGGAGTATACTCTTGTTATTGCGAGTACTCCAATATTCTCACCGTACGTTGTGTTTGGGGTGGAACCGAATAAACTCGATATCATTGTTGAAATACCGTTACCTAATAGGGATCGGTCTAAGCCCGGGTCTTTCACTAGGTCTCTCTTCACGATATTCCCTGTCACAACTAAGTGACCAATATGTTCCGGGATTAAAACGAGTGCTGCTGGTAAAATAATTAAAATATCTGCCCAGTTAAACTCGATTTTGTAATATGTCGGCATTTGAATCCAAGCTGCTTCTTTCACCGCTGTATAATCAACAATACCGTATATAGTCGCAATGATATATCCAGTTACGATTCCCAGTAAAATCGGAATGATTTTTAAAAAGCCGCGCATTGTTACCCAGTAGATGATTGTCGCACCAAGTGTAAGTAAAGCAACCGTAATCGCTGTCGTGTCTCTCGATTCGTCTTGAGCAGCGATCAGTCCTGCCATATCCGCAGCTGTTGGCACAAGCTCCAGGCCAATTACTGCAACAATCGCTCCCATTGCAGCCGGTGGAAATATAAAGTCAATCCAAGACGTTCCGGCAAACTTAACGATTAAACCGATAAGGACAAGCACTGCACCTACAACGAAGAATCCACCAAGGGCCGCCCCGTATCCGCCACCTTGTGTCAAGACGACTGTAACCGGCGAGATAAATGCAAAACTTGAACCTAAATAAGCAGGAATCTTTCCTTTTGTAATAAAGATATATAATAACGTTCCAAATCCATTCATTAATAGAATCGTTGCTGGGTCAACTCCGAACAAAATTGGTACAAGCACGGTTGAACCAAACATGGCAAACAAATGCTGTAGGCTTAATGGCAGACTCTGCATAAAGGGTAATCGTTCATCGACGCCAATTTCTTGTTGTTTCATTTTCCTTCTCCTCGTATTTTATTTTTCTAGCGAAAGGTGTTTTTTTAAATTGTTGCATAAAAAAACACCTTGCCTTTATCAGCAAGGTGCAGATTTTTAGCGCATGGATATTTCCACGCCACTATAGTCGCTCTCTTCGAACAACTAAATTCCGCATCACCTTGCCAACCTCACAGGGTTGACTTAAAGGCAACTAATTATTTTCACTACTAATAATTATGACAAATAATGACCTATAAAGTCAAGTACTTTTTTAAAACTCGATTATTCGTGTATAAAAAGCTATAACCAGCTAAATACTAACTTTATATAATCAAGAAGCGAGGGGTTATTAAATTGGTACATATGAAAGCATTGGGCATTAAATGGGTTTACACAGCGATTATCCTGTCATCACTTCTCTCCGTGTTTGGATCAGTTACACTTGGTCATTTAATTATCCTTTCACTCTTGTTGACAGGAGTTGCTTATCTAGCGGACATTCTTATCCTTCCAGCAATTGGCATGCTCGCATCAGCTATCGTTGACTTCGGCATTTCATTTCTCGTCGTTTGGCTATTTTCTGGAATGTATGTTGGCCAAACAACAGCTTTAGTAGCCATTTCGTTGGCGATTGCTTATTTCTTTACATTTTGCGAAGCACTCTTTCATATATATATGAAAGAGCGAATACTACCGAGAAGGGAAGCGACTATTATCCCGTTTCCTGCAATGCGATATCAAACGGAGGCAAGTGAGGAAATTTATCCTGAGAAAGATAAAAAAGATTAATGATATTTATCACAAAATCATTTCATATAAACCGCACATCCCGCTATATACAATAAGAAAGGGGATATGCGGTTTTTACTTATCTTTGAAAAACAGCTTTACAGCGATAAATCGGATGTCCTTTGGCAGAAAACTTTTCTTCATACTCTGTCATGACATTCAATGGATCTTCTTCTGCATGCAAATCAAGATTTACTTCTCCCAGCAACATACCGAATGCGGAGAAGCTGCAGAGGGAATACTCGAATAGTCCACGATTATCGGTTTTAAATAGGAGTTCCCCTTCTTGCTGTAAAATATGTTCATACTGTTTTAAAAATGCCGTATATGTTAATCGACGTTTCTCATGGCGATTTTTCGGCCATGGATCAGAGAAATTCAAATAAATAGTTGAAATTTCATCCTGCGCAAAGTAATCAAGCAAATGATTAGCATCTGCGTGGACGAGCAGTAAGTTGTCCAGTTCTGCCTCCAATGCTTTCTCACCCGCTGTCACGACGACACTCTTTGCAACTTCCATTCCAATAAAATTAATATCGGGATACTGCTTTGCCATCCCGACAAGAAATTGACCTTTTCCTGTTCCTACTTCCAAATGCAAGGGCTGTTTGCTCGCAAATAAGTCCTGCCACCTGCCCTTTTGTTCAGTAGGGTTTTGTATTATTAAATCCTGATGCTCTAATAAAAAATCATCAGCCCATGGTTTATAACGTTGACGCATTTCCTATCCATCCTTACCTATCATGTCTTCTCTATTTATAAATAAAGTGAAACTCATTCAGTGGGGTATTACAGACCGTTAATACGTGATAAAGCAAATGATGTCAGTTCATCATGCTTTCCATAAATTGATTCAGTTCACTTAACGACTCCAACCGTTCCTTTACCTTATCTGCTTCATGTCTTTCACTATGCCAGCTAAGATAATCAAGGGCATTCAACAATAGATACCAGTGCATTCTTTCATACAAATATTCATGCTCGGTGACTCCGTATTTCTCCAGCCATTCGTCCCATTCTTCTTTAGGGATATACCATTTCAAAAGGAAACCGAAATCGATCACCGGGTCGGCAATCATAGCATTATCCCAATCCACTAGAAATATCTCCCCTGACTCAGACATTAATAAATTATTATGATTAAGATCACAATGACAGACGACAAGCTTTTGATTTCGGGTAATCGGTAAAAGCTTCACCAAATAATTTAAAGCAACAGCAACTTCTTCATATTGCTCGAGTAAACCGAGGTGCACTAAACGGCCCTCGATCTCTAGGAGTGATTGATCAGATGTAACTGGTTTCTTTCCTAGGCGCATGAGCATATGCAATAGTTCAGGCGAATGATGAATTTTCTTTAATAATTCCATAATTTGCCCGCTCTTCATATCTTCCTTGGTTAAATCTCTACCTTCGAGCCACTCTTGGGCGGTTATCACATCACCATTTTCCATCCGTTTTGTCCAAATCAACTTAGGAACAATACCGACAGCCGATAACACCGCGAGAAATGGCGAGCTATTCCGTTTAACAAATAATTTGTGATTGTCTTTTGTAGCAATATAGGCGTCCCCTGTTAGGCCGCCAGCTGGAGTGAGAGTCCAGCCTTTTCCTACCGCTTTTTCAAGCCATTCCTTCATGAAGTTTTCCCATCTTTCACTTGTAACATTTGAAATACCATTTTAAAATTAATTGTATCAAATTACAACTATATGTATTATTTCGGAACAATTAACCGGATTCCGTTCTGTCGCTTTTTGATTTCCCGCCTTATAAACTTGTGTCTTGCCGTCCACTTGCGAATAGATTTTTCCGACTCGATTGTTAAGCTTCAAGGAGTTCGATTCCTTTTATCTCTTCTCATAAATCCCAATAAAAACAGTAAAATGTGTTTTTTTGCAATCTGCCGTTCCGAAACTTTGCGGATTTACAATAAGTGTCCATATTATATGTCTTCCGCCTCTTCTATTGCAGCATTTCCACTCCCGTCCTTTTCCCATTCCGGTCGCTTCAATGAGGTGGATTGGCAATATCTTAATAAAGTTTGCGCGGCTTTGATTTGAATATTTTTTAACGGCGATTGAAAGGATCTTTTTTCATTAAACCAATCGATATAATTTGTACTGCCAATAATTTGCGTCTGGTAAGGTTCACTTGCAAAATAAATTGGATTAGTACGTGACAATACGCTCCTTTTAACAGGTAGTGAAATGTCTTTTGTAGCCAATATGCTATTCACTAATTTTTCCGTCCGTTTTAATGAAATGAGCGGATTTAATATCTTTCTGTTTCCCTCTGGGCTCTCTACATGCCATGTCCGCTCTTCGCCTGCCATAAGAACCGCATCTTCTTCCAACTCGACATATTGGATCACTTCTATTTCCACAGGTGTAATTAAAATAATATCACCTTCCACAGGCACTTGCCTAACTGAAAATATTGGATGATACATGACGAGATACGTATCTGGAAGCCGCTGGAGCAAATATTTCAACAAGGGGTCTGAATAATATTTTTTGGCAACGATTGATTGATGAGTCACGGTCGATGTTGCCCATTTCATCTGAAAGTTTAATAGATTATCTAGAAAATCCTGCTTTAATTCCTGCTCGGTTTCAGGAAGAGCTTCCGTTTCACTTGATTGCTCTTCTTGAACCGTTTCTGAGTAAACTGGTTTTCTTAATAATTTATCCTTTAACTTGGTTAAGATAGAATCCGCCGTTTCCTCCGAATATAGTTCTTCTTGTGGGGGCATGTCCCGGTTAGGGCTGTACCAGCGTTCATATAACCGGTCCCAGCTTTCCCGTTTTAGACGGATGTACTGCGTCGGGTACCGAAATGTATCCCATTCATATCTTGTAATGTAGTCTTGAATTTTGATTAACTGTGCCATTAAAAACCACCCTTCCTATCCATTCAAAGTGGAAAAACAGCAGCTTTTTCATAGCTTGGTACGTGTCCTGGATGAATCTTATATAAAGTAAAGGCAGTGACCTCAAATTGATTAATCTGCTGATAACGTAATTTTATCTCGTTTAGCTTACCTTCTGGCAAATCAAATGCTTTTCCCCACTTTTTCCCAAGGGTAAGATGGGGACGATATGCACGTTTCTCTTGCTCAAAGCCTAACGCTTCTGTCGCTTTTACAATCTGCTGTTGTAATTGCCGGAGTTCCTCATTAAGACGGACATCGACAAACAGGACACGCGGACGGTTACTCTTCCCGAATGTACCTAATCCTTCCAATGAAAGCGTAAAGCTACCGGAAAACTGTAACATTTCCAGTTGCTTCACAAGCTTTTCGAGATGGTCTCGATGCACCTCTCCTAAAAAGGAAAGTGTAATATGCAAATCGCGCGTATCTGTCCAGCTTTTATACGGGAAAATCGGCTTTAACTCCTGTTGCCAATCATTATAAAAATTCTTTAAATCATCCGGGATCTCAATTCCAAGAAAATAATGGCTCACTATCTCACCTCATGTTATGCATCCTTCACTTGCTCACAATAAGCCAGTTCCTCTTCATTCAAGCGGCGGTACTCACCCTTTGGAAGGGAGGGGTCAAGAGTTAGTTTGCCCATCCGCAGCCGTTTCAGATACGTGACCTTTTTACCAACAGCCTCAAACATCCGCTTTACTTGATGGAATTTCCCTTCCATAATGGTCAGTTCAATTTCGGAGATGGAACCACTTCGTAAAATCACAAGCTCGGCAGGTTTAGTGAGTTCCGTTTCCCCAATATCTACTCCATCCTTAAACTTACGAATATCTTCATCTGTTACTCTTCCCTCAATGGTTGCGAAATATGTTTTTTCCACGTTTTTCTTTGGTGAAAGAAGACGATGTGCAAGATCACCATCGTTTGTAAGAAGTAATAACCCTTCTGTATCCTTATCGAGCCTCCCTACTGGAAATGGCTGAAAGTGTTGGAAATAAGGATCAATTAAATCAACGACGGTTCTTGAATGATAATCTCTAGTGGCTGATAAAATACCATCCGGTTTATGGAGCATCAAATAGATATATTTCTCATAAACGATTTTCTGGCCGTCCACTTTTACAACATCTATTTCAGGATCAATATGCTTGCTCCCATTTTTTATAAACGCATCATTAACAGTAACAAGGTTTTTCTTCAACATGGCTTTTACTTCTTTTCTTGTGCCAACTCCCATATTGGAAAGCATTTTATCTAACCGCATTCTATCCCTCCATTATTTACGGAGCTTACGTAATAACTTATCGACAAACGGTATTTCATCACCGAATACGTGATGAAGTAATGTTGATGTATAGGCGAGCCATAAATAAACTCCCCCGCCAACAGATACTCCTGCAAGCAATACGATAATGGATCCGGTACGTGATGTTTCATACGAAATGAACATACCAAGAATTGCTTTTACAACAAAGATAGCGAGCGCCATAATCGCCCCAAAAATTAAAATAAGTATCGTCCGTTTCGTGACTTGACGGAACGGAAAATCAACCGACCGCTTAATCCGGAATAAATTAATACATACGGCAATAATAACAGCAAGACCAGTACCGAATATAATCCCTTTTGCACCGAACCACTGGATCAGCTGAATATTTAGTAATACCTTAACGAGTAATCCTGCCATTAAGCTCAACACAGTAAAGTTTTGCTGATTGATTCCTTGCAAGATCGACGCTGTTACGGTAAACAACGCAAAGAAAAGACCAACCGGTGCATACCATGCAAGCAGCATTCCTGTCGTTGCAATCTCATCCAACCCATACAAGGACGCATAAAACACATCAGCGAGACAAGCAATTCCAATTACAGCAGGGATAACCAATACAAGGACGATTTGTAAAGATTGGTTAATTTGTTTATGCAATTCTTTCATATTTCTCTGTGCAAATGTCCGGGTTAATGCCGGAAGAATCGCTAAAGAAAGTCCCGTTGCTATTGTACCTGGGATAATGACGATTTTGTGGGCTAATGTATTGATTGCCCCTAGCGTCCATAACATTTCCTCATTCCCAGCTGCTACAAGTGCTCGTTCAAAGGTAAATAAATCAACGAGTTGATAAAGTGAAGTAGCAAGTCCAACAATAATAAAAGGCCCTGCATAACTGAGCATTTCCTTAAATATATCTTTTGTAGTTAACTCACTATTCACAGCCTGTTCTTCAAGGAGCCGGTCAAGATGTGGTTTTCTTTTTTTCCAATACCATAACAGAACAACCCAAGACCCAACCGCTCCCACGAATGCTCCAAATGTCGCAAAGCCGACAGCAGTTGCAATCGTGCCTTTTAAAATAACTATAACAATAAATACAGACACAAGAACAAACGCAATCCTCACAATTTGCTCGGTTACGGTTGAAATTGCTGACGGTCCCATGGATTCATGTCCCTGGAAAAAACCGCGCATAATACTCATAGCAGGAATAATGATTAAGGCAAAGCTTACTGCACGGATGACGAGTACGACATCCTCGACTGTTGCCCCTTGTGAACCATCACCCGTAATAATCCAATGAGCAAGGATATCAGCCCCAAAATAAAGAATAAGAAAGGCTATAAATCCTGTAATAAACATAAGAACGGTGCCATGTTTAAAGGTACGCCTACCTGTCGCATAGTCACCCAGGGCGTTGTATTTTGATATAGTTTTCGACATTGCCAGTGGAATACCAATAGTCGAGATACTCAACATAATATTATATGGAACATAAGCGATATTATATAGTGTTGCCCCTTCTGCTCCAACTAACATGTTAAATGGTATTAAATAAATCAATCCTAAAAATTTAGAAAGAAAGGTTGCTACTGTAAGTAGCAATGATCCTCTAACAAGATTCGACATGTTTTCACCTGTATTTCTCTTAAATAGATACCTATGTTATTTTACCACAAAGTTGCCTCAACTGATATTGAAACTGTTTTATTATCATGTATTTACCTAGAAAGTTGCTCAGATTCACCTGGAAAGGGTAAGATATCTAACGAGAGGAGTGAATAAAATGACTTATGACGTTATTGTCATTGGTGGTGGACCGTCGGGATTAATGGCCGCAATCTCTGCAGCCGAGCACGGTGCACACACCCTTTTACTTGAAAAAGGTAAAAAACTCGGTAAAAAGCTTGCCATTTCTGGTGGCGGTCGTTGTAATGTAACAAATCGGCTACCCGAAGATGAAGTAATTAAACATATTCCAGGGAACGGTAAATTTCTTTACAGTGCGTTCTCTGTTTTTAATAATTACGATATTATTGAATTCTTTGAGAACCTTGGAGTTGCCTTAAAAGAAGAAGACCATGGGCGTATGTTTCCCGCCTCGAATTCAGCAGCTTCGGTTGTTAATACCCTCATTGACCAACTGAACAAGCTTCAAGTGGAAGTCAAATTAAATTCTCCGGTTAAAGCGGTCGACTATGGAGAAACAGTTCATAAAGTATATGGCGAAAATGGAGATGGATATGAAACGAAAGCTATTGTCATTGCTGTCGGAGGGAAAGCAGTGCCTCATACAGGAAGCAATGGTGAAGGATACCCTTGGGCAAAGAAAGCTGGCCATACGATTACAACACTTTTTCCTACAGAAGTTCCTTTGACATCTAAGGAATCTTTTATAAAAGAACGAATCCTGCAAGGACTTGCGCTAAGGGATGTAGCCGTTTCTGTATTAAACAAAAAAGGAAAATCAATTATAACCCATCGCATGGACATGCTCTTCACCCATTTCGGGGTCTCGGGACCTGCCATTTTACGCTGCTCCCAATTTGTCGTGAAGGAATTGATGAGAGAACAAGCTGTAACTTTACAAATCGATGCTCTCCCCGACAAAAACCAAGAAAAGATCAGACAGGAGATAAACGAACTCATCCATAATAATCCAAAACGTGCCATTAAGAACAGCTTAAAAGGTCTTATTCCTGAGCGATACCTCCAATTCTTGCTTGATACCTTAAGCCTTGATGAGAACTTACAAGGTAACCATCTTTCTAAAGAGAATGTCCGTGCACTTGCTCAAGTGATTAAACAATTTTCCTTTAAAGTCGATGGATCTCTTCCGATGGAAAAAGCTTTCGTTACAGGTGGTGGGGTTTCCATTAAAGAGATTGTGCCAAACACAATGCAATCAAAATTGATGGACAGATTATTCTTCTGCGGAGAAATACTCGACATCCACGGCTACACCGGAGGCTATAACATCACCTCTGCCCTTGTCACCGGGCGCCTTGCCGGTATGAATGCCGCATGGAGCTAACCTGGTCCTTCGGGAGACCTTAGATGTTGTTGACTGCTAATTTCCAATAGCTGCCTCGTATGATTGCAACCAAGTAGCTAACACTATAACTGTCTAATAGCTTAGACAGAAAGGGATGGATAAAAAATGAAAAATGGAATCTGGCTACCGCTAATCGCGTCAATCGGTGTTGGTGCTGCTACGTTCTATTCGATGAGCCGCGGGAATAATCAGGGCATCGGGCAAATGATGCAACAAATTATGCCGGGTAAATCGTCTTCCTCATGAACGAAATAGTTCCCATTTGAATCGTCCCATTTGGAAAGCTTATTGGGCAACAAAAAAACGTGGTTCTTATAAGAGCCACGTTTTTCATTTGCACTATATAAGTTAATGTTGACTTTCACCAAGGGTATAAGGACGACTAAGCTTCACAAAGACCGCTCGGCGATAATAAAAAAATGGATTACAAAAGTAATCCATTTTTTATCGCCTGGCAACGTCCTACTCTCGCAGAGACAAAGTCTCAACTACCATCGGCGCTGGAAAGCTTAACTACTGTGTTCGGTATGGGAACAGGTGTGACCTCTCCGCTATCGCTACCAGACATGAAATATAT
>NZ_JAXHDC010000034.1:0-38421 GCF_037072045.1 Oceanobacillus sp. MO10714A | reverse complement strand
ATGCGTAATGAGTAAAACAAAAAATGAAGTATTGGAAATTGCAGTTAAACATGGTCTTCAATTGATAGAGGACTCTATGGAGTTTAATGAATCCGGATTAGACTTTCAGGTTGTATTTGCCAAGGATCAGGAAGAAAAAGAATGGGTGCTACGTATCCCAAGGAGACCTGATGTATTCCCTAGAACGAAAGCAGAAAAGACAGCATTGGACCTAATAAACCAGTACGCTGATTTTGAAGCTCCCGATTGGGAAATATACACAGAAGAGCTGATCGCCTATAAAAAGCTACGAGGTATTCCAGCAGGAACCATTGACCCTGAAGCACAAGCCTATGTTTTTGAAATTGATGAAAATAATATTCCAGAAGAATTTTATCGGACACTAGGAAAAACATTGGCGATGCTTCATCGCATTCCGCAAAAACAAGCGGAAGAAGTTGGAATTGTCGTTCAAACACCAGAGGAAGTAAAACAAATCATGCAAGACCGAATGGATGCTGTTAAAGAGAAATTTGGGGTGGGAGAGGTGTTATGGAATAGGTGGCAGTCGTGGCTGAACGATGAAGAAATGTGGCCAAAAGAAACAGGAATGATTCATGGAGATTTGCACCCAGGACATATTCTCATTGAAAAGTCTGGAAGTGTGACGGGGTTAATTGATTGGACGGAAGCTAAGATAGCTGATATTTCCACTGATTTTGTTGGCCATTACAGAGTATTTGGTGAAGAAGGTCTTGATGCACTTATAGAGGCATACAAAGAAGCTGGAGGATACCATTGGCATGAGATGAAGGAACATATCATTGAATTAAATGCAGCTTCTCCAGTTGAAATTGCTGAATTCGCTTTAATATCTGGTATGGATGAATATGTTCAGATGGCAAAAAAAGAATTAGGATTAGCTGGAATGTAACTTTCTCACCGCTAAATAGTCGGTTTCTGAAAAAAGAACGAGGAAGTTTAACGGGAAAAACAATATGTAGTTCTATGTTTTTTAAGCAGCATCCAATAGTGGCTTTCAATCCCAAATCACACTCTATGCAAAATCCATAAGTATATATATGAAAATAAATCTTTTTCAACTCTTCTCTGATATTTATAATATGGATAAAATAATTTGGTCGGACCCAATAGTGAATTGATCCTTTAATATCCAATAATTATTATCCATGTAAAAAATACTTCAGAACTGTCATTATAGTTGATAACTAGAGTAGATGAAAGAGTGAAGAACTTTGCAAACAAATAATCCATAAGTGACTTATAATTCTTGTTTCTGGATCTATTTTTTCTACTATGTAGATCACGAATAAACACCTGACTGTCATAATAAACTCTTGCTAACTTCACCACCAATTCTGTAATAATAAACATTTGCTTTTTCAGCACAAAATCCAAATAGAAACTCGGGTTTTCCTCATCGGGATCCCGAGTTTTTCATGGCTATACTAATAAAATTACAATATTTAAGTGACTAATCAATATCTACCTGAATTATTCACAGAAATTCAGAAACTTATTATAACTTATGGATTACCAAGCCTTTTCGGCTTTATTGTAATTCATTAAAAAAATGAAAAAAGAATCCATTTCTGTTAAAGTTAAAGTAACCAAACAAAAAGGACTTTTTATATGGTTACTTTAACGCAAAAAACACTTGATTTCAATCATAAAATTAAATTGTCAAATGATGGAGGTTCTCTTTCCTCCGATACAGGTGAGTTTCTTTTTAGAGAATTCGATGAAAAAATTGGTTTTTCAAAGACTTTAGTTAAGTACTTGAGACTTAACGATTCAAGGAAATATTATCTTCATTCAAATGAAAACTTGTTACGTCAAAAAGTCTATCAAATCATTGCCGGGTATGCGGAAGATGATGCGGCTGATCAGTTGACTCATGATCCTGTGTTTAAGGAAATCATTGAAACTCCAACACTTGCTTCCCAGCCCAGTTTGTCTCGCTTTTATACACGATTTGATAAAGATTCAATTGAACAATTAAATCTGGCTAACCAAGAAATGCTTGATAAGATTCATTGTTTTCGACAATCGAAAGAGTTATTTATCGACTTGGATTCGACTCATTCGGATACATATGGGGACCAAGAATCTTCGTCATATAATACTCATTATGGCACGATGGGTTTTCATCCATTAGTCGCCTTTGATGGTGCGACTGGTGACTTTTTGAAAGCACAACTCCGTCCCGGAAATGTTTATACATCAAATGGTGTGGTGGAATTTATTCGGCCTCTCATTAAACATTATAACGAAATGTTTCCGGAAACTACCCTGTTTCTTCGTGGAGATAGCGGGTTTGCTGTTCCGGGATTATACGATCTGTGTGAAGAAGAATCTGTTTTGTATATTATTCGGTTGAAATCGAATTCACAACTACAAAGTTTAGCGAAGGAATACCATCCTTCTTCCGCACCTTTAGATGTTTCCAAGACGGAAACCTATTATGAAGAAACGATTTACCAAGCAAAATCATGGTCAAAACCAAGAAGGGTGATTATTCAATCGGTACGTCCTGCAGGTGAGCTGTTCTTTACCCATTCCTTTTTTGTTACTAACTTTGAATTAGCTTTTCCTCAAGATATCGTCCGAGCTTATCAAAAAAGAGGGACGATGGAAAACTATATCAAAGAAGCAAAAAATGGCTTTTACTTTGATCATATGAATAGCCACGCTTTTCTAGTGAACGAAGTAAAAATGATGTTAACACTTCTTGCATATAATTTGACCAATTGGTTACGAACTCTTTGTTTTCCGGAAGGTCAAAAAACTATGCAAATTGATACGATACGTACTCGGTTAATTAAAGCGGCAAGTAAAGTCGTGAAATCAGGTAGATCCCTTTACTTCAAACTATCATCGAGTTTTGTGTATCAAAATTTCTTTTGGGATGTACTGAATCGAATTCAAAAACTACAATTGGAATGACCAATAGAATACTTCTCATAACTGAAAAAAATAAATTTTTCAGTCAAGGGGGAAGTATGCCCAAAATACCAGAGTTGTTCTATTGAAAATTCAGTTATTTTATGAATTGGCTACGGTTCTTAATTAAATACCGTTATGTTCAACTAATTTAACAAATTTTATCAAATGGGATTTGTAGCTATGAATATTTCAGGATTAAATAATATTTTTGTATTCTTTCCTATTCAGAAGTCAACGAATGATGACAACAATTTTCTGAATAGGATTAATAATGTACATTATTATAATCAAAAAGTATATGTAAATTAATTGTTTAAGTGTTTTCTTTTTGCGATTAATTATGTGCCTCCTATTCAGAAATGATAGGAGGTTTTTTGTTTTCTTAAGTAAAAATTGAGAGTAAGTATAAGAATTGTTTGCCTTAATAAAAAAGTGTATGAAGTACATTATTTGTTATGTATGAAGGGAGGGCTCAAGTAATGATTCTTGAAGCTAAGAATATTGAATTAACAATAAAAGACCGTAAACTTTTAGATATTGACCAATTATATATTCATAATATGGATAGAATTGGTGTAGTTGATCGTAATGGAAGTGGAAAAACAACATTATTGTCCATATTGTCTGGTGAAATCGAAGCAGATAAAGGAGAAGTTATGACAACTGTAAGCCGCTATTATTTACCTCAATTGCAAAAGATGGATACCTTTAAAAGTGGTGGTGAAATAACAAAGTGTTATATTGACAAAGCATTGGCTACTAAGGCAGAAATTTTATTTGCAGACGAACCAACAACAAACCTTGATGCCCGTAGTATAGAAGAACTTGAGAAACATTTCATTCGATATCGTGGAACAATTGTCCTTGTTTCACACAATCGTTATTTTTTAGATCAAATTTGCACAAAAATTTGGGAAATAGAAGAAGGGAACATTAAGGAATTTATCGGTAACTATACAAATTATGTGGAGCAAAAGGAATTACTCCGGCGAAAACAAAAAGACGAATATGAAAAGTTTATAACGAAGAAACGACAATTGGAACGTGCTACAAAACTAAAAGAGCAAAATGCTAAAAAAATGATTAAGCCACCTTCAAAGCGAATGGGTACATCTGAATCTCGCTTATATAAAATGGAGTATGCGACTAAACAAAAGAAAATGCATCAAAACATTAAGGCTCTGGAAACACGTGTAGAAAAATTGGAAAATGTTAAAAAACCAAAAGAACTGCCAGCAATAAAAATGAATTTGCCGAATGGGGAACAAATTCTAGGACGAAATGTAGTTCGTGTTAAAAACTTATCTGTAAACTTTGAAGATCATGTGCTTTGGAGAGATGCTTCATTTGTTATAAAAGGTGGTGAAAAGGTTGCAATTATTGGTAATAATGGGTCTGGAAAAACAACATTGTTGAAACAGATTTTATTAAGAGTACCAAAAGTATCCATATCGCCAGCAGTAAAAATCGGGTACTTTAGTCAAAAGATTGATATTTTAGAAAACAAGAAAACTATATTAGAAAATGTAAAATCCACCTCTCCTTATCCAGAAGATATTGTCCGTACAGTACTTGCTCGGTTACATTTTTTTGGTGAAGATGTATATAAGTCTATTGAAGTATTAAGTGGTGGGGAAAGGGTAAAAGTAGCTTTTGCAAAAGTATTCTTGAGTGATATGAATGTATTAGTAATGGATGAACCAACAAACTATTTAGATATTGAAACTGTTGAGGCACTAGAAAGGTTATTAATGAACTATGAAGGGACAGTCATCTTTGTTTCACATGATAGCCGTTTCGTTGATAATATTGCAACTAAAATTATTGAAATTTCTCAGCAAAAGGTTACAGAGTTCACTGGAAGTTATAAAGAATTTAAAGAAAGGAACCAGAAGACAGAACATGATTATATTAAAGATGAACTCCTAAAAGTTGAAGTCAAACTGACTCAAATCATTAGTGAACTAAATAGTAAGTCTTCAGGAAAACTAGAACAAGAATTCCAAATGTTGATTAATAAACGTAATAATTTAAGAAATCGATTAAAAATATAGAGGAAATTTAGTATGAATATAGCAGAATATATGATTGCAAGAACTAACTCTGGACCTTATGGGATAGCTTCAGCAAAAGACGGAAATGTATGGTTTACTCAACATAAAGCAAATAAAATCAGCTGTATAGATCAAAATGGCAGAATAAGAGAGTATACAGTTCCAACCCCTAACGCTAAAGTAATGTGCTTAACTGTTTCTTCCCGTGGTGATATATGGTTTACAGAGAATGGAGCCAATAAAATAGGAAAAATGACAATAACAGGTGATTTTACAGAATATCCATTGCCACAGCCTGATTCTGGTCCTTATGGAATAACTGAAGGTCCAAATGGTGAAATATGGTTTACTCAGATGAATGGAAACCGGATAGGAAAGTTGACGGCTGATAGTACTATATATGAATATGACCTACCAAATAAGGGGTCTTATCCTACATTTATTACATTAGGTTTGGATAACGCACTTTGGTTCACAGAGAACCAAAATAATTCAATTGGAAGAATTACGGATAAAGGAAAAATAACTGAATATCCCCTACCAACACAAGCAGTAGCCCCAGTAGGTATTACTAATGGCAACGATGGTGCAATCTGGTTTGTAGAAATTATGGGAAATAAAATAGGTCGAATTACTACTGATGGTGAGATTAGAGAATATCGGGCTCCACCATACAGTTTCAATGATTTTTATTAAGTGTCAAACTCCTTGATATGAAAGGAATTTGATGCTTTTTCTTTTTCATGGAATTTCAATTTATTTCATTTAAACGTAGTCAAATACGTAGTCAAAATGTCGTCGTTTTTTACAGATTTACATAGCTTGAAAACTTTTGTATGGCTTGTTCTTGAGCTTTTTTTGTAACATGTGTGTAAATGTTCATTGTCGTTTTTATATCACTGTGACCGAGCCGATCTTGTACTTCTTTTAACGTAGCACCTGCTTCAAATAAAAGCGAACAGTGGGTATGACGTAAACCATGTGTCGTCACTTTCTTTAAATTGTATTTCTCTTGAACGTATAGTATCCATTCACGAGTTTTTGACGGTTGTATAAATTCATTCTTCTCATTGCTGAAAACGAGTTGAGATGGTTTAGATGTATTAAAACCAAGCTTGAAATAATCTTCTTTCTGTTTCTTTTTCCACATCCTTAATACGCCCATTGTTTTTTCATCCATCTTTATCGTTCGAGCTTCATTCGTTTTTGTTGACTTGATATAAAGCTTACTGTTTTTCCCACGAGAAAGCGCCTTGTTAATGCGTATTTCTTTTGTTTTAAAGTTTATGTCGCGCCATGTCAGCGCTAACGCTTCTCCTTTTCTCATGCCACTGAATGCGAGCAAACGAAATAGCACGTATGCTTTCACGTTTGTTTCTTTTTCCAAACATGAAAGAAATTCAATTAATTGTTCACGAGTGTAAAAGTTCTTTTCGTCTGTTTCATCAGGTAATTGTTTATTCCTTTTTCTTGGAAGCTCGACTAAATCAAACGGGTTTTTTTGAACAAAATCACGTTTGACAGCAAAGTTAAATACTCGAGAAGCATATGCTTTAACCTTACTAATGTTTTTAAGTTTTTTCGCCCAATCGTTTACAGCTTTCTGGCATATATCAACCGTAATTTTTTCAATTTTATATTCACCAATGCTAGGAAGGATATGATTATCAAATAAGCTAACCGTTTTTACAAACGTGCTTTGTTCTACAGTGTTTTCATACTGAAGTAACCACAACTCATAAACTTCTTTAAATGTTTCTGCCCGTTCTTTTCTAAACTCGCCACTTGCGACCTGTAATTTAATTCGTGCCAATGCTAGTTCCGCTTCTTTTTTCGTTTTAAAACCGCGTCTAGTTGTTCGCATTTGTTTTCCTGTGGCTTCATCTGTTCCTAAATAAACTTGAAATTCATATCTAATCTCCCCATTTGTCAATTTGTATTGTTTAATCACTTAGTAAAACCTCCTCTAATCAATTGCGGGGGCAAATGATTAAAAAGAGGGTTTACCTCATAAACCATTATACTCATTTATGAGATAAACCCACAATGCGCTAAAAACTATGCTCTTGTAAAAATCGGTCTATCTCTGATTTTTTCACCCTTTTTACCCCATCAATTTCAGCAACCTTTAAACCCATTTGCCGAAATTTCATAAATGTATTGTAAGAGACATTGGCATATTTAGCGCCTGATTTCAGGTCGAGCCATTCTTGATGCCGATTCATTTTGTTAAAATATATTTCTAACTGGTCCTTAATAGACTGTATAATATCGTAATCAATTTGTTGTGTCATTTATTATCACTCCTATGCTTCAGTTTTGTGTATCGAATACGATATTCCTGGTATCCTCCACCGACTTTTTTGTAACCTGTGTACGTTTTTTGGAACAAAACCTCGTCATCTGAAAATGTCTTCCATTCCTCGTTTAATTCAAATCTTATTTTTGGTTGCTTTAAGTTTTTGGACTTAAACACTCTTTTTTTATTCATGAATTTTACAAGTAATTGCGGATCACCAATGTTTTTTCAAAATATTTACTTATATATCGACCAATATTTTCTCTCTGATCTACATTAATCTTTTTTATATTCACTGACCCGTATGGCCAGATTTCTTTCAAATCTTTATAAGGAATTTTAGGTACAGAAAACAAAACAATATGATAATGGATCGCTCCTCTTTTTTGTAACTCCCACACACCAATATATTTTAACTTTGCTTCTTTCGATTTATATATTTTATAATTCAATCTCTTTATAAATTTATTAAATTCATAATTCGTTTTTTGAATGTCATCTATATTTTCTTTAAATGTTAAGGTTAAAAAACTAGTTCGATGATCAAAGTTTGCATCGATCAATCGACCGAGTTCCCAACGTTCATTTTTATGATATTTCTTCATTCGTTCCACACGTTTACTTTTCTCTTCGTATGAAGCATCTTCAAACTTTATATATTCCCTATTCGTTTCATTTGATGGACGTGTAAATCCATAGCCAGTCACTTCTTCATACTCGTATACTTCTGTAAAACTGGTTTCAATTATTTTTGTATTGTAATACTTTAATTTTCCATGTTTAAACACCACCTTTTTCTCTTCAAATTTGCATATATAACAAGTTAACAGCTTTCGCTACGCTCAAGCTCTCGACCGTTAGAAAAGTGACCGCTCCGCTTGACCGTTCCACTCTGCTACTGACGTAGCAGTCATCACTTTTCTACGGTCGAATACGACGAAGCAAACTATCTGTTATTCATCATTGCTGAATACAGTTCTTGACGATAATTTAATCCTTCAAAGTTCAGATACGGAGCTTCAAAGGGTCTAGGTAAAGTCCACCCTTCACCATCTAAAAATACGAATCCTTTTCCAGTTCCGGTTTCGGCTGAAGGCAATTCATCCCATTCGTCACCTAACGTCATCCGATATCCACTTTTCGATAGTTGACCTAAAGCAATCCTTAATCCGATTTGATCACGTATGACCGTTGATACAGCTTCTGCATTCGGTTTTTGAGTACTTAAAATCATGAATATCCCCGCTTGCCTGCCTTTTAGAATGAGTTGCTTTAAATATGAATCGATTTCTTTGGCGATTTTTTTGTCTTCTTCCATTGCAGCGGCAACTTCATCAAAAACAATAACGATCGGTTTCAAGTTATAATGATTATAATTTTTACCCAATTCGACATCGGTTTTATTAAACATCGTCTCATAACGTTTATTCATTTCATCGTTGGCTTCCCTTAATATTTTTGCCATCGTTGCTGGAGTGCTAGCAATTCGATTTAAAGCATTAGGAATGCTAGATTTTAAACTGGATAAATCGCTTCTTTTCGGATCTAATTATGAAAATATCAGCCCCTCGAATGGCAAATTGCAAAATTAAATAATAAATCATAAACGTTTTTCCTGAACCAGTCGCTCCAGCGATTAAAGCGTGTGGAATATTTATAAACTTCCAATCTTTTTCGGAATCTAAAGGAATTGTTAATGGATCAAAATCATTTAATAATGCTTTATTGACGATAATGCGGTCTGGTTTATTTACGCTAAATTCATATGTGACAAAATGAGGTGAACGATGTTTTATATCTGTTAAGTTCATTGATAAAGCGGATTCAAGCTTCTTGGCCAGACTATCCGGTTGTAACGTATAAGGCGCTCCGTTTGGATACGATTCAATGATTAATGAATGATTTTGAAAGTAAAATTTAAACTTCATGGACGTTACGGCTTTGTATGGATTGGTATCTTTATCCGTTACATACAATTGATTAAAAAGGATAACGTGTCTAAGTTTCGCTTTTATTTGTTGGATTTTAGAGAATGAATAGCGACTCGTATAAAAAAGGTAAAAAGTGAGAGATGCGAATGCTATAATTGGTATGAGATAAAATATAGTAGCAATCTCATATGAAAAACGCGTGAGTAAATAATGATCGAATACAAAAATCGTGACGAAGAATAAAACGATAAAAGAATAGGCATAAATGATATGGAGCAATCTTCGTCTTTTAAACGTGACAGTATGTTTCTTTTTCAATCTGAACATCTGTACCAGCCTCCTTTCATCATGCTCTAGGTAATGGCGATGCCATTTACCTAGAGCATGACGGTTATTGTTTCACTACAGAAATGGATGAAGCTTTAAAAGATAACGCAACTCTGCCGTTTTGACTAAAAGGGTTGACTTCTAGATTCTCAAAAGTCACTTTAATCGGCTTTCCGTCTTTGATTTGTTCTGGATTAATTTGTGGCGTTTGCCCTTCGATTTTGACTTGAATTTTATCCCAATTGTATTCCGTCAAAACGACCGGGTACCTGTAACCCGCGATTTCACCCGTATTTTTACCATCGATAAACCGAGTATAAGGTGAAGGCGCTTCGACCAATAACATTTCTTTGCCCAGTTTTGAAACATCGACCAGATCTTTAATATTGATAGCCATTTTCTCACCTCCTTGCATTTTCGATTTACGTTATGTATTTACGAAAACCGTAATTTCATTTTCATAGTACCATATATTTTTGGTTTTGCAAGTATTATTTTGTTCAATATTTGAATTACAAGTATGAAGAAGGTATATTTATGGTAATAAAAGTACGTAAAACAAAAATGTAAAATGTAATAAAGGAGTGGAATGATAATATGTTTGAATATAACAAACTAAGCATAGGTTCAAGGATTCGGCAAATTAGAAAAGAAAAACAAATGACGTTAAAAGAATTTAGTCAATTATTAGATGTGCCTATTAGTAGTATTAGTTCTTGGGAGAGAGGAGCTAATGTACCGAGCTCTCAAAACTTAAAATTGCTTTCTGAAAAAACAGGAGTAGATAGTAACTGGATACTTTATGGGGATATAGCTGATTATCTACAAGATATATTTGATTACTATCATTTAAATGAAGTGATTAGCGAAAAAAAATTTTTTGAGTTAGAAAAGGTTTTAAAAGAAATGCATTATAAACCGGGGGATTTTAATCGATTAAAAGACACGGCAGCGCTTATTATTCCTAATTTTGAAGAGTTAATTAATCATGACGATGAGGAAAAAACATTATCTGCACATATGTTGAAAAATGAATTTCCAATATTGGATGACTATTATTTCCAAACGAAATACTTACCGTTGCTTCAGGGACTATTGTCAGATGAGAATAAAGAACACAACAGTGATATTATTTTATTTTTATTGGATTTATTATCTAGAATGAACAATACGACGAAACCTATAATTAAAAAAATCTTTAGAGATTTAAATTGGTTATTAAGCAACAATATTTTTCGACTGGAAAGAGAACATCAGAGTAACCGCCCTTCATTTGGTGGAATTCATTCAGCTGATGCATATGATAAACAGAAAGATAGGGATTACAGGGATATTAAAGACGATGCTGAACAGTTAATCCAAGAGATAAGTACAAGATTGAAAGATGTTGTTGAATTAAATTATGAAGCGTTTAAGAAGAGGGAGCATAAATCAATCTTTTAATGTTTACGGAGGGGCACTCATGAAAACAAAAATTAATAAAGCAATTAAAGAAGTGTTGGAACAGTTCGGAGAAAAATACATGATTGAAGGACAATTGAATAAAAGTAAAGTCATTCAAGATTTAGACGCTTACGATAAGGATTTACTAGGTGCATTTATTGAGAATGAAACGATTAAAGAGAACTTCGCCATCACGATTAACGGTCATATGGTTTTACAAACGAATAAGTTAATCGAGCTCTTTGAAGCAGACGAGTATTGGCAAGATTCGTTTACAAAGTACTCGAAAAAAATCGGTTTAACCGCTGGCGGCAAGTTTATCGATGAATCAACCGATGTCGTATTAGATTTCCCTTATAAAGACACCATTTTAAAAGCAAGTATGTCGAAAGAAGATACAGATAAAGATGATTTGAGACCAGACGAGCCTTTTTTAAATGAAGTGATTGCGAAAGAAGAGATTGATGTTTTATTAGATAAAAAGATATTAGTAAACGCCAAAAAATACGATCAAGATGGTGTACGAGAAGTAAACAGCTTTAGTGAAGACGATAATTTGATTATTAAAGGGAATAATTTGTTGGCATTACATACGTTGAAAGAGAAATATGCAGGAAAAATAAAATTAATTTATATTGATCCACCGTATAATACGGGGTCAGACAGTTTCAAATATAACGACCGATTTAAACACTCAACATGGCTTACATTTATGAAAAATAGGCTTGAAATTGTAAGGGAGTTATTATCTGAAAAGGGTTCTATTTGGGTGAATATTGATGATGATGAGTGTCATTATCTTAAAATTTTATGCGACGAGGTTTTTGGAAGAGAGAATTTTGTAAACAATGTTATATGGGAAAAAAGTTCTCTCCACAAAATGACGCTACTTGGCTTTCCGATAGTCATGACCATATACTTGTCTTTTCAAAGAATAAAGAACTTTGGAGACCAAAGTTACTGCCAAGAAGTGAAGAAATGAATAGTAGATATAGTAATCCTGACAATGACCCTAGAGGACCTTGGACATCAAGTGATTTGACAGTAAAAACCTACTCAGAAGAATACGATTATCCAATAACTACTCCAAGTGGTAGAGTTATAAAACCTGCAAAAGGAAGGAGTTGGAATACTTCTAAACAAAGAATGAAGGAATTGATTGATGATAATAGAATATGGTTTGGAGAAAAAGGAAATAATGTACCTCGTCTAAAGAAGTTTTTATCCGAGGTAAAAGATGGTATTACAGCAATGACAATTTGGAAACATTCTGAAGTGGGTAATAACCAAGACGCAAAGAAAGAGGTAAACGCTATAGAAAATATAGCTCCTTTTTCTACACCTAAACCAGAGAAGCTCTTAAATAGAATTATACATTTAGCTAGTAACGAGGGAGATATTGTACTAGATTTTTTCATGGGATCTGCTACAACTCAGGCGGTTGCCCATAAAATGAACCGTCGATATATCGGTATCGAACAAATGGATTATATAAACACTGTCTCTATTCCGCGACTTCAAAAGGTAATTGAAGGCGAACAAGGAGGAATTTCTAAAGATGTCAACTGGCAAGGTGGAGGAAGTTTTGTTTACGTAGAATTAATGGAAAAAAACCGTGGGTTTATAAGGGCAATTAGAGACGCTAAAAACCATAATGAATTACAGAAAGTATTCAATTTTATGTTAGAAGAAGCGGAAATTGATTTTAGAGTTGATTTGGAAAAAGTAAAAGATACGTTACATGAATTATCGTTAGATGACCAAAAACGATGCTTGATCAAAATCATCGACAAAAACCAGCTGTATTATAATTATTCTGAAATCGATGACGAACATGTTCGCGATCTAATTAGTGATAGCGATTATGCCTTTAATAAAAGCTTTTATGAAGAGGGTGAGGAATAATTATGTCAAAGCGGAAAAAAAGAAAACAGTTACCCTTGCCTTTATATGATGAATTAATAAAACTGGATCAGAGTCTATTTAACGAAGAAGGTATGTGGTCTACACCAGACTACATTGCTGAAAACATGGTACATACATTCAGATACTACCAAAGGGCTGCACTGCGATTTTTTCATTACTCGCAAGTGAGTCAAGCGTTTCGTCATCGAAACATAAACCACGTCTTATTTCATATGGCGACAGGCAGTGGAAAAACGGATTTGATGGCAGGGTTAATCCTGTATTTATACCAAGAACACGGTTACCAAAACTTTTTATTTTTAGTGAATACGAATGGCGTGTTAAACAAGACGATCGATAACTTAACGAATAAAGCTTCTGAAAAATATTTATACAAACCACAGATTGAAATCGATGGAGAAAGAATTGAAATACGGCAAGTGCAGTCCTTTCCTAAAAACCAAAGTAAGAATACGATTTATTTAAAGTTAGCAACCGTTCAGAGTGTCGCAACAGACATTTATACTCAAAAAGAAAACGCGATGGGGGAGGAAGATTATGCGAAACATAAAGTCGTTATACTAGGTGATGAGGCTCATCATTATTCCGCAACGACGAAATCGGAAAAAGAAACCGAGCAATCATGGGAAAGCGCCATTTCCACCATTTTAAATGCAAGAGAAGATAATCTCTTGTTAGAATTTACTGCGACGATTGACCTAGATAACAAAAACATTTATGAAAAATATAAAGATAAAGTGATCTATCGTTACGCGCTGGATCGGTTCATTCAAGATAAATACTCAAAAAACGTCAAACGAATTCAATCCAGTAACGCAGATATTGAAAACATGTTGAATGTTGTTTTATTAAGCGAGTATCGAAGAAGATATGCACTTGACCAATATGGCACATACATTAAACCTGTTGTTATGTTTAAATCACAGCGAATTGACGCCTCTAACGAAGCGAATGAAAAATTTAATGAGATGATTGAGGCATTGACAGCCGATTCATTGAGAGAGTTTTTAGCAAGACAAGAACAAATTACAATGGAACAGGACAGTGAAACGTTAGCATTCGCTCATCAATATTATCGAGAGCATGATGACCAGTTAACGGAAATTGTTCGTGAAATTAAAAGGGAATTTGCGCCTACCCGGATTATTAATGCAAATGATACCGATCGAACAGGGTTACTTGAAAAAGGTCAATACGATGCGTTAAATAGCTTGGAAAGTCCGACGAACTTATATCGTGTTATCTTTGCCGTGGCGAAACTGACCGAAGGATGGGATGTACTGAATCTGTACGATATTGTTCGGCTCAGTGATGATCCAAAAGTGAAAGGTACGAAAGCAACAACGATGTCAGAGGCTCAATTAATCGGTCGAGGCGCAAGATATTATCCGTTTCTATTAAATGGTGAAAGATCTTATAAAAGGCGATTTGAAGACGACAGCAAGGATAGCCTTATTTTAGAAACAATTCACTATCATACCATTAATGAACCACAATACTTGAAAAACTTAGTCGAATCGTTAAACGAAATGAATTTACCGACAGGCACGGATGAAAAAAATCCGTTACTGAATGTAAAAGTAAAAAGAAGTTTTAAACAAACGGATGTATGGAAATACGGGAAAATCTATTATAACGAAACCGTTGAAGTGAGTGATGATTATTATGATTCGCTGGAAAAGTATGGCGTAGATAACAAAAAAGATATTATGATTCCTTATCTTTTCTCTTCTCAAGAATTAGATTATAAAGATCGTGAAGTAACAGGCGATGTGACGAATACCCATCATGTTGCCGTTGAATTTGATAAACGTTATGTCAATAAAGTGATGAATCGTATCTCATTCTATCACTTTCATAATTTGAAAAAATACATCCCTTTACTCAAATCAAGAGAACAGTTTTTAGGTGAAAATTGGTTAAATCTGTACAATCGGACGGTTTATGCCATCGTTCCACGTTCGATGACAGAAGATGATCTTCGACCGAATGAAAAACTTAAGATACTAGAAGCATACTTCATGGATGTGGCAAAAAAAATTAAAGCCGGCTATAACAAACGTCGTGGCACGAATAAATTTATCGGCTATCCAATCAAGGAGTATATCTCGAACTATCGAAAACGTGTTCCTAATTACGATACGTCAAGAATCTTAATGGATACAAACCCACAAAAAGTACAGCGGTTTGAAATGAAAGAAGATTATTTTGTTTATGACTCAGCCATTATTAACCAAACGGAAAAACAGTTAATCGATCGAATCGGCGAACGAGTGAATGAGTTTAAAGAACAGTATTCAGACGTGTATCTCATCAGAATGGACGAAAATATGCATCGTGAATCGGCAAAAAATCACCAGTTAAAATTACATCAATTTGGATATGATCATAATGAGATACGATTAGAAGGATTTCAACCAGACTTTATTTTGTACTTAAAAAATGCCGATTTCATCGTCCAAATATTTATTGAACCAAAAGGAAGGGATATGGAAGAGGAACAGTGGAAAGAGGACTTACTGCTCTATATAAACGAACAAGAAGCTGAAATCATGTTTGAAGATGAAACAGAAGATGTAAAAATTAAAGGGGTTAAATTTTATACGATGAATGATGGAAGAAATACAATGAAACAAATCGGGGAAATCGCATTAGGACGGGCGTTTAAAGGTTTGAGTGTTCAAGAGTTATAAATAAACGAAGTCAATAAACACTCCCGTAATTCACGTTTAAATGTTTAAACATATTGGAGTGATTGAGGTGTCAGGGAAATTAATACGTTTGTTTTTAGTCGATGGGAATCCGAATGGACTTAGAACGGTAGAAATCTCCAATATGACGATATACACGACCATCTTTCCTAGATCAAAACTAAAAGAGTTTTTACTAAGAGAAGAATCACGAAAAGCAGGCTGTTATTTATTGATTGGAAATGATATCGCAACACCGGAAGAAACAACGGTTTATATAGGAGAAGGCGAAATCGTCGAGGAACGATTAAAGTCACATTCTTTGGGAGGAAAACAAAAAGAATTTTGGGATGAAGCCATTGTTTTTACTTCAAAAGACGATTATATCACAAAAACACAAATACAATATCTTGAATCAGAGTTATGCAGATTAGCGGATGATGCAGGAAAAGTAAAATTGGATAATGGAAACAGACCATCAAAGCCTACTTTATCTGAAGTAGACAATGCCGAGATGGAACAATTTTAGCGCCATTAGCTTTTTTTCAACGACCAGACCAGATTGTGGAGTAGCACAATAAAGGAAAATACGGTATTTTCAATGATATTGTTAAGAATTGTAATTATGATAACGGGAAATTTAGTTAAAAAAGCTTTGTTTATTTAGGAGTGGGAAGATGAGAGATATTTCGATATTAATTGCTGAAGATGATGAGGAAATTGCTGATCTTATTGCGTTCCATTTAGAAAAAGAAGGGTACCATGTTGTTAAAGTATCAGATGGACAAGAGGCAGTTCGTGTTGTGGAGAATCAGGCATTTGAGTTGCTGATTTTGGATATTATGATGCCGAAAATGGATGGATATGAGGTAACTCGTCGTATTCGCGAACAATATAATATGCCTATCATTTTTGTAAGTGCCAAAACTTCTGATTTTGATAAAGTACAAGGGCTTGTAATTGGAGCTGATGATTATATAACGAAACCTTTCACCCCTATTGAATTGGTTGCTCGGGTAAATGCTCAGTTACGACGCTTTATAAAGCTGAATCATCCCCAAAATGATAATAATACGAACTTGGAATTTGGTGGACTAGTGATTTCCCTTGATCAACGCACGGTTACTCTATATGGTGAAAACATTGAGCTGACACCAAAGGAGTTTGATATTTTGTATTTACTGGCTAGTCATCCAAAGAAGGTTTACAGTGTAGAAGATATTTTTCAGCAGGTGTGGGGCGAAGCATACTTTGAGGGCGGTAATACCGTTATGGTCCATGTTCGTACAATAAGGAAAAAGCTTAGAGAAAATAAACGAACAAACAAATGGATTAAAACTGTGTGGGGCGTTGGGTATACATTCAATGGCTAAATTCTCAAGAAGTTTTCGTGCAAAAATGATTATAACATTTGGCTTAAGTATGTTTCTCTCGGGTACAATCACGTATATCATTTATAAAGTCCTTCAATTTTTTTATTACACTGTAGTTGATTATGAAAGTCCGTTAGCCCATTTTCGCCGAATCATTAGACAAATTGGGGACATTAACTTTTTTTTACTAATTTTTATCCCACTTTCGATATTGTTCTTCTTTTTACTCACTAGGCGCTATTTGACCTACTTTAATAAGATTTCAAACGGAATTCATCATCTCGCTAATGGCAACTTTAGTCACCGTGTTGAAATTCATTCAAATGACGAATTTAGGGATATTGCGCAAGATATTAATTTGGCTAGTGAAATATTGAAACAGGCCATTGAAAAAGGGGAATTTTCGGAAAGCAGTAAAAATCAGTTAGTCGTAAATTTAGCTCATGATCTGCGTACACCGCTCACCTCCGTATTAGGTTATTTAGATTTAATCCTTAATGATAAGAATTTGACGGAGGAACAAGTCAAACATTTTTTGACAATTGCTTTTACTAAATCTCAACGTTTAGAAAGTCTAATTGATGAATTATTCGAAATAACGAGAATGAACTATGGCATGTTGCCAATTGAACAAAAGTACATTAATTTAAGTGACCTCCTTCATCAATTGAAAGAAGAATTATATCCTGTCTTCACGAAAAATAATTTGACCGCTCGAATGAACTTGCCTCCCTACTTACCTATTATCGGTGACGGAGAGCTTTTAGCACGTGTGTTTGAAAATCTTTTGATGAATGCGACTCGGTATGGTTACGACGGTCAGTTTGTAGACATTAACGGCTTTATTGAGTCGGAGGAAGTTGTTGTACAAGTTGTGAATTATGGTGATCGTATTCCTCCGGAGGACCTCCCGCATCTATTTGATATGCTCTATACTGGAGACAAAGCAAGAACTCAAAACAAAAATAGCGCTGGTCTTGGATTGTTTATTGCGAAGAATATTGTGGAGCAACATAACGGTTCAATTACTGTTGAAAGTAGTGTAACTCAGACAGTTTTTGAAGTCCGTTTACCAAAGGGAAGTCAAACATTAAGAAATAATGGAGATGGAATAAATTCAAATACTTGATTTAAGAAAAATTTAAGATTTACCCCACTCTTTTTTTAAAAAGTTTTAGCTATTCTTTTAAACAAGGAAGAATTAGGAGGAAGCTAAAAATGAAGAAGTGGGGATTTTTAATTTTATTTATAGTGGGCTTGTGTTTTGTTTTCATAATTAATGGCTCTTTTTTTGAACCAAAAGTAGAAGTACGAGAAGATATTCAACAGGAAAATGATAAAGGAGAGGATTTTGATAATATCCAAACAATAAAGATTACAGAAGAACAAATCTATCAAGGTAATCTGCTTTTGGTCAATAGTGAATATCCTGTTCGCCAAGAAGGTATTAAAACAGATGTCGTGAACCTTTTTACACACAATGAATTGGTGAAGGGATATGGATTGTTATATAACAATATTTATTTGTCAGAGGATATAGCACATGAATTTTCGGAAATGATTGCTGCCGCAGAAAAAGAGGGAGTTGATAATTTTTGGATTACTAGTGGCTATCGAAGCTTAGATGAGCAAAGGAAACTTTATGAAGAATCGGGCCCTGATGTTGCTTTGCCTGCCGGATATAGCGAACATAATATGGGGTTAGCGCTTGATGTAGGAACTACTCAAACGACGATGGATAAAGCACCTGAAGGAGAATGGATAGAAAAAAATGCTTGGAAATACGGATTCATTTTACGTTATCCAGAGGATAAAACGGACATTACGGGAATTCAATACGAACCTTGGCATATTCGCTATGTTGGTTTACCTCATAGCGTGATTATGAAGGAAAAGAATTTTGTTTTAGAAGAGTATTTGGATTATCTCAAAGAGAAAAAGAAAGTTACTGCTGAATTTGATGGTAAAAAATATACCGTTTCTTATCATTCGTTTTCCGAAAACATGACTATTCATATACCGAAAAATCAAGAGTATAAGATTTCGGGTGACAATATGGATGGAATAATTGTGACTATGTACGACTAAAGGACAGAAAAGGACAAACAAAATGACGGATCTATTATTTCTACCAGACCTTAAAGCAATTGAACCATCGCAGGAAAATGAAACTGATATGATGTTTAAAGTGGAAGCAATAGATCCACCCGAACGTTGTCCAGAATGTGGATTTGACAAACTTTACAAACATGACTCACGAAAGCAACTAATCATGGATTTGCCCACGACAATACCAATTTGAGACTCCTAAATGGCTTGGGATTGATGAAATATATATCATCCGTAAACCTCGTCTTGTATTGACCAACGTAGAGCGTAGAACCATTTTCGATATTAAGCCTAATCGTAACAAGGAAACAGTCATTCAACGCCTTACAGAGATAGGAGACAGACATTACATTGAATACGTCACAATGGATATGTGGAAACCTTATAAAGATGCAGTATATACCGTTCTTCCACAAGCTAAAGTGGTTGTATATAAATTTCACGTTGTCCGTATGGCTAATCAAGCCTTGGATAGCGTTAGGTAGGCTCTGAAAGCCGAAATGAACATGAAGCTGAAATCATGTTTGAGGATGAAACAGAAGATGTAAAAATTAAAGGGGTTAAATTCTATACGATGAATGATGGAAGGAACACAATTAAACAAATCGGTGAAATAGCATTAGGACGAGCGTTTAAAGGTTTAAGTGTTCAAGAATTATAATTAAACGTAGTCAAACACGTAGTCAAAAACATCAAATGCCCCCGCAAATATTGATTTGTTCGTGTTTTGAGACGATTGGGTTCAGGCCCGATATATTCCAACTCCAAATTCACGTCCACACGCTATTACTGCGGGAAAGAATGGTGAAATGTGGTTTACTGAATGGGGAGCAAATAAAATTGGTCAAATTTCTGCTATTGATGGGAAAATTAATGAGTATGAAATTCCAACATCATCAGCAGAACCACACGGTATCGCATGTGACCCAAATGGGGATATCTGGTTTGCATTAGAGTGTAATAAAATAGGCCGTATTAGACATAACTCATAAAAAGGAGTGTATTGTATATGTCAGAAAAAATAAAAGGTCCTAGCCCGAATAGAATATATCCAATAGATGAAAATAAAAACCTTCAGTTTATTAGACCATCATTAACAAAGCCGAATATTATAGTTGGCGAGTACACTTATTATGATAGCAAGAATGGAGAACTTTTTGAGGATCAGGTTTTATATCATTATGAAGTTATAGGAGATCGATTGATCATCGGAAAATTTTGTTCAATCGGTCCTGGGGTCACTTTTATAATGAACGGAGCTAATCATCGCATGGATGGTTCCACTTACCCATTTAATATCTTCGGAAACGGGTGGGAAAAGTATACACCTACATTGGATATGCTACCTTTAAAAGGAGATACTGTTATAGGCAATGATGTCTGGATTGGACTAGACGCTACAATTATGCCAGGAGTAAATGTCGGGGATGGAGCGATTATTGGAGCCAAGTCCATCGTTACAAAAGACGTAGAACCTTACACGATTGTTGGAGGAAATCCTGCTAAGGAAATAAAGAAACGATTCTCTGAATCGAAAATAAAAGAATTACTAAAAATAAAATGGTGGGACTTAGAAAACGAAGTTATCTTAGATAATATTGATGCAATTCTTAGCTTGGATGTTGACGTACTTAAGAATATCATTAAACCCTGATCTTATATGAATTTGTGATGCTCCCCAATATGGTTTTGTTTTTTGGAAATGAATTTAATTGAATTAATATGACACAAGGAAAACTTTAACAAGCATTTTGTCTAGGAGTCGATAGTTAGGTGAGGATTGACCTTATTGCTGTTGCCGAAGATATTTGATGTTTTCGCTGGGAGATAGATTTCACCCCAAAAATGATAGGAACCTGAATGTGATTCAACAACAGGTTCCTATATCCTAAAGTGGAAGGTGATTTCTTTATTAATGAAATTCGTGAAAGTAAAGATACATAAATCTTGGAATTTTACGTGTTATGATGGACAAGTAGTGAGATATAGATCCTATAAGAACTGAAAAGCATTTATGTTTCGGTTTTGATAAAAAAAACACAATTACGCTTCAAGCCCGCTACATTTTCAACTTATTTTCTTTCCTCAAGGGCTGTTAGAGCAGTTTCGACATTCTTAAGAAATACTTTCCCAAACGAGTGTGCTGGATGTTCCTTCGCTTTCAATTAAATAAGGATATGCACAGGCCCTCCTCCAACCGAGAAATGGTTTTTATCTAGTCACAACTAGTTGTTAAGTTTTTTAACAAGATCAATGATTTTTTTGTTCTTTAGTAGTTGCTCCATTTGTTGTTCCGCATCTAAGATTACTTGCTGAATCAAGCATTCGCTTCCATGATTAAAACTGCATTCGAATATAGATGCCCTACCTTCAATTGCATGGATTACATCTAAAAAGGATATTTCATTCTGGTTGCGTTTCAGCATGTATCCACCGCTAGCGCCTGATATAGAATGGATTAAACCAGCCTTTACTAATTTGGTCAACATTTTTGAAAGGTAGGTTCTTGAGACTTCCAGTTTTTCAGCTAATATGTGGACTCTCACAGTCTATTTTGACTTTTAAGATTTGAGTAGAAAAAGAGCTATCATTCCCCCTTTCAATAAATTATTTTCTTGATTTTAATTTTGTTCTTTAACAAAAATAGCACGGAAGATATCGCCGTGCAGTATTCTCCGACCGTTCTTTCTCATGAGCAAGAAAATATTCCATAATAAATAATAGTAATTTATCTTGTTTGAGAAATAATGCCTAAGTGCTCTGGTAGACATTCCGACTTCAGATGCAATTCTTCGGATAGATGCTTTTTCAATACCTTCCGTTTCAATAATTTTCCAAGCTGTTTCAACGATCATTTTTCTTTTGTGATCATGATCAACTATTTTCTGCACTCAAATCACTCTTGCTTTTATTTAATACACTGTGCTATTATAATTTTATCGCAGTGTGTGAAATAAATAAGGGGGGATGTTTAGGTTCTTGAAATCACTTATAGGAACATTAAAGCGGATGGACATTATCAAAGTGGTGAAATAGGACCTTTTTGAGAAATTAAATCATTTGTAAGGTACATTAAACTTTTTTTATAACCGTATAAGTTTAATAAATGGTTTATTAACAAGTTTGGGGATAAGGGAAGGAATTATAGAAATGAAATGAAGATAGTCATGGGCAGTGCCTACTTTTTTCATGGAAAGGAGATTGAAATAGATGGATCTTCATTACGAAATTAAAGGAAGCGGAAAGCCAGTTATACTACTTCATAGTGGAGCTATGGATTCACGTGACTGGGAATTCATCACACCACATCTTTCAAAGTCGTTCAAAGTAATCACTCTTGATGTCCGGGGTGCAGGGAAGTCACCCGTTCCGAATGAACCCATTGATTATGTTGAGGATCTTAGAAAACTCTTGGATCATCTTAAAATTAAGAAAGGTGCCCTCGTTGGACATTCTCTAGGGGGACAAATTGCAACTGATTTTACGCTGACCTATCCAAAAAGAGTGTCTCAACTGGTATTGGTCGCTCCAGGACTGTCGGGGTTTAAATTTTCTTCCGAGTATGCGGAATTAGAGAGCCGAGTTTCTAAAGCTGCACCAGATGTCGAGAAAATGATTAATATAACATTAAACGAGCCTTCCTGGAGCGTTTCTTTCGGAAAAGTATACGATTTATTACGTGAAATGATGATACATAATATTCAAAAGACTTTTGATTGGAAAACATTCAAAACTGCTTCCTCCAATTCAGCGATGGAAAGATTGGGAGAAATTAAAACAAAGACACTTTTTATCATAGGAGAGAAGGACTCAGAAGATCTCTTTAAAATCGCACAATTATATAAGGAAATTCCCAATATTAACTTTGTGCGTATACCTGGTGCTAATCACATCATCACTTTGACCCATCCTAAGGAGGTTTCCGACCACATCAGTCATTTTTTGAGCTTACTAGAATGGTAATATCGCGAAAACACAGATAAGGGATCTGTTCCAGTTAGGGAAAATCGTAAGTGGAAGCAATCAACCAACCATAACGTTGTCCTGAATGTGGTTTTGATAAGAATACCGTCAGAAGTCTTTAGGGACTACTTATCATCTAAAAGCGAGAATACTACCCGATGGCATTCATTGGTTTGGGCAGTCATTCAGTATTTGTTTCAGCAGATTCTCTTCAAGCTTTTTGGACATGGGATTGCTGAAAGGCATTACGCTAACTTGGGGTAGTATGGATGCACTGGTTAGGAGCTTGAAGTAAAGTAGAGAACAAGACTTTATAATTTAATATGATTTTAAAATTATAAAGAAATATTCACAAAGGCGATTGACCCAAATAGTTAATCGCCTTTTAATTACATTTTGTATAGATGTTTACTTGTCTCCAAACGGTAAAGAATACTCTTATTTCAAACCTATAAAATTGCTTAAACAATATAAAATATTATTAAGCACTTTTTAAGTGAAAAACTTCTAAAAACTAAATCTACTAACCCGTTGAATAAAATTGATACATGATCAACTAACTCAATTGACTTTCATTGCAGAGTGTTTCTAAATGATAACGGATTACTTCCTTCACCTTATCTGGAGAGTAGACATCAGGTCTTAACAGAGCATGAATGGACAATCCATCAATTAATACCGCTAGCCTACTCTTTTCTAATTTTACATTAGTTGAATCAGATAAAATCCCTTGTAGAGCTAATATCTCGATCATTGAACTTGCTAATTCATACATACCGTTAGTCATTTCATCTTTTTTTTCTTTTAAAGTATCACTTGTAAGTGACTGAAGTGCAAGGATCCACCAAACACTCGTTTCGATTTTCTTTTCTTCATCAATTGGTATGAGCTCTAATAAAACTTCCGCAACCGCCTGCAATGGATTGTCTGACCAACTTTTACTTTGAGAACGTTTTTTCCCTTCTTCCAGATAATAATCCATGATAAATAATAACATTTCATCCTTAGTTGAAAAATAATGTCTTAACGCTCCAGCAGACATGCCTGCTTCAATAGCAACTCTTCTTATAGATGCTTTTTCGATTCCCTCTTTCTTAATAATACTCCAAGCGGCCTCAGCAATTGACTTCCTCTTTTTTTCATGATTAACAATCCTCGGCATAAAAAATCACTTCCCCTTTTTAGCACAGTGTGTTATTATGTTTTCAACACACTGTGTTATTTAAATTATAACATATAAAAAGGAGGTACTCTATATTTGATCGAAAGTATTGAAGCATTAATGCCTTCTTCATCAATAGACACATCAATAGCTTTGCTAATTATTTCTATTTGCGCATTAGTTGATATATTAAGTCCTGGTGTACTTGCTGTAACAGCCTATTTATTATTGACACAGCCTAATCAATTATCTTCTCGCTTGCTTGTTTTTTTGTTTATTACGCAGTTTGGCTACTTCATCATGGGCTTATTCCTATACTTTGGTGGAGATTCACTATTGAAAGGAATCGGAAAATTATCTGAATTTGACTTTATCAATTGGTTTTATCTCCTTTTTGGAGCAGTTATGGCTCTAATTAGCTTCTGTAAACCAAATGATACTACAAAAAAACGTTTAATTTCATTTATACCCCAAAAAACAACGATGAAAGGGATGATCATGTTAGGTATCATTGTTTTTCTAATTGAATTTGTAACTGCTTTGCCTTACTTTTATTCCATTTTGTTAATGAATCACCTAACAATTGAGCCTTCCTCTTCTATCTTTATTATAATTGGCTACAATCTTGTAATGGTGCTTCCTTCTCTTCTTTTGTTAGGGGTTAATATTATGTTTAAAGAGAGACTGCAACAATTTCTAAATAAAATTAGATCAAAATTAAATGAAGCTCCGATTTCCTCACTCTTGGTAGCGATAGGAGTCGTAGGTGCGGTTTTTTTCAACATCGGTCTTAGAGGCATATTAAATTAAAAAATTATTAATGAGGTGTTCATCATGAAAGAAATTATCAGTGGACTTGGTCTACTTTTCGTTATACAGGGAGTAGGCGGATTAATCAATCATTTGACTAATGGTGGAAAAAGTTGGTTTTTGGTAAATTATATTAATGCGTTTCAGGGATTTGAAATTGTTATGGACATTATTTTTATTGTAGTTGGTGGGGTCATAAGTTTAGCCTCTTGGAAAATAGGCGGAACAACTAAAGGAGAAAATTAAAATATAGAGCAAATAGGACGGTTTATACATAGCCGTCCAGTTTGGCGGATGCTCCGTTGAAATATATTTTTAAATGTTTATAGAGAGGAACGTAAGAATTATTATGAATTTAAGACATATAGGGAGCTTGTCTCCCCAAAAGGAAGAACGATTATATTTTATTGATAACCTAAGAGGAGCTCTTACAGTGTTGGTTGTGCTTCATCATTTGGTGTATTTTTCCATCTATAACGAGGTATTAACACAAGGTTCTATTGGGGTTGTAATGGGTCTTCTATTCCTTGCTTTTAACCAGACTTTCTTTATGGGGACATTTTTTCTTATTTCTGGTTACTTTGTCCCTTTATCTATTGAACGAAATGGGACAACTCGGTTTATCAAAGATAGATCTATCCGATTCCTAATCCCATTTATCTTCTATATTTTCATTCTTAGCCAAGTTCAAGCAATTGAAGCCTATATACTTAACCAAGAGCCATTTACATGGCAAACCTATTTTTCACATTTAACTTACGGGCCGATGTGGTACGTCGAGCTACTTTTCGTATTCGTTTGTTTATACGCAGTCTGGGCGAAGTTTATGAGTAAAAATAAGCTATCAGTAGTTCGGCAGAGTACACCACCCACCTACAGGATGTTTACAGTCTTTGTAATGATATTAGCAGCAGGATACTTCACCATAAGACTGTGGGTCCCTGCTCTTGATTTACCCGGTGGATCTCCCAAGGTTCAATCATTTGTTGGACTTTTTACAGCAAGTGGCTATGATCTCCCGCAATATGTCGAGCTATTCATTTTGGGTATCATCGCTTACCAACGTAATTGGTTTCGAAATACTCCTGATTCTATGGGGAGGGCGGGTTTTGGAATTGCAATTGGAGCATCGATTCTTCTTCTTCCCTTAGTCTTGTTATTTGGGGCAGACGGATTACAGTTTTCTGGTGGCTGGAACTGGACATCTTTGGTTTATTCTCTGTGGGAAGCTCTATTTTGTGTTGGCGTCATTCTCGGATTAATCATATTCTTTCGCAAAAGAGTTTTTCATCAAGGAAAAGGTTGGAGCTTCTTGTCAGCCCATTCTTTCGTGATTTACATCATTCATATACCGATTATCGCTATTGTTATTGCTGGATTGAAGGTCATCCACTTTCCACCATCCTTCATGTTTCTAGCTATGATTCTGATCACGATACCACTTTGCTTCTTGTTAAGTTATATAATTAAGCAGATTCCCTTTGCGTCAAAGATTCTTTAGGATGGTGAATATTAAAGAAGAAAAGAGGATACGACGATAACCAGATCTGTCCTTATGCTTCTCAAAAATAGAACTAATAAGCCTTTTCCACTTTGAATTTTTATCTGAGTGCTCAAAAGTATTAATTTTATAATAATAAGTTTTACGTGGAATACCGGAAATTTTGAGTAATGCCTTCACAGGATAATCGTGCCTTAGCTCATATACTACTTTTACTTTTTGTTTTGTCGTAATTTGTTTTCTTCTTGAACTAAGGATTTCAACTTTTTAAATAGAATTTTCCATTTAATAATATGTATAAATTTTTACTCCCACCTGGCTTATGTTCAGTTGGGCTTTTTTGTATTTAATGAATAAAATATTGCTCTTATTTTTGGCATTTCATAAAAAATCTTGTTGAAGGTTATGAAAGGGGAAATCATCACCCACCTTTGCAGTTGCGAAAGGAGAGGAAATGCATGATAGAACCAGATCGTACCGAGTGGCAAGTTCGCTGTGCATTTAATGCTTTTTGTAAACGTGTATTGAAGAATGAAGCAATCAATATTTTCAACGAAAGACAACAACGACAAGCAAAGGAGATGACATTTTCTGATCTCACACCACAAGAAGAAAATCAACTCTATACCTTAGATCAGCAATATGAAGGAGAAGAAGGACAAAGTGTTCAAGTGGTTGGAAAGAAAATAACTCCGAAATTACTCGCTGAAGCGTTGCGGACTTTGCCAATAGAAAAGCGTAAGACAGTCCTACTATACTATTTTTTTGATAAATCAGATGTAGAAATAGCCGAACTACTAGAGATTCCTCGTAGTACGGTTCAGTATAGACGGACAAGCTCTTTTAAAAGGTTAAAGCGATTTTTGGAGGAACATGCAGATGACTGGGATGATTGATGCTAACACAAAGGACAACGAATGTGGCTTATTACCGTATCCAATTATTTTAGCTGCAAATAAGGGTGATCCAGAAGCGATGAATTACGTTATTTTGCATTATACTCCTCTACCGTCATGGTTCGAGCGTTCAAAGCGTCGCAAGCTATGAGTAGAGCTGGAAGGAATACTTGCAGCAGGGGTGAAATTCCCGTGGAGCTGTACCAACAGCCGTCTTAATTGATTAATTATAAGGGGGCGTGTTTTTTGAAACAGAACTTGATTCCTTATAGTATGCAAATTGCTATGTTAAAACAACTGCTAACCCGTAAATAATTACCGAGAAAGAATATTACATGGTTCAAAATAAATTAATGAAAAAATATGGCATCATTTCTGATATTACAGGCTGAATTGTGTTTCTATTGGCGATACAATAGAAATAGACTGAGCAATCTGTTTATGTGTTTTTTGTTTGTTGAGAATTTTTTAAGTAGTTTTTTTCAATTATGCAACAAACATCTCTTTTGTGTTGGGACTTAGTACAAAGGGAGAAAATAGAGTATAGCTCACTTCCTTTTATGACACGAAAGGAGGTGAGAAAAATGAAACCATCTTCTTTTCAACCAACCATAGAAAATCAATTTTATTATATCTGTAAGAGTGCGATGGAAGATGAGCGTAAAAATCATTTCAAAAATCTATCGAGAATTTCAAAACAAGAAATTTCCTTTTCTAATGCAGAGAATTCTCTTGTGAATCAATTATTTACTTTTGATCACTATGCCACGGATTTGCAAATGTTCACAGTGTACGGTTCTAACATTGGTGTAAAAAGTGATTTGTTAAGTGAAGCATTACGAAACCTGACAAAGAAAAACGCAGGATTATTATACTTTATTATTTTATGGATATGAGAAATGTCTAGATGAAATCTAAATATACCTAATCCATCGAAATCCTTTTATATCAACGTTTTGGGAATTGTTATATGGATAAAAATGTATGAAAAAGGGTTGAAATTGATGTTACTAGAACCAATTTGAACCAAACTGATAGATGTTAGTTGAATACAATTATTATTTACGAAATTTTTACTTTAGACAACGTAAGCTCAAAATCAGATAGATTGGCATATTTTTCAATAATACATTTTACAGCATTATTATCTTCACCTGTATTTAAAAGGCTTAATAATTTCCTCGAAAACGCTTTCATTAAACAAGCTTCTTCAAATGTCATATTCAAATACTTATAGATTGTTTTACGTAAAGCTTTTAACTTCCTCGCAACTTACGAAATCCTTAATGCGTTGTCATGTAAACGATGAATCTCAACACATAAATAACACTAATTCTAATCCATTAGTTCCTACCAATAAACTAAATAACCCAGTTTATTAGAAGTGTATTTAATTGTGAAAAAGTGTTCAATTCAAATGTACAAATTCGGAGGTGCGGATGTTTTCTTTGACTATTTATAGCTAAAGATTTCTAACATCGAGTAAATCAAGTAAGCAACACGGTATTTATGTATACAACTGCAATTAAAAATATTAAATAACAAGGGCTTGTATAACAAATAAATGCCGTTTAATGGTAGTGACTCCTAAATGTTAGATTTTTTATAAGTCCATTTAGGTTATAGAAAATAAAAGAGGAGTTGAGATCTTCGCAATTACCGAATTTAAAACACAACCAATTTTCAAGTCCACATGATTAGGGAAATTAGCTGATTGCTATTATTTAGTATGTGAGAGAAAAAACTGTTGCAAATAGTAATGATTACGATTTATAATAATGAGGTACATTTCAAATCGTAATCATTACGTTTTATCCTCAAGAATCGATTGAATATTAACTTAATAATTCAATACATCGAGTTTTTGTATATTCTAGTTTTCGAAATAATTTTATTTTAGAAGCAACAATGTCTACGCAAAGAAACATATCAATTATTTGGGGGGGAAAGTAATGGGAGTCAAAATTACTTTAGCATCTACATAAGCAAGCGACAGAAATTATATTATTACAAATAATAAGCGAACAAATCTTGACCGTATTGCAAACAAAAAGTTTTGTTCTCGTTTGAAAAGACATACTTTTATCGGGAAACAAAATAATTAATTTCAATCTAGACAAAAAGATGTATTGATTTGGATAAGTATGAGGTATAAAACGTAACAATTACGTTTTATATAAAAATAATAGATAGAAGATTGGAGATGAGAAAATGAAGAAACTACTAATTGGTTTATTCAGCTCGTTATTACTTTGTTTGGTTTTAACAGCATGTCAAGGAATGAAAGAAGAGCAAGTAAGAGGGAAAGAAGAAATTCATGATGAGGAACACGATCACGTTGATGAGCATTCGAATGATGAAGAGACACAAGTTGGGATAAAAATTGAAGGTCTCGCAGCGCATTATCATACTGGAGATAAAATTGAGTTATCAGCTGTATTAGATGAAGAATCAGAGTATGAACATTGGCACTGGTATAGTAGAGAAAGTACAAGTGAAGAATGGGAAGTCGTTTCAGGTCAGGAAACAGAAACATTCATAGGCGAGGCAACGACTGATGGCTTAGAATTAAAAGTTGTTTTGTTTGATGATAATCACGAGCCAATCGTTCAATCAGAGCCAGTTAAAATCGTCATTGATGATCATCATGGACATGACGAAGCAAGTCAACGAATCTATCAAGGATATTTTGAAGACGAGCAAGTGATAGACCGTGAGTTATCTGATTGGGATGGAGATTGGCAGTCTGTTTATCCATATCTTTTATCTGGAGATTTAGATGTTGTGTTTGAACATAAAGCAAAAAACGGAGATATGACTGCTGAAGAGTATAAAGAGTATTACACAGTAGGATATGAAACAGATGTAGATCACATCAAGATTGAGAATAATGTTGTAACATTCTACCAAAACAGTAAAGAATACTCAGGTGAGTACGAATCAGATGGATATGAAATCCTTACTTATGAAAAAGGTAATAGAGGAGTTCGTTTTATTTATAAATTAGTAGATGGAACAGAAGGTATGCCTCAATATATTCAATTTAGCGATCATAACATTTTTCCAGTCGACTCAGATCATTTCCATTTATACTGGGGAGATGATCGAGATGAACTATTAGAAGAAGTTACGAATTGGCCAACATATTATCCAGCGGAGTTAGATGCAGAAGGTCTAGTGCGTGATATGTTAGCTCATTAGTGGCATTTTAGAAGTAACTTGCCAATAAAGATGTTAAAAAGCAGTATCAGTGACAATGTCTGTTTCTATTCTTCTCAAGATATTTTATTTAGAAAAAAATAAACCTTTATAGATTTATAGGGCTCTATAATGAATGTGGTGGTGAGTTGAATCAATACCTAAAAATAGGACAAAAAACAGACTCCCCCCTCTTTGTTCACCAAAAGCTGTGAAACAAAAAGACAAAGAAGAGGGAAAGACTCTAGTCAAAAAAGGTTTAAAAATCGAGAAAGATATATTTCTCACCACCACATTTGATAATGAATCATTTTTAGAGGGAGTTAAAGGAGATAAATTTTTAATGTAGGTAAAAGGAGAGAAAGAAATGAAACGAAATAGCTTAGTGGCAATTTTACTTATTACAATGATTGGTGTTATTCTTTTTGGCTGTCAAAATGAAGAAAACACTTCAGATAATAAGCTTTCGGTTATAACATCATTTTATCCAATGTATGAATTTACTAAACAAGTAGCTGGGGATCGAGCAGACGTAATGTTAATGGTCTCTGATGGGCAAGATGCACACCACTATGAACCAAGTGCTAAAGACGTGGCACATGTCAATGAAGCAGACGTGTTTGTTTATAGTAGTGAAGATATGGAGCATTGGGTAAGCAGCCTACTCAAAACAATTGAAAACGATAATCTTGTTATAGCTCGTGCAGCGGATGGTGTTGATTTAGCCAATCATGACCACGGACATAGTCATCATCATGAAACAAATCATGAAGCTACTGAAATTATAACAATTAATGGTGTTGAGCACCATTATCATAAGGGTGACATGATTAAGTTAATTGCAGAAATTGATGAAGGTGTAGATTATGATCATTGGCATTGGTATACAAGAAAAGGTTCTGACGAGGAGTGGAAAACTGTTCCAAATCAATTTGGACCTGAATTCAATTATGAAGCAATTGAAGAAAGTTTTGAGGTGCGAGCGGTATTATATGATGAAGCTCATAATGAAATTGCACAGTCAGAAATAATAGAAATTGTTATTGATAATCATCATGGACACGATCAAAACCATGACCACGAACATGGAAGTGAAGAAACAACTGCAAAAGTGGATATAATCGGGATTGCTGATCATTATCATACAGGAGATGTCGTTTCACTTGTTGCTAAGCTTAAAGAAGAGACTGACCTTGAGAATTGGCAATGGCTTACACGCGAAAACCATTATGAAGAATGGGAAGTAGTCACTGGTCAAGAAACGGACCATTTTGAGTATAAAACGTCTGAAGAAAGTTTTGAAGTTAAAGCAGTACTTTATGATAATGATCATAATGTTTACGCAGAATCAGAGCCAGTGTCCGTTTTAATTGACAATCATGACAATCAAGATCCTCATATTTGGTTAGATCCAGTTTTGGCACAAGAGCAAGTAAAGGTTATCCGTGACGCACTTATTAATGCGGATCCAGATGGAAAAGACATCTACGAAAAAAATGCGGAATCATTTATTAAAGAACTTCATGAATTGCATAAAAATTATGAATCCGCATTTAAAGATGCAAAAAATCGGGTGTTTGTCGTACAACACCAAGCGTTTGGATACCTTGCTAAGCGTTATAATTTAGAGCAGATTGCTATTGGTGGCTTATCTACAGAAGTCGAACCAAGTCCTTCACGTATTGCAGAGATTGGAGACTTAGTGAAAGAATATAATGTGCCAGTTATCTATTATCAACAAGGAGCTAACTCAGCAATTGCACAAACTGTCGCCAATGAAACAGGAACGGAGACAGCAGTACTATATGATTTAGAAGTAATATCTAAAGAATTACATGATAAGAATTTAGGCTATTTAGACGCAATGCGTGAGAACCTGAAATCTCTACAGTTAAGTATTCAATAATATGTTGATTAATTAGATGAGTGGATACTAGAAAATTATTATTCTATTTATTAATTAATAGAATGCTATATATGCTACATATTTTGAATATGTAGAAAGAATAAACTAACTAATAGAAAGGTTGTTTAATATGAATTATATTAAAGTGAAAAATCTTGCCTTTCATTATGAAGATGAACCAGTACTAGAAAATATTTCTTTTGAAGTGGATCCAGGAGATTTTGTGATGCTTACGGGAGAAAATGGTGCGGCTAAGACAACACTTTTGCGGAATATTTTAGGTCTCCTTAAACCATCAAAAGGAAGTGTTCAACTTTCATCTAAAAACCGTATGGGTGAAAAGTTAGTTGTAGGCTATGTTTCCCAACAGGTCGCTTCCTTTAATGCAGGTTTCCCGAGCACTGTACTAGAACTGGTGCAGTCAGGGCGTTTTCAAAGAGGCAAATGGTTTAAAAGGTTAGATAAAGAAGATAAAGAGCATGTTCGTCGTTCCCTTGAATCAGTGGGAATGTGGGAGATGCGTCATAAAAAGATAGGGGAATTATCAGGTGGACAAAAGCAGCGGATATCAATTGCTCGTGTGTTCTCAACAGATCCAGATTTGTTTATATTAGATGAACCTACAATTGGAATGGATGTACATTCACGTAATGAATTTTATAAATTATTGAAGCACAATAGTACAGAGCATGACAAGGGTATTTTAATGGTTACACATGATCATGAAGAGATTCGTCACTACGCTAATAAACACATTGAGTTGATACGGAAGGAGGACTCACCTTGGAGATGTTTTTCTATGGATTCATGCAAAGAGCTTTCCAAGCTTCATTTTTAATCTCATTAATCGCTCCAATATTAGGATTGTTTTTGGTATTGCGTAGGCAATCACTAATGGCAGATACTTTATCTCATGTCTCGTTAGCTGGGGTAGCGCTAGGTCTGTTAATTGGTATCAATCCGACATGGACCAATATTCTCGTGGTAATCATCATCGCAATTCTACTTGAATTTTTGCGTCAGATTTATCGCACATATTCTGAAATTTCGATTGCCATATTAATGTCTGTCGGAATGGCAGTAGCGCTTGTCTTGATGGAAATAGGTGCTGGTAGAACTACATTAAGTGTAACGCAATTTCTATTCGGTTCAATTGTTACTATTAACAAAGAACAAATATGGATGTTACTAGGATTAACGATAATTATCGGATTATTATATTTAATATATCAAAAACCTATGTATGTTCTTACATTTGATGAGGAAACAGCTTTTACAGTTGGCCTGCCTATTAAAATGATGTCGATTTTGTTTAATGTGTTAACAGGGGTCACAATAGCAGTAATAATGCCGATTGTCGGGGCTTTACTTGTCTCAGCCATTATCATTTTACCTGCAGCTATCTCGCTTCGTTTAAGCAAAAGCTTCTACGGTGTCATATTAAATGGAATGGTCATTGCACTTGTCGGCATGTTAAGTGGTTTAGTCGCTTCTTATGAATTGGGTACACCACCAGGCGCTTCCATCACAATAATTTTAATGTTGATTTTTGCAGTCATAACACTTGCAAAGTACATGTTACATTACTTGAAATTTGATAGACTATTTAATAAAAGTCAAGGCTAGAATGAAATAAGCAGAAAAGACAAATCGAGTTTACGTCGTAGAATTGTTATTTCAAATACTAAATTCCAAACTCTACTTAATTCTCAATGTATGAAAATCATTGAAACCTTCAAATCAAATATATAAAAATTATAAAAAAAGAACTAAAAGAATATTTCTACAAGCTATTATTAGAAAGAAGGATAGGTTATAAGCTGTTATACTAAGTTGGGTGCATAGAGTAACAATAGATTGACAATATCATAGTAATGTGTCTGCAGAAGAATATATAAGAGAAGCATTACCATTCATAACGAGAGAAATGGGGATTTATAGTCACGATTAGAGCATTTTCAAGAAGTTCGACTAACTACTATAATATAATAGCCCATGCATTATACTTGGCGTCTAACAACATTCAAGTTATTATAGATAAATAAAATCCTTAATTAGGGTGATGATAAATGAAGTTTTCAAAGGCTACAGATTATGCTCTACATACGATGCTTTTTCTTACTGCAGCGACTCCGGATAAACCTGTTGGCGTTCAGCTGCTTGCTGAGAAGCAAAAGGTGTCACCAACTTATCTGTCCAAGATACTGACCAAGCTAGTAAAGGCTGGTATGATTGAATCCATAACAGGAGTGAATGGTGGATACAGGCTGAAACGAAATTGGGGAGATATTTCATTTCTTGACATTATTCATGCGATTGAGGGATCAGCCTCTTTGTTTGATTGTAGTTTCGATCACGGGCCAGATTGTCCGATTCAAAGAGTAGTATTGGCAGCAGAGGAAAAAATGGAAGAGCATTTGAGAAATAAAAAAATGTCCGATCTTGTGCAGGAAATGAACATCGTTTTCTAGCACATATTCTTTCAACCAATTATAGATAATATATATCTATAAAATCTTTAATGAAATTATAAAAAAAATTAGGAGATTCAAAAAATGAACATGTATAAAAGTACCGTATAAGTTGATTCAAGATACAGCGATCTTTAATCCGGTATTGTAAAACGATGTCCCCGAAAGATTATAGGAAAAAAATCGAAAGTTAAGGAGGAGTTTCTGTACGTAGTCTGCATATTCATATCGCTAACTGTCATCGAATTTTACTAGGGATTTATGACTGAAAAATCCATATACAGAGAAAATCAGCGCCTATCGATGGTGTTTCAAAGATGTGCGAATTATTTAAAAGTCAAATGAGCTAGTGGATGAGTTCTTATGTAAGGAGGTGATGCCAACATGTAATGTAATCATCGTAGCACAGTTAGAATACAGTATAAACTGAATTATGGTTATTTTCAGTAGTACTGGTTAGGTCTTAACAACATATGAGATGTACAGAGTAATTATTGGGCGTATACACATTTGGAAAGTTAATCTAATAAGAGGAAGTGAGTTAATCATGAAGGAAGTTGATGTTGTTATTATTGGAGGAGGTCCTGCTGGTTTAAGTGCTGGACTTATATTAGGACGAGCTAGGAAGAAGACATTGATTATCGATGAGGGGCAACCGCGTAATGCTGTCACTAGAGAGGCTCATGCCTTTTTAACACGTGATGGCATTAGCCCACATGAATTTAGAAATATTGCAAAAGAACAGCTTCGCACGTATCCGTCGGTTTCCCATTTGGAAGATACGGTCGAGTTGATAGTAGGTGAAGATGGACAATTTTTGTTGGAAACTGCTTCAGCGGTGAAGATAGCCGCAAGAAAACTGTTGTTTGCTATCGGAATGAAGGAGCGTGATCTTGGTATACCAGGGTTGGCGGAGGTCTATGGTAAGAGTGCGTTTGTATGCCCGTATTGTGATGGCTGGGAACTAAGGGATCAGCAATTAGTTGTCATAAACAGAGGAGCGACATTAATGCATTTTGTCCCATTGCTTTCTGGGTGGTCGAAGCAGTTAGTAGTTTGTACAAATGGTCCTGATGAATTGAGTGAAGCAGAACGTGAAGAATTGCGTGCACATAATATCCCGGTATTCAATACGCCAATTCATTCAATCCAATCAAATGAGGGCATGGTAAACCATGTTAAGCTTGAAGATGGAACAGAAATTCCGTGCACAGGAATTTTCTTCAAATCAGAATTGGTAATTGGATCCGAATTGCCAGTCGCACTTGGTTGCCGTATATCGGATACAGGAATAATTGAAGTCGATGAGTTTGGAAAAACAAGTGTACCTGGTGTTTATGCAGCGGGGGATGCAACTACACACTTGCACCAATCTATTGTTGCAGCTGCTTCAGGCGCTGGATCCGCAGCCGCAATAAACGGAGAATTAAATCGAGAAGAATGGCAGAAGAGCAACGTTTGATTCAAATTCTAAATATATTTATGAAGAGGACCTTAAATTTATAATGTACCCTTTGTAAAAGACACTTTTATAAGGCCGAGCTACTTGAAGAAAGTGATTCCAGCACTATGAAATACTCCTCATTGGTAGACAGATTAAAAATAAAAATCTCCTTCTATCTTTGGGGAGCATTTTCAACAATGGTAATTTTTGAAAAAAATGAAGTGATAATAGCTTACAAAAATGAAAATATATACTCGTAGTGAGTTATGTTCAGAACCATTTATAAATCAACTCTTTAGAAAAGGTGGCAGGGATACTCCTGCACGGTTTGCCACTGTGCAAAACGGTCCTAAAACAGGCGTGTCAATTTGTGGAAATAACCGTAAATATATTTAGTCGGTGTGGAGGATAATTCTGTCCACGAAGCGGATAGACAACCAGAGATGAGATTATTTCCACAAAAAAGGAGCCATTCCTTCTTTGTGAAGCCCCCTTTAGTTCAGTAACAATTCCTGTACTCTACTTGAAGAGTTCCATATACGTCAATATCTTCATATACATTTTGCAGAAGTCTATTTTGTCTTAATGTCCTCCTCTTTTGTAATCCAGCTTTCTCCAATACTATGTATTTTACACATGACTTTTGATACACTGTTTCAGGAGGTGTTTTTATATGACTGCCAAGGGCAAAAAAACATTGCCACAAAAACGTACAGTTATTTTTACCGTAACTATTCTTTATACTATTTTGATACTATATTTTATTTTTTTCGCTTTCGGCAGAATAGGTGCATCTGCAAGCACGACTGGGGTCACCTTTATTTTCTTTCCGATTGAGTTCTACCATTTGCCAAAGATTTCTGATTTTCTGCATCCTACTCTGATGGATTTCGTAGATCTAGGGAATGTGGCAGCCTTCATTCCATTCGGCATATTGATTCCATTGTTATTCCGTGTGAAGTTTATTCGTTTCTTTTCATTGTTCTTCCTGTCTATTCTCGTGATCGAAACCATACAGGCACTAACTTTGCTCGGAAGCTTTGATATTAACGATGCCATACAAAACTCTTTAGGTGCAAGCATTGGATTCGGAGCGCACAAACTGGGGTATCGGACAAAGAACTTTTGGCTAAATATGGCTATTACCGGTATCTCGTGTATTGTTCTTCTAATCGGGGTATTAGCAATTTGCGGAATTGTGGAGAAAACGTTGACCAAAGCAGAGGGTCCCTTTATAGCTTTGAATGAACTGAAAGATAGTTCCGGGCATACAACAGCAGGAACAAAACCGTACAGCTTTAAAGTTAGCGGTCAAAACGTTGAACCTGAATATAATGTATTTGACGCCAAAAGCAAAGGAAGTGAAACCTACACGTATACGTCCAAGAAGGAGATTATTTTTTCATTTTATTATGGAATACCGGACTTAATGGATAGTGATGGAGGTATACGAGTTTTAGTCGATGGTCGTGAGGTATTATCCGGCTCTGGAACGGAGCAAATGAATTATCCGGAATTGTTCCCACAAATGTTTGAAATTCCACTTGAACGTACAAGCAAGATTATGATAGTCGTTAAGGGAAATATAAAGCTTTGGGATGTAGGGTTTAGGGAAATGAAATATTTCTGGAATTGATCCAAACGTTTTGTTCAAGATAATGGTCTTTTTTTCCACCCCAAACATGCGGTGGTTGAGGAAAGACCTTGAAAACTCATATTAAAGATTTAGCTAAATAAACATATAGTTAAATATCCGAAACCGAAACTAGTGAATACTTAATATCGTAAAGGTAAGCACAACGATAGAGCTTGTCAACGGGGATAGATTCTGCCTTTTTTATTGCCAGCATTTCTTAAACGCATTGAGACTGTCATAGTTTCTGTTCCTCCTAAATTCTTATTTATACTAGCGCATTTTCTCACAAAATAAATTCATTTAATCAATATCGAGGGATATAAAAGTAGGAAAAAC
>NZ_JAXHDC010000033.1:0-38502 GCF_037072045.1 Oceanobacillus sp. MO10714A | reverse complement strand
ATTCATTTTACTTGCATTTTCCATGGCAACTTTATCTTCCAATACTTCTCCAGGCTTATTTCCATCACCAATAATCCAACCTTCCAGCCTGGTACCCATAAAATCAAAAATATATGCAAATTGCTGTACTAATGGCTTTCCTTTTTCATAAGGCGAATCGCCACCCGCAATGACTACATAATGTTTCATCTCCTTCATTCTCTCCAAAAAGTTGCGTTCCGGAATACGCATGCTTTCTGTAGATCTGTCAATAAAGTTCTTCATCAGACCAGACATCCCATACCAATACAGAGGTGTAACATAGATGACAACATCATGATCAAGCATTTCAGAAACCAACTCATTATAGTCATCATTCACCCGTTCTAAAAACCCTTCCGGCTCATGTCTCTTATCGTCAATTGGTGTAATATTATAATCAGTGAGATAACGCTTGGTATGCTTAATATTATAGAGCACCTTATCAGCAAGCAAATCAGAGTTACCATTTTTTCGAGAACTGCCATATAGAGCAAATACTTTCATTATCATTCCTCCTTGCTTGATTTTATCCTGTTAGTTCCAGAGTAAATGACAATCGATATTAAAAACAAAGTCACAATTTCTTGTATTCAATATCCATATAGACCTTTTCACACAGTAATTATTCAAGCAAATCCTTCCTGTTCTTCCACCGTTCGCTCATATATTTCTCCGATTCACCAGAATTCCCATTAATATAGAAGGTTTCATTTATTTGATCACCCTTTATTTTCGCCTTCCATATCGGCAAATAAACAAGGGAAACCTCCTTCACTTCATGGTGCGGTTTTTTTAAAACATAGGAACGATTGATTTGCTTCTGCTGCACGTTTTTTATATATTTATCTAATTCTTCCTCTGGTAACTGCACTGTTACTAGTGCATCCATCTCCACTTCTTCGTCCTTTATTGGAGGAATTTTTGTAAACAAACCACGGTATCCTGACACGGCATCAATAAAAATAATATTTGGAGTTTTTTTAGGAGGAAATGGCGGGCGTGCTGCAACCACTAAGTTTTTTACGATCCAGAACGGGTGATAGATTAGTTCCTTTTTCACAAGGTGATTACGAATATAATCGGGGCTCCATGTCTTGTTAAATCTTCTCTTCACACCAATACTTTTATAGATTGCTTTATAAAGAATCTTATCGGAAATTGTTTCACTGCCGATACGCTGAATTTTTTTTGTAGATATTTCAGTTGCTTGCATCATTATTTCTCCTTTCTTTTCCTGCAACAAGCTGTAATGAAACGAAAGATGGAAACTTTTAGAAATAAAGCCTGCCCCATACTTTTCACGAAGACAGGCTTTATCCCAATTTAGCTTTCAAAAGCAAAACAATTTAAGATACTATTCTTTCGCCATGATAACGATCTACCTGTTTTTGCGTTTCTTCTGGTGGCGGTGGTGTCATTAAACTTACAACTATTAATAAAATTAACGAAACAGGTGCTGCAATGATCGGCTCGGCCACTACTCCAAACGGCTCCGTAATAACGAGAATAACAAAAGTCAATCCTCCACCAATCATTCCTGCAAGTGCACCAGCTGTATTTGCCCGTTTCCACCAGATACCAAGAACAAGCGGAAAACCAAATGTGGAAAGAAGACCTCCACCAACCCAGCCAACCATAATTGCTATCAGCTGAGGAGGATTGATAGCAATAAGAATTCCTATTAAACTCGCAATGAACATAACAACGAAACCTAACCTTGTAACCTGTTTTTCCGAGGCATCTTTCTTAATATATTCTTTATAAATATCGCGGGCGACACCAGCGGAAATTGCTAGTAGCATTGCATCAGCAGACGACATAATAGCTGCAATCAATCCCGCAAACATGATTCCGGCCAGTATTGGTGTCATATAGTGCTCAATCACTGAAATAAAAATCATATCCTGATTCGTCAGGCTCTCAGCAATCCCTAGAGTAGCTCCTGCAGAAGCAACAATGAATCCAAAGATAAATATGGTCAAATAGAGCAAACAAGCCCACATTGCCGAGCGACGGGCTACTCGAGCATCGCGTGAAGCGAAGTTGCGCATAACCGCGGATGGGGAAACAATACCAAACCAAAGGAAAGCTAAAAACAAACCAAAATAGGACATCCATGGTTGTGTTATATCTCCAAAATGGGGTGTAACCGCCAGAGCATCCTGTAAAAGCGAGCCAAAACCATTATGCTGTATTAAAATAATAATTGACAGAATGAACATACCTACAAGAATAAGTGCTCCCTGGACGAGGTCGGTATAAGTGATTGCCCACATACCTCCAAGGGCAGCGTAAAGCGTGAAGCCGATACCAAGTACAATAACTGCGGTTGTATATTCAACACCAAGTATATATGAACCAATTAATCCGGAAGCGGTTAATTGCGGCACCATGTAAAATGTCATCCCGATAACTACAATCGCTACAGCTAATAGTTGTACCTTATTCCCATATCTTTGTTTAAAAAACTCCGGTAATGTAGCAACACCAGACCTTCTTATTTGCCCAGAAACGAGAAACATTGTAAATGGAAGAATAGCTACCGCACCAAAACCATAGGCAAAAAGGAACGGAACGCCCAGTGAGACTCCTGATCCAACCGCTCCCATTAATGAACTAGAGCTTGCAAGTGCGGCAAATAATGCAAATGCACCGACAAATGTATTTATTTGTCTACCTGCTGTCCAATAATCACTTTCAGATGTATGAGCACGTTTTGTAAAATAAATACCCATTAACGTCATTAAGATTAAATAGATCACCAATATAATTGTTTCAGTTAATTGCATTGTCGTCCCCCCTATCTATTCATTTTCATTTTCTTTTTGTACCCTTTCTATCCATAACACATAAATGATAGCTAATAAAAACCAGATGAGATAAGTGGAAAACATTAACCAACCAGCTAAAGAAATACCCAATAGATAAATGTCCGTTGGCCACCATATCAGTACGATTGCGACCACTGCTACTAGTACATACAATAAAATAATTCCAGGGTCTTTCAGCTTTGAATTCATTTCACTTTCCCCCTTGCATTTTTTTAGTATCCAAATGTTAAATGGAACTGAATCTTATCTGTCAATCCAGTTTCATACCAACCCCTTTTTCCAGCGCCTTTTGATACACCAACTTTCCGACAACCACATCAAATAACGCCATACCTGTTGATTTAAAGACAACACTCCTTCCTGCTTCCTTATTAACTTTCTTTGAACCCGCTATAAAGGATGCCATATTTTCTAGTTTCTCTTCGTTAATCCAGCCTTGTTCCAACGGATGAATAATATCACCAGATTCCTCTATGGCATGATCTGTATCCAAATATATTTTATCCGCTAATTCATAGAGAGACTCTGGAAATTCACGCATGGTCGGCTGAAATGAACCAACGCCTATGACGACTTTATCTTTTAGAAGTTCTTTATCATCAGGTAAAACTGGATTATCCGAAGTGGTCGCCGTAATAATTACTTCTGCATTTCGTACAGCTGCTTCCCGGGAATCTGCTGCGTGCAACCGAATGTCCTCCCCAAGCCAGCTTCGTAACTCCTCTTGAAATGCTGGAATCTTTTCAGGACTTCTATTGTATAAATATATATCTTTAAATTCTCTTTCAATACAGGCTGCAATTGTTTGATACAAACCTTGTACTCCTGTTCCGATAACAGCTAGTTTAGAAACACCTTCATCTGTCAAATTTCTAACTGCTGATCCTCCTATTGCGCCTGTCCGCAATCCTGTCAGGAAAGAACCATCGATTAGACATTTAATCTGACCTGTTTTACTGTCAATTAAAATAACCAGCCCGTGCAGTGTTGGATGCTCTATATTATTTGGAAATATTGTGACAAGCTTGGTCCCGATTGCACCTTCGATAATACTTGGCATTAACAACAATGTATTGTCATTTTCCTTCACCTGCAGTCTTTCCGGCATCTGAAATTCATTTTTTTCATAAAGCTTGTAGGCTGTGTCTATTGCATTTACTGCATCCTTCATCGTAACCGCATCTCGAATAGCTTGTTCATTTAAATACAACAAAATATAACCTCCCTATATACTTAATCAGTTAGATAACGTTTCATTGGAATTGTTGAACTATTTTAATTTATAACCCATTTCAGATAACATTTCTATAGTCAGTTTGCCTAAAAAAAACGCTTAAATACTTCGTTAATTTTTGTTCTTCAAAGATACAAATTGAAATAACACCATAACAGAAAAAATAAAACGAAATAAATTATTGGTCATTTTGCACACATCGAATTGGAAGCGCTTGCAAAAATAAAGATAGTTAAACAGGTGCCAGACGAATGCCTGCTCCATCAGGAATACGCGCATAACTCCAAAGCTACATATATTTTCGGATATCTGTTTGGAGCTATCGGTATCCTGATGAGAACACCTCAGTTTCAGTTCGTTATTCCCAACGTGTTCCCGGTCTATTCTTCCGTCATGACTAACTTTATTTTTGTTATACCATGTGACTTGATCCCGATTAAATCAGCATCAACAAGACTATCAGCAATCACTTCTGCTTCTTTTGCACGTATCAGATTTTTTTCTGGAACATCTGCGTAAAATTCTTTCAGACGAGATGCAGATACTTTCAATTTTCAGACCAGACTCCTCTCCATAAGAATACAATGGGTTACAGTTTCAAGAGCCTGCTTAAACTATTAGTCTGTATAACCAAGTTCCTCCCATATTTTCCATGCTGTTTTCTCCAGTTTATCCAACAGAAATTCTTCCCTCTCCTTCGTATGGTCTATATCCGGAATACTTATCCCGATTGCTGCAACCATTTTTCCGTCGTAGTTATAAATTGGATAAGACATCCCAACTGTCGCTTCGAAGTTTTCCGAATAACTGATGGAATAGCCACGCTTCCTTATTTTTTCTACTTCTTCTTTTATTTTTTCTTTATCTGTCAGTGTATTTAATGAACGCTTTTTCAGTTCGACCTCGTTTAAATAAACGTCTAATTCTTCATCGGTCATACTTGATAAGAGCAATTTTGGAGCTGAACCAGCATATAAAGGCGCTCTCGCACCAACTTTTACGACGAGGCGCACTGGCTTGGAGCTATTCACTGTTTCTACATAAACTGCTTCATTACCTTCCATGATCGTAACGTGGATAAGCTCATCGATTTCTTCATTTAATTCCTTCATATAACGAAGTGCGATTTTATTATATTCCAGCTGTTCACTTACATGTTTACCATATGTAAGGAACTTCAGAGACATCCGGTAGGTTACATCATGACTTGTTTTTCTGTCTTTTATCAGTAATCCAGCTTCCTCTAATCCGCCAGCTAGCCGAAATACTGTGGTCTTGGGCATATTCGCCCTTTCAGCCAATTCATTAATTGTCATGACCGGCTGTTCTAAAAAACAATCGAGTACTTGAATCGCTCTTACTAAACTTTTGCTCAATATTAACCACCTCAGTTACTTTTTTGATACTAAATAACATGCTTGAAACTATATTATAATTGAGATATATCCCATTGCTATTATAAAGGTAGCCAGAAAATATTTCCCATTCCACCAATCCCTACTCTTATTCCATTTACATGCACGCAGGAGCTGATTCTGTGCTGATTACTCCTTCCCCTTCAAGCGGTAGAAAAATCAGCGGAGTAAGTAAAATAGTAGACAAGATGGCAAGATTTTGCGTAAGACCTTCCAATAAATCGAGCCCACTGTTTCCGTAAAAGTAATGAATAAGTATACCTGCTGAAAATAATATAACGAAACATTGATCAACCAGCTCTTCCTGCATGATCTTTGTCATTCTGAGTTTAATTCAAATTCACTTGGCTTATTTAGCAAATTTCACAACGCGGAACGTTCCTGTTGAATGGGCAAGTCTATCGCCTTCTTCATCATATAATCCGGCCTCGACCAGCACGGTGGAACGATTCTGATGAATCACATTCCCCGTCGCATAAATTGTTCCTTCTTTGACGCCCTTTAAAAAATGAACATCCATTTCCAGTGTCGTTACTTCATCAAATCCAAGAGAACGAGCTGAGAACCCCATCGAAGTATCAAGGATTGAAGCATAAATTCCACCATGTACGGAATTTTTTACATTAAAAAATGAAGGAATAACAGGAAGCTTCAGTGTCACACTTCCCTTTTCCACCTTTTCCATTTCTAGACCAATAAACTGCCAAAAATTACTTCCTTCAAAATCCTGTAATATTTTTTCAGTATCCATTTTTTCACTCTCCTGCAGACAGCTCATCCCAATTGACGATTGTCGGTAATTGTTCCCCTTCAACTGCTTTAATCAGATTGGAGGCTATCGTTGTACTTGTTTGTTTCGCTGCTTCCAGACTGATGCCACCAATATGAGGTGTTTTGATGATCTCTTCCACACCAAGAAATGGATGATCTGCCGGAGCCGGTTCGACTCGGAACACATCTACACCCGCAGCACGGATTTGTTTATTTTTAATTGCAGCTACCAGATCACCTTCATTAATCACACCACCACGTGCCGTATTGATCAGCACCGCATCTGACTTCATCATGTCAAAATATGTTTTATCGATACTGCCATCTGTATTTTCATTTAATGGGATATGCAAACTAATTACATCGCTATTCTTAAATACTTCTCCCATATCTTTTGTAAGTTCAACCCCGATTGCATCTGCTATTTTCTGCCTTTCTTCCGGAATTCTTCTCACATATGCTGTTACATTCATTTCAAAGCCATGCTTCATAATCTTGGCTACTCTCTGTGAAATAGAGCCAAATCCGACAAGCCCAAGGGTCTTCCCTTTCAGCTCGCTCGTATATTTTCCATCCCGATAGGAGTAGTTTCCTTTTTCCATTTCATCGTTGAACTTTACAATATTTTTCATTACGGCAAGAATCAAGCTTACCGCATGTTCAGCCGTCGAATTGGTGTTGATTTTTGGCGCATGAAGGATGCGGATTCCTTTTTTTGTTGCATAATCAACATCGATATTATCCAGTCCTACTCCTGCTCCGGATATCGCCTTCACATTTTCACATGCATCTAAAATAGCAGGCGTAATCCGGGCTGGTGCCCGAAGAATGATGCCATCGACTTTGTTATTATTTAAGAATGATATAATTTCCTTCTCATCAAAGGTATCAAACTTTGTTACCTTTGCATTTTCATTTAAAACATCTTCCCCGTCTGTATGATACATAGAGAGAATTTGTACAATATGTATGGATTTCACAAAGTTACCTCCTTGATTTATATATATCCTTGTTATAAATCAGATGGTGATTCGTTTGAATCACCATCCGAATGAATTAACCCAGATATTCAATCACTGTGGAAATCCCTTGCCCTCCACCAATACAAAGTGTTACAAGACCGTATCTTTCCCCTCTTCTTTCCATTTCATGAAGAAGCTTTGTCATCAGAATAGCCCCTGTTGCACCGATTGGGTGGCCAAGTGCGATTGCCCCGCCATTTACGTTCACTTTATTGATATCCATTTTCGCTTCTCTGATCACCGCAAGTGATTGTGCCGCGAAAGCCTCATTTAATTCAATTAAACCAAGGTCTTCCATTTTAAGATTTGCTTGTTTTAAAGCTTTATAGGTTGACTCAACTGGTCCAATACCCATAATCTCAGGTGATACACCACTTGTAGCCTGACCAATAATTCTTGCTTTTGGCTTTAGATCATACGCATTCACTTTCTCTTTGTTCATCATGAGAACAACGGAAGCCCCATCATTTCTCCCACTTGCATTCCCTGGAGTTACAGAACCACCTTTTTTAAACACGGCTGGTAATGTAGCAAGTTTTTCCAGTGAAGTCAGGAATGGATGTTCATCTGTATCAAAGATAATTGTTTTTTTACGTTCTTTTACTTCATAAGGAACAATTTCTTTTTCAAAACGTCCCGCTTTAATCGCCTCATCTGTCAATGTTTGACTGCGATGTGCAAATTCATCCTGCTCTTCTCTGGATATCTTGTACTGCTCCGCCAGATTTTCAGCAGTGAGACCCATTGTCAGATTACCATATTTCTCCTGTGGCTGAGAGCATGGCTGGCTCTCTGTGTTCGGATCAAGCAAGACGCCATTTCCAGCACGGTAACCAAAGCGAGCATTCCTTAAATAGTAAGGTGCCGTACTCATGCTTTCCGCCCCACCAGCAATAACGACGTCAGATAATCCAAGTTTTATTTGCATGTCAGCATTATTAATTGCCTGCAGTCCTGAACCACACTGGCGGTGAACGGTATAGCCGCTCACATCAACCGGTAATTCAGCGCGCAATGCAGCAAGACGTGCCAAATTGGAAGTATCTGCACTCTGTTTTGCCTGGCCAAGAATGACTTCATCTACGCTAATGTCTGAACCGTTTCGTTCCATCAATTCACGAATTACTTTTTCAGCTAAATAATCAACAGGTACATCCTTTAATGTCCCGCCCATTTTACCGACAGCTGTCCTTACTGAGCCAACAATATACGATTCATTCATTCCCTAACACTCCTATTTCTTCAATTCGCGTTTTAATTCACCGGCGATGATATTTTTTTGAATTTCAGATGTTCCTTCATAGATTTTCGTAATTCGTGCATCACGGTAATATCGCTCAATCGGATAATCTCTCATATAACCAATTCCCCCGTGAATTTGTACAGCTAAATCAGCTACTTTGTTGTAAACTTCCGAACCATATAATTTTGCAATTGCTGCATCTTTAACAACACGCTGACCTTGATCTGTCATCCAAGCAACTTTATAAGTTAGAGCTTCTAATGCAGCGATCTCTTTGCTGATTTCTGCAAGCATATGCTGGATCGCCTGCATTTCAATGATTGGTTTACCGAATTGCTCACGTTCCTGTGCGTAATCCAAGCAATGCTCCAATAGACGTTTACTTGATCCAAGATTACGCGCTGCAAGACCTGCGCGGCCATTTGCTAAAATTTTTAGCGCGTTTACATAGCCGCTTCCTTCTTCTCCAAGTATGTTTTCTGCAGGAACTTCCATATCTTCAAAGAAAAGCTCTGCAGAATGGGAACCACGAAGTCCCATTTTGTCTTCCACAGCACCTACGATAAACCCTGGTGTGTCTTTTTCAACGATAAATGATGTAATCCCTTTTGCGCCTTTTGAAGGATCGGTCACTGCCATGACGGTAAATACATGACCATCTACTGCATTCGTAATATAGTGCTTTGAACCGTTAATGACATATTTATCGCCTTTTTTCTCGGCCGTTGTTTTCATATTAGCTGCATTTGAACCAGCACTAGGCTCTGTAAGCGCGAAGGATCCTATCCATTCACCTGAAGCTAATTTTGGGAGGAATTTTTCTTTTTGTTGCTCATTTCCAAGTTCCACAATACCAACAGAACCGATCCCTGTATGCGCTCCAATCAATGTTGTGTATCCGTTATGTGTTTTTCCAAGCTCTTCGTAAATCGCACATTTCCCTACCATATCTAAACCAAGTCCGCCATATTCTTCAGGGATTCCTAAGCTGAATAACCCCATTTCTTTTGACTGTTCAACAATTCTTTCTGGGATTTCATTCTTCTCCTCGATTTCCATAGCAACAGGTTCTACTTCTTCTCTTACAAATTTACGTACATTCTGTCTTAAAAACTCAATATCCTCAGAAAATTTAAAGTCCATCCTAACCTCTCCTTATCGATTTCTAAATTCTGCTTGTCTTTTTTCGAGGAAAGCCAATGTTCCCTCATGCTTATCTTCTGTCCCGAAAGCTACAGCTTGGGACAATTTTTCCATCCATAGCGCAGTATCTGTATCAATGTCATAACCTTTATGTACAGCGCGTTTTGCAAGCATTACTGCAACAGGACCTTTTTTCAACGTCTGTTCAGCTACTTCCTGAATTTTTTCCTGAAGCGCTTCTTCTTCAACGAAATACGATACAAGTCCAATTCGTTCCGCTTCTTCACCATCAATAATCTTTCCGGTTAATATCATATCCAATGCTCTACCTTTTCCAACCATACGTGACAAACGCTGTGTGCCGCCGGCTGCCGGAACAATCCCTAAATTCAATTCTGGCAATCCAAATTTAGCATTTTTTGTTGCCAGACGGATATCACATGCCATCGCAAGCTCACAGCCGCCACCCAATGCAAAGCCGCGAACAGCAGCAATGGTGACTTTCGTACAACTCTCAATTTTGCTATATACACCTTGCATCCCCGGTACAAGTGCTTCCAGTGGATCTCTTTCATTTAGCTGACGAATATCGGCTCCTGCTGCAAATGACTTTTCGCCAGCTCCCTGAATGACAATCACTTTTACATCCTTATGTGCTTCAGCTTCCTGTATCGCCGCATCTATTTCATGAAGCATGTTTGCATCTAATGCATTCCGTGCTTCTGGACGATTCAACGTTAGCCAAAAAATTCCGTCTTCCAATTCAACCTTCACACTTTTATATTCAGTCCTCATGTTTTTCCTCCTAACTGTATTCATAAAAGCCGCGACCTGACTTCTTACCTAAACGGCCTGCTTTCACATATTTCACTAAGAGTGGACATGGACGGTATTTCTCACCCAAGGTTTCATATAAATATTCCATGTTTCTTAATCTCGTATCGAGTCCTACTAAATCTGCAAGCTCTAGAGGACCCATTGGATGATTTAGACCTAGCTTCATCGCATTATCAATATCCTCCGCTGAAGCTACACCTTCCATTAATAGATTCATTGCTTCATTGCCGATCAAGCAATTCATGCGAGAAGTGACAAATCCCGGAAATTCGTTGACTTCAACGGTAGTTTTATTAATTTTTGCAGCTGTATCATGTACATATTTCATCGTTTCATCCGATGTCTCCAATCCGCGAATAACTTCAATTAGCTTCATTTTATGCACTGGATTGAAGAAGTGCATCGCAACTACTTTATCCGGTCTCGATGTTTGTGCACCAATTTCCGTTGGGCTCATCGTGGATGTATTTGTTGCAAGTACCGTGTCAGGACCGCAGATTTCATCCAATTGCTTGAACACATCAACCTTTACATCCATTCTTTCTAAAACAGCCTCGATTACTAGTTCTGCTCCGTCGGCTGCCATTTTTAAATCAGATTCAAATTTCAAATTATTTTTTGCGGATTGATAGACTTCTTCTTTTAAATAGCCTTTTTTAACACTCCCATCCATTAATGCATAAATATTTTCCTTTGCCTTATTTAAAGCCTGTTCATTTATATCATTGACACATACATCATACCCACTAATGGAAAATGCATAGGCAATTCCTGTTCCCATTACTCCCGAACCGACAACGGTAACTTTTCTCATGTAATCATCCTTTTATATAATCTTCTATAAAACTCAAAATCAAACTGAAGTTTACAACTATTAACAGACTTTTATATACCTGTTAATAAATCTTTGCGATAAAAACGTTGCAATAGATAGATACCTGCCAGTATGACAATTCCTATTAAGTCTGTCCAAATTCCAGGCATAATCATAATGATTGAACCTATAAACAAGAGAATCCGTTCATACCAGAAAGCGTTTCTTAACACCCAACCTTCAACAGCTGCCGCAACTCCGATAATTCCTATTATTGCAGTAACCGTTGCGAGAATGATATCCCCTGGACTTCCAACTAATAAAAGTTGTTCCCCATATACAAAAATGAAAGGTACTATAAATGCAGCAATACCAAGTTTTAAAGCTGATAGACTAGTCTTCATTGGATCTGAACCAGCAATTCCAGATGCTGCAAATGCTGCAAGTGCAACGGGTGGTGTAATTGCTGAAATAGACGCAAAATAGAATACAAAGAAATGCGCAGCAAGTGGCGAAACTCCTAGTTCTATTAAAGCTGGAATTGTTAATGGAACTTGTACAATATATGCAGCTACTGTTGGAAGCCCCATCCCTAAAATAATACTTGTAATCGCTGTTAGTACCAATGTAATTAATAGTACTCCACCAGCAAGACTGATAATAAGACTACTGAACTGTAGCCCAATTCCTGTAAATCCAATAACTCCTACAATTAAACCAGCGGCAGCACATGCAATGGCTGTCTCTAATGAAGCTCTTGCTCCAAGATCCAATGCCTTTACAATGGATTTGAAATCCATTTTTGCAATACGGTTAATGATCCCAACTAGTATCGTGGCACCGATAGCAAATAAACCCGCTCTCATTGGAGAACTACCACCAGCTAACATTACAACAATAACGATAAGAGGCAGGAAGAAAATGAAACCTTTCTTAAATACTGACCACGTACTTTCTAGATTTTCCTTGTTAAGGCCGTGTAATCCTATTCGCTTTGCTCGTAAATCGACCTGCATAAACACACTAATATAAAACAGTACTGCAGGGATAATTGCTGCAATAGCAATCTCAATATATGGAACTCCCAAATAACTTGCAATAATAAATGCTGATGCACCCATGATTGGTGGTGTTATTTGTCCACCTGTAGAGGCAACTGATTCAACTGCTCCTGCAAAGTGTCCTTTATACCCTGTCTTTTTCATCATAGGAATGGTAAAAGCTCCTGTTGTAACTGTGTTTGCAACTGCACTCCCTGAAATCGTTCCCATGATAGCACTTGCTACAACAGCAACCTTAGCTGGCCCCCCACGATATCTCCCCATCGCTGATACAGATAAGTCGATAAAAAATTGACCTGCACCAGATACTTCCAAAAATTTCCCGAATAAAATAAACAGAAAGATAAAGGTAGCGGATACTCCAAGTGGTGTACTGAATACACCTGTCGTTGTGAAAAATAAATGATCGGTAATCCATTGCAAATCGAATCCACCATGCGCGATGGGCCCAGGTAGTTTATCCCCGAAGATACCATAAAGTAAAAATAAAGCAATAATGATGACAAGTACATTCCCAATTACTCTTCTTGTAGCTTCAATTAAGATCAATCCACCTACAATAGCAAGTCCGATCTGCAGCCCAGATAGAGGTTCAATATAAGTCATTCTAGCTGCAATATCTGTTGCATTAAACACAAAATAACTATATATTAAATCAGATGTTAAAATAAGCAACCAGTCATACCACGGAATACTTTTTGAATCGGCGGCTTTAGATGCTGGCTTATAGATAGCAAAGACTAGCATCAATGCGAACCCAAGGTGCGCAGACCTTTGTAGTATCGATTCAAATACACCGAATAATCCAGTGTATAAGTGGAATAAGGACATTGCAATTGCAAGTATCGAAATAATGAGGCCAGCTTTCCCCCCCAGTACTCGAAGCTTTGCTTGTTTATTACCGTCATCATCATAATCTTCGTGTTTTTCCACATTTAATTGTATTTGTTGATTCGACTTTTCCATTTATTTTCACCTTCCTTTACTTAGATACGTATCCTAGATACCGATTATTCCATCGCCCCGATTTCTTCATAGTATCTTACTGCACCTGGGTGCATATCGCCTACGTTGTTCTCTACCGAATACTCTGCATTAAAGTCATTAAATGTAGCAGATAGATTTTGCCAGACTTCCTTTTTTTCCACTACTAACTTTGTCAAATTGTATACATCTTCTTCTGACATCGTATCGTCATTTACCAGAAGTACAGTGTAAGGTGCTACCGTCTCAACATCCTCATCCTGATTCGGATAGGTTCCTTCTTCAATCGTATGAGGGATATAACCTGGATTATCCTCATTCAATCCGTCAATCGTCTCTTGTTCTAATGAGATAAGGCGAATACCTACTGTCGTATCTAGCTCTTGCCAAGTAGCAGCTGGTGTATCTAGCACTCCTACCCAAGCATCAAGATGGTTATCACGCATTAACTCAGATGCATCTTCTGTCCCGATATATTCAATTCCTTTTAAATCATCGTAACTCATACCAACTAAGCCTAATATTTTCTGAAAAGCAATTTCTCCACTATATCCTTTAATTCCTGGACTCACTTTTTTTCCTTTCAAATCCTCAATCGAATAGATATCAGAATCAGCTCGCACTACAATTTGAAGTGGGTTCGGATACAATGTTGCAATTGTACTGAAGTTATCAATCGGTTCATCAAATTCACCTTCCCCATTATTCGCCTCAGAAATTGCTTCACTATTCGTAAATGCTACATCGAACGTACCATTTCCAAGTCCCATTAGATTCGCAATTGAGCCACCTTCTACAATAGAAACCGTTGAATCTGGAAATATTTCTTTCATTTGATCGCCCATCGCTCCTGCAAGCGTATACCAGAATCCACCTACACTAGCAGCACCGAATCCAATCGAATCCGGAGTTGTAATATTTCCATTTTCCTTCGTGTTATCTGAATTTAATTCATCCCCATTGTTGTCGCATGCGACTAATGCTAACAAAAGTATCGAAACTATAAATAGGAAAATCTTCTTTCTCAATTTCATCTCCTCCATTTCATTTAGCAATCTAATTTTTTTAATAGGTGAACTTTGCACCAGTTATGTCCTTTAACTCTTCTAAACTCAAATCTGACAACTGTTCTACTAGTTCTGCGCCATTTTCAGTAAACTTAAATACCGCGTGTTCCGTAACAAGTAAATCTGCTCTTCCGTTACCACTAGTTGGGAAAGTAAGTTTTTCTACAAACTTTGGTGAACCGTCTTTCGCCTGGTGCATGGAAGCAATAATAATTCTCTTCGCACCAGCAACTAAATCCATCGCACCACCGACACCCAAGATATCCTTTCCAGGAATCGCCCAATTTGCAATTTCTCCATATTGATCAATTTGCAGCGCTCCCATAACAGCTACATCTATATGACCGCCACGAATCATAACAAACGAATCTGCGCTGTCAAATAAGCAAGCGCCTTTATCCATGGTAATCGGTTTCTTGCTTGCACTGATCAAATCCATATTTATATTTTCCTCATCCGGTGTCGGCCCCATTCCAAGAAGTCCATTTTCTGAATGTAAATCTACTTTTTTATCGCCAAGGTAATCAGGAATAAGTGTAGGAATCCCAACACCTAGATTAATGGAAGCGCCATCCGGTAATTCCTTTGAAATTCGTTTAGCTATTTTAATTCGATCTTGTTGGGACAACGTATTTACCCCCTATCTTTTCATATTCATTCATCACGAGATAATCAACATATACATGTGGAGTCGTTATTTCATCAGGTTTCAATTCACCGACTTCGACAATTTCATCAACTTCAGCAATCACGATTTTTCCTGCAGTTGCCATTACCGGGTTAAAGTTTCTTCCGGTATGGTCATAAATTAAGTTTCCGAGTGTATCCGCTTTCAAAGCTTTAACTAAGGAAACGTCCCCTTTAATTGCTCTTTCTAATATATAAGTTTCCCCATCAAAAACCTTTTCCTCTTTTCCTTCAGCAAGCTTCGTTCCGGCAGCTGTCTTCGTATAGAACCCTGCAATCCCAGCTCCACCGCAACGGATTCGCTCCGCCAATGTTCCTTGTGGAATTAATTCTATTTCCAAATTGCCTTTTGACCACTCACTCACTGCATCACGATTGGATGTAAAGTAGGAGCCCATCGCTTTTTTCAAACTCCCCGTGTGCAAAAGTATTCCAAGTCCTTTATCCTTTTCACCGAGATTATTACTGACAACTGTTAATTCTTTTTTCCCTAATATCGCTAACTCATCAATTAGTGTGAATGGTGTTCCTGATAGTCCGAAACCACCGACAAGTAAAGTATCACCGTCCTTTATGTATTTGTTTATTTCCGACTTATCAATTAATTTATTCACTAAGTTTCCTCCTTCATTACTAAAATCTCATATCCTATGAATCATTGAAACACTTCATCGTCACTTGATCTTTAATAGAAAATGACATTAGATTTTATTCCACTTTACGGAATGATTATTCTACATTATGTTAAATTTTATTATAGTCATCGATTTGTAAAATGTCAATGACTCATCAAAATTTTTTAACAAATCTTTATAGAGGGATTATTTAAAGATTAAATCATTTTATGAAGTTAATCAGTGCGAAAGTTGGGTAATAGAAAAAGCAGCCTTTCATCGGCTGCTTTTCATATTACTTTAATTAATTTACTCGACAAAGTGACTGTCCGCCATTCATTACCCGATCTACTTCTTCAGCAATTAGCATCGCTGTCCGAGATTGGGCTTCAATCGTTAACCCTGCGATATGTGGCGAAAGCTTAATAGAGTCAACCCTTGCTAACGGAGAATCTTTTTGCACTGGTTCTTTTTCCAGCACATCAAGGTAAGCACCAGCAATTTGTTTTGCCTCCACTGCTTCGACCAGATCTTCTTCATGAATAATTCCGCCTCTTGCTGAATTAATTACATATGCATGTGGCTTCATTAGCGGGAACTTTTTACGATTAATCAGGTGTTTTGTTGCTTTGTTCAACGGTACATGAATGGAAACAAAGTCGGACTCCTTTAGTAACTCATCCATTTCCACTTGTTTGATTCCGGTTTCCTGAATGACATGATCAAAAGGAGCAATAAACGGGTCATAACCAATCACGTTCATTCCAAACGCTTTTGCCCGCTTCGCTACACGATGAGCGATTTCCCCCATACCGACAAGTCCAAGTGTCCGTTTACTCAGTTCATACCCTGTGAAGAATTTACGATTCCAGTTTCCCTCACGTACATCTGCATCCGCAGCTGCAAGTGGTCGAGAAGCATCAAGCATCGCCGCCATTACGTATTCTGCAACAGAAGTAGCATTTGCATTCCGAGCAGAGATTACAGGGATACCCCTTTCCCTCGCACCTTGCAAATCGATATTATCAAGCCCGACACCCAGACGGCCAATTACCTGCGTTTTCTTTGCAGCTTCAAGAAACTCTGTATCTACTTTCGTCTCATTACGAACGATTAAGGCATCATATCCCGGAAGTAAACGCAGCAATTCCTCTCTTTTCCGGCTTAATTCCATATCGTAATCCACCGTATATCCCTTTCTTCTCAATTCTTCAATCCCGTCTTCCCACATTAGTTCTGTTACAAGAATTTTCATGTAACTCCCTCTCCCCTCTTATGATAGAATTATCTGTAAATTATGTATCATTTTTTTATTATACTGCCCAACTTTCAATTTGACAACGTATATTATTTATCACGCATTAACGGTCTGTAATACCCCTACCTCTAAACATGGGGGAAGCCCAACATGTTTAGAAGTGGGGAGATAAGGAATTCCCCACTGAATGAAGTTTCACTTTATCGCTAGATATTTTGTGTAACTCATACAATTAATTTTAGAACAGAGGAACAGCTCCCTTTTTCCGTTCTTTTACTGATTCGAAACCAGATACCTGTCCCTTCTCTTAATTATTTGTGCACAATAACCATAGAAATTAAAAGGAATGTACGCTATGGTGAATTAAAATCTTTAGGTAAAGTAATACAAAGTTGGATAAGGAGAGGTGTAAATGACAGAAAAATTGTTAGATAAAGAAGTGCTGATGAATTATGTTAATGGTGAGTGGATTGAAGCGAATGAAACAACAGATGTAATTAACCCGGCAACTGGAGAAAGTATTATTAAAGTCCCTCTTTCTTCTCAGGAGGATGTGGATCAGGCAGTGAAAGCTGCAAAAGCTGCACAAAAAGAATGGGCACTCGTGCCAGCACCTATGAGAGCAGAAGTTTTATTTGAAGTGGGCAGGATCATGAAAGAAAAGAAAGAACATTTATCTAAGCTGCTCACGATGGAAAATGGAAAAGTACTCGAAGAAGCTCGTGGAGAAGTTCAAGAAGGAATCGATATGGCATATTATATGGCTGGGGAAGGACGTCGTCTTTTTGGCCAGACAACAAATGCCGAATTAAAGGATAAGTTCGCAATGAGTGTACGAGCCCCAATTGGTGTTGTTGGTCTGATCACACCTTGGAATTTCCCAATTGCAATTGCTACATGGAAATCCTTTCCGGCAATTGTCGCAGGTAATGCTGTCGTTTGGAAGCCCGCAACAGAAACACCTTTAATGGCGAATGAACTGATGAAGATTTTTATTGAGGCTGGTCTTCCTAAGGGAGTTTTAAACGTTGTGTTTGGATCTGGAGGAACCGTTGGAGATGCTCTTGTGAACCATAAAGATATTCGGGTCATTTCATTTACAGGTTCGAATGATACAGGAAGACGCATCGCAGCTAAATGCGGAGAGCAATTGAAAAAAGTTTCCCTTGAAATGGGTGGCAAAAATGCAGTAACTGTCATGGATGATGCAGATTTGGAACTTGCTGCAGAAGGAATCGTATGGAGTGCATTCGGTACGAGCGGGCAGAGATGTACAGCATGTAGCCGTGTAATTGTACATGAAGCTGTGAAAGAGGACCTCGAACAACTCATATTAAAGAAAATAAAAGAGTTAAAAATTGGAAACGGATTGCATAATGACGTTAAGGTCGGACCAATCATCAATAAAGCTGGTTTGGAAAAAATTAAGTCCTATATAAAAATCGGCAAAGATGAAGGCGCAAAACTAATTGCTGGGGGAAATGAACTAACTGGGGATGAGTATGCTGCAGGTTTATACTTTGAACCAACTGTGTTTACGGATGCAACAATTGATATGAGGATTTCTCAAGAAGAAATTTTTGGTCCAGTTGTATCATTAATTCCTGTTGGATCGTTTGAAGAGGCTATAGAAGTCAATAACAGCGTGGAATACGGTTTATCCAGCTCTATTTTCACTCGGGATGTGAATAAAGTATTTAAGGCGCAAAGAGATTTAGATACTGGAATTGTATACGTAAACGCGGGGACAACTGGAGCAGAAATTCATCTGCCGTTCGGTGGAACAAAAGGTACTGGAAATGGTCATCGTGACTCCGGTATTCAAGCTTTAGATGTTTTCACAGAATGGAAAGCAGTCTATGTAGATTATAGCGGAAAGTTACAACGTGCCCAGATTGATGTAGAGTAATTTTTTAAAAAGTAATTGCACACGCGGATAAATTCAAACAACCTATGCTTTAACGGTCAACACTCAACACCTGATTTTGTTTTATTGAACAGGTATCGGTTGTTGGCCTTTTTTTATTTTTTTCTCTAATCCAAATAATATATGATAGACTAATAGAAAACCTATACTGCCCATACAGATTGGTAGTTGATTCTATTAAATCCTCAGGTGGTGCTTCAAGATTGAATAAGAAGACACGCAATACGTATCTTGTCGTTATATTCGTCATGCTTATGTGGGGGATAAATGTATCTGCCCTTAAAGTAATTGTTGAAAACTTTATGCCAATTACAATTACCTCCTTACGAATTCTAACTGCTGGGTTGGTTGTATTTATCATATTAACCTTTACAAAGTTGGTAAGACTTCCCAAGAATAAAGAATGGTTTTATGTAGTCGGCGGATCTATCTTTAGTGTGGTCATGCATCATTATTTTTTAGCAAGCGGCTTAACGATGACAAGTGCGACAAATGCTGGGTTGATTTTAGGTATGGGACCAGTTTTAACCGTTATCTTTGCAACGGTCATTTTAAAACGAAAACCAACGATACTTCAATTTATCGGTTTTATCTTAGGTTTTATTGGTGTGAGCTTCACAGTGTTAGCAGGAAATGGAGGACTAAATACAATTAACATCGGCGATTTTTATATTTTATTGGCGATCCTTGCTCAGGCACTTAGTTTTATCGTCATCAAGCAAGCAGCAGAAACAATGGATCCAAGACTGCTGACTGGTTACATGTTAGTGATTGGCTCTGTCGTTCTATTTGTGATTAGCCTTGGGACAGAGACAAAGGGAATCGCTTCTTTAGGCAATGTCGATTACTCCATCTGGCTCGTATTTCTTTTTTCAGCTATTATTGCAACTGGAGTTGGCCATATGGCCTACAATTATGCCATTAGTCAATTGGGACCAGCGGAAACGTCTATCTTTTTAAATTTAAATACATTTTTCTCCCTTATTGGGGCAGCAATCTTCCTAAATGAAGCCATTCTATTTTCGCATTTTATCGGACTCATTTTTATTGTTTCAGGTGTAATCTTTGGTTCCGGAGGTTTGGAAGCATGGATGATTCAGCGAAGAAGAAAGCATACATTCAGGAAACGATGATAAAGCTGGAACTGGGAAGGATAAGGGGGATTTAAAGTAATACGCCCCCTCTACTTCAAGAATATATTTCCTACAAATTTATCAACTTGAATTTCGATTGTTTACCCGAAAAATTGATGAAATGAATAACATTCTTAACTTCGCGAGTTGCACGATGAGGTGCGCTGGACTATAAAACTACCTAATTATCGTGCCGTGCTATCTTCTAATTAGGTAGTTTTTTATACTACAGTGTATACCTCTCTCTATGGTATTTCTATTATTTTTTTACGGGATTATGTGGGGAATGCAGTTGATTTGGATGGGTGAGAACGAAATGAAAATGAGAAAACTTGTTGCAGAGTGATATTTCGCTCGGGCACATTATAGCACCATCCCTTAGCATAAAAAACTCCCAACAAACTCTTTATAATTACTAGCTTTAATCAACCTTTCAACCATCGTACTACTATCAATTATCTCCCCAAGCATTTCATACATTGCCTGTAGGTCTTCTTGGGAATTTTTCTTAACACATAGAAGGCAAATAAATTGAACCGGTTTGTCTTCCCATCTTATTGGCTTTTCTAAAGTACATATAGTTAAAAAGGTTTTTTTAGTCTTTGGTGTTATCGGATGCGGTATTGCTACTAAATTGCCGTATGAAGTCGGAGCCACTTTTTCTCTTTCGTAAACCGCTTCTAGAAACGTCTCGTCTACTATACCTCTCTTAAGCAATTCATCATTTAGAAAACTCAAAACTTCATCCATGGTTTGGTGTTTTTTCCGAAGAAACGTTAACTCCTCACTAAAATAACGATTCATCGATTGGCCTTGCTCTCCCACAAATCGTCCAATCTTCGTTAAATCGTGATCTCCTAAAATGGCATTAACTTGAATAACTGGTACTGGAATATTATCTTGAATTGGAATCGAACTGACAATAAAATCTATATCATACAAATTATAATCACGTAATTTATAATATTCCGTGGTCCCAACAACATCTAAATCCTCACCGAATTGATTTTTCAATTTATAATAGATTAATTGTGCTGTTCCAAAGCCAGACGCACATACGATTAAACAGCGCTTTGGTCCACTTTTCAACTTCCTTCTTTCAATCGCTGCTCCTATATGAAGGGCAATATAGCCAACCTCAGGTTCATCTATTTCAGTTCCTGTTTCTTCTCCGATTATTATTCCGGCATAGACAGCCGCTTCAAATGCCAATGGATAATTCTTTTTAATATCTTCCAGCATTGGATTCCGTATATTCATGCCATACTTATACCGATTAACAGCCGGCTTTAAATGAAGACATAACCCAAATATTAACTCCTTATCCTCATCAATTCCAAGGTTCAATTCTTGCTCGACTTTATTCAACGCCGATGTAACAAGATGAAAGATATCCTTATCAATTACCTCTTCAACAGCATGATTCGCCTGAGAAAGCATTTTTGTCCCAAGTAAATGTATGGCAATATAGGCTACCTCTAATTGCGGAAATTCAACTTGGAACTTTTCTTCTATCTCTTCTACGATCTCCTGCGCAACTTTATATTCTTTTTGGTTCAAAATATCCTGTAAGTCCATATTATATAATTTCACATGATTACCACTTTTTATCCGCTTATAAGCAATGGCAATATGAACGAGTAAATTATTTAACGCTATGTCTGAAAGAGTGATAGAATGGGAATTAATTTGCTCTATGATAATCTTCAAAAAACCATCAAGTACTTTCTGATCAAAGGAAGCGAGATATGGGTCCATCAGTTGCTCCCCAATATCTTCATTCCAGTCAAAAATATATTCAGCCATACAAAAGCGAAGTTTCATTTCATTTCCATTCACTTTCAAACCATAATTCGGACGTACTTCTAAGCTAAGTTCGTATTTAAGCAATATTTTTCTTACTTGCTTTAAATCATTTTGAATAGTAGACCTACTGATATACATCTCATCCGCTAAATCATCCAATTTAATATAATTCTTATTAAGTAGAAGTCGTATAATGATATATTTCGTTCTTTCCTCAGGTGTATCTGGAACAAACTCGTTCATTGATTGGCTATTACTTGATATTTCTGTTAAAAAGTCTCGGAAAAGTTGTTCATCTATAATTTTCAGCTGATACCCCTTCCCTTTTAATGACTTGATCATAGCCCCATTTCCCTTTAATAGCATCGAAAGATTTTTAATATCTTCTCTCGTGGTTCGAACTGTTACTTGAGTTAAAGAAGCTAAGTAACTACCGGTAACGGGAGCTTCAACTGCGATTAATTCTCGTAATATCGTTTTTGTTCTATATTCTAGCATCTTATTCCACCTTCTTCCGGTGTACCAGTTCCTATTAACATGATTCCTTTATCATTATTTTAACCATAAAGTGAATCTCATTCAGTGGGGATTACAGACCGTTATTACGTGATAAAAGGCTCTGATACACATCTCGAGCCAGAACCTTTTAGAAAAAATACTAAGATAATAGAGCCATCAATACCTTCTTCTTATTTTACTAATATTGACTTTACTAACAAAAGAAATACTACTTGATTCTTATTAGAACCCATTTTGCTCGGACACCTCTTTAATCCAGTATGCACTTTTCTTCGGTGTGCGTTCCTTTGTCTTTACATCGACTGAAAAGAATCCATATCGATTTTTATAAGCGTTCATCCAAGACCAGTTGTCCATAAATGTCCAGAGGTGGTAGCCTTTTGCGTTACACCCTTCCTGGATTGCTTTATGCAACCACTTTAGATGCTCACGGATAAAGTCAATTCGGTAGTCGTCTTGAATTTCTCCTTCTTCTAAGAAGCGTTCTTCATCCTGAACTCCCATACCATTTTCCGAGATGAAGGATTCAATGTTGCCATAGTTTTCTTTTAAATTAATCATAATATCATAGATACCTTTTTCGTAAATTTCCCAGCCGCGATAAGGATTCATTTTACGCCCCGGCATTTCATAGTTATCGAAGAACCAATCAGGCATGAAAGGTCCATGTGGGTTTGGCAAATGCTCTTTTGCTTTTACACGACGTGGTTGATAATAATTGACACCCAGAATATCAGTAGTATTTGCTTTAATTAGCTCACTATCTCCATTTTCTGTAATAGGTAATTGACCGTGTCCCCGTAAAATTTCGATTAATTCTTCAGGATACTCCCCTAAGACTGCTGGATCCAAGAAGCTACGGTTGAAAAATAAATCTGCAATATGAGATGCTTTTAAGTCAGCAGGGTTTTGACTACGCGGATAAGATGGCGTTAGATTTAAAATTATACCTACTTTTCCATCTTTAATCGCAAATGTACGGAAAACTTCCACCGCTTTTGCATGAGCAATCATTGTGTTGTATGCAACTTGTACCGCTCGTCTTCCATCCACTACATTAGGATAATGAAAGTCATATAGGTAACCGCCTTCAACTGGCACAATTGGCTCGTTGAAAGTAAACCATTTTGAAACACGATCACCAAATAGATGGAAAGCCTCTTTAGCATATGCTGCATATGCATCAACAACAGATCTGCTTTCCCAGCCACCTTCTTCTTGTAACTCGAATGGCATATCAAAATGGTATAGGTTTACAAAAGGCTCAATCCCATTAGCAAGTAGTTCATCAATAACATTATTGTAAAATTTCACAGCCTCTTGATTGACTTCACCACGTCCACCAGGGATTAGCCGAGACCAAGAGATTGATAGCCGAAATGTGTTGTGACCAATTTCCTTCATTAATTGGATATCCTCTTTATACCGGTAATAAAAGTCAGAAGTAGATTCTGGTCCTACGCCTTCAAAAAAGCGATTTGGTTCAATTTCGTACCAATGATCCCAGATATTTTTTCCCTTTCCTTCCTTATTGGCAGCCCCCTCCATTTGCGTTGCCGAGGTTGCACTTCCCCACCAAAATCCTTCTGGAAACTTATATTGAATTGACATTTTATGTACCTCCTTATTATTATTTTCTACGATAGATTTCAATGAATTCCACTGCTAGATCCCGTATAGTCATAGCGTTCATTAAATGATCCTGTGAATGAATTAAAATAACATTCACGTTCGCCCCTCCTCCATTAGCTTCCTCTTGTAATAGCTTTGTCTGAAAATCATGTGCCTTCGTTAGTTCTTCACCCGCTTCTACAATTTTTCGATCAGCCTCTTCAAAAATCCCCTCTTTGGCATCTTGAATAGCCTCCATCGCACTAGAACGACCATTTCCTGCATATAAAATGATTTGAAATGCAATTTCTGTTATATTGTCCATACTTGTTCACCTCTCATAAGTTGCTAGCATCATACATCCGGATGACGCCCATTTTAAAAATCGGGCCATTTTTTTATTTACTTATTCCCGCTTTTCTCTTTCTCATAATAGTTTTTATCTAGAATTTTCAAAAACGGCCACCAGATTATCATTACGACCATTATATTAAATGCCTGCAGTACCGCACCTTGCCATGCATTACCTGTTGCTAAAAATCCACTTATAAGCGGCGGTGTAGTCCAGGGGACAATAATTCCAGCTGGCTTCGGTACGATTCCAGTTGACATCGCAATATACGTAATAATTGTTATAACAACCGGAGAGATAATCCAAGGAATCAGAACTAATGGATTCATAACAATCGGTAATCCAAAGATAATTGGCTCGTTTACGTTGAATATACCCGCTGGAGCACCAAGCTTTCCTAGCTCTTTTAGCTGCCTGCTTCGTCCAATCATAAAGATAAGAATGATAACTGCTAACGTCATACCAGTCCCACCCATACCAACCAAGAAAGTATCAATAAACTGTTTTGTTACAACGTTTGGCAACTCAAGACCAGCTTGGAACGCTTGCAGGTTTTCATCGTTTAATGCGTACCAAATTGGATCAAATACAGAGTTTACGATAATTTGCCCATGTAAACCAAAGAACCAGAAAACTTGAATTAAAAGTACTGCAACAATAGTTGCTGGCAAGCCGCTACCTAGAGCAGTCAATGGTTGTTGAATGATGGTATAGATAAAGTTCTGTATCGTTTCAAATGGTGTATAGCTGAAAATAATACGAATGATTAAAAAGAATGATAATGTTAATGTGATTGGAATTAATGCACTAAATGATTTAGAAACTGCATCTGGAACGCCTGGTGGCATTTTGATTGTCCAATCTTTCTGTGTAAAAAACCGGTATAGTTCAGCCGAAACGAATGCTGTAATGATTCCTAAGAACATCCCTTGTGCACCTAAGCTTACTGTTGGAATAACACCTGCCACTCCCTCAACCACTTGCGGTGTTAAGATTAAGAATGAAGCTAAAGCAACCGCCCCACCATAAATAGCCTCCAAACCATATTGCTCGGTCAGCTTATATCCAATACCAATAATGACGAACAAGCCCATAATACTTAAGGTTGCGGCTGAAGCAGGTCCTAATGCATCCTGATAGGTTACAAATGCTTTTTCCCCAATCAATTTATCTAAAAATGGCAGATTTGCGAGGACAACGAATATTGAACCAAAAATAATTAATGGTAATGAAACCATGAAGCCGTCACGTAATGCCGTCAAATATTTATTATTGTTAAGTTTGTCTGCAATTGGTAACAGTATATTTTCCAAAACTTCCATAAACCTGCTGTTCATTTTTTTGCTCCCCCTCTTAATAATTATTCACCAATTAGCTCCAATGCTTTATTTAAAACCGCTTCTCCATCTACGCGACCATAAGCCATGGGATCAATAATGTCTAATGGAACTCCAGCTTTCTCTGCCACTACAGAGAATTTCTTCTTCATAAATCTCATTTGCGGGCCGATTAAAAGAACATCAGCCTTTTCGATTTCAGTTGGTGCTTTATCTTGTGCAACAGCCCAAATATTGACTTCTATTCCTTTAGCAGCAGCTGCTTCTTTCATCTTGTTAACTAAAAGACTTGTTGACATTCCTGATGAGCATGCTAATAATATATTTTTCATTTGATAATTCCCCCAGGTTTCTAATGTAATTTATTTCTGAATCTATTATTTATCGTAACGCTAAAGCGATTTCATTAACACGCATTGTTTTTCCTCTAGTAAGAGGAAGTTATTAAAAGCTTTCACTACTTCACCTCTTGCAAATTTATAACAGACTCCGCATAATAACAATCTGTTTTAGTTTTTTTGCTTGTGCAATGTCTCCAAGTCCAATCATGACGCTTCTCGGTAGTTTCTTTAAAACACTTCTCATCTAAGTTATTCTTTTTCTTTATGCGCTTTCATGTTATTTTATATTGAGTAAGAAAACTAGTACTTAGGAGATGAGAAACATGCTTATAGGTGGGATTGAAGCAGGTGGTACCAAATTTGTATGTGCTGTTGGAGATGAATCTGGCAATGTTTTAGCTAAGGCAACATTCCCTACAGAAGACCCTGTAAATACACTGGGTGCGGCAAAGCAATTCTTCAACAATTATGATATCCAAGCACTAGGCGTAGGAAGTTTTGGTCCTGTTGACTTGAATAAAAAGAGTAAAACATTTGGCAGGATTTTAAACACACCGAAGCTAGAATGGAAGCAGTACCGTCTATTAGATCAGCTAAAACTAGATTATAATATACCAATAACGTTAGATACGGATGTCAATGCTGCAGCATTAGGAGAATTCAAATACGGCGCTGCAAAAAATGCTGCTAGTGTCCTTTATATCACTGTAGGCACTGGTATTGGAGCCGGATTTGTGAAAGACGGCCAAACTTATATTGGCAAAAATCATCCCGAGATGGGACACATCTTTATTCAACAAAGAAAAGATGATAATTTTGAAGGAAACTGTCCTTACCATGGTACCTGTTTAGAAGGTTTAGCTTCAGGACCAGCGATTGAAAAACGCTTTGGTAAAAAAGGAGATTTATTAGGAACAGATCATGTTGCATGGGAAATGACAGCAGACTATTTAGCACAAGCTATCATAAATTATCTTCTTATTCTTTCTCCTGAAAAAGTAATCCTTGGTGGTGGCGTAATGAAACAGGAGCAGCTATATCCACTTATTCGTAAAAAAGTAATGGCATTGTCGAATACATACATGCAGCTTGAAAATTTGGATGAAATGATTGTAGCACCTACATTAAATGATGAACAGGGGATCAAAGGTGCTATTGCGCTGGCTTTGTTGGGCTGAATGGGAAAAACTGAGACATAACTCATAAACAGTCATGAATATTGAAAAAAGGTTCCGATCATTTGTGACGGAACCTTTTTTGTAAGGTGATTTTCATGAACTATCAGTTGGTTTCTGTTCATACATCCTTATTGCTATTCTAAGTAATAAGGCTTATTTCATTTAAGTATGAGAAACAACCAACTCCGCTTCACCGGTAAGCTCATATGTTTCAACACTATGTGGGATTACAAAGTGACTCCCCTTCTCTATTTCAAAATCCTGACCATTCACTGTTAGCTTTGCTTGACCTGCAATGACACTCACCTGTAAAAAGTCCTCATCCATCGTAAGTGCAGCATTACCGTTTAACTCCCAGTGATACACAGAAAAATACTTCTCTTCCACCAATTCCTTAACTGTTAAATCTCCTACCACATTTTCCGTTTGTTCTACCTCTGCATCTTGATGTGGAACTGTTGTTACTTGTTTTGCACGTTCTAAATGCAGTTCACGCTTATTCCCCGCCACATCTGTTCGGTCATAATCATATACTCGATACGTAATGTCTGAACTTTGTTGTATTTCCAAGATTACAATACCTTTTCCAATTGCATGAATCGTACCACTTGGAACATATACAAAATCTCCTGCCTTTACACTGACACGGCGTAACAATTGATCCCATTCACCACGATTGATCATATCTTCAAGTTCTTCTTGTGTCGTTGCATGATGTCCTAACACAAGCTCCGCACCCTCTTCTGCACTTAAAACATACCAGCACTCTGTCTTTCCATATGGTACGTCTTCTACTTCTTGTGCAAATTGATCATTCGGGTGTACTTGCACGGACAGGTCATCAGCTGCATCTAAAATTTTTACTAATAAAGGATAATCACCCTCATAGTCTTTACGTCTGTTAAATAATTCACCATGCGACATCCAAGCATCTGCTAAAGTCTTTCCCTTTAATGGACCATTCTCTATAATGCTTGGCCCATTAGGATGAGCAGAGACAACCCAAGCCTCACCAGTGTGTTCATAAGGAATGTCATAATTAAATTGTGTATTTAGTTTTTGTCCACCCCAGATTCTTTCTTGAAATACAGGTTGTAGAAAAATAGGTTCGTTATACATAGTGACCTCCTTTAATCTAATTTTTCTTTTATGTACAGTGTCATTCTATCATAAGAGGAACAGAAGAAAACACAAGGTTCCCTTCTGTCATTTTAGTAGATAGCCCCTCAAACTAGCTTATCGTATCTAACAGCTCATAAGCTTCTTCTGAACTGCGCACATTCAAAAGCTGCTCTCTAAACTCTTCGTCCATCAATTTACGGGATAACATTTGTAAAATCTTTAAATGAGTGTCTCCAGCACTTTCCTCTGGTACTGCAATCATAAAGATGAGCTTCGCCTTCGTTCCGTCTAAACTTTGCCAGTCAACACCGTCTCGCTTAATACCAAATGCAACCGCAGGGCGTTTTACTGTGTTTGACTTGCCGTGCGGAATTGCGATATTCATACCGAGTCCTGTTGTGCTTTGACTTTCACGATTTAAAATTGCTTGTCTAAAAACCTCTTTCGAATTTAAAATTCCGGATGCATCAAACTTTCCAATAAGCTCATCGATAACATCATCACGAGTTTCACCAGCTAAATCCGTTTCAATTAAATCAACATTCGTAATAGAGGTTAGTTTATTGATTTCTTCTATTTCAACTTCCTCGGATTCAGCATCTTCTTGAACTTCCTCATTTAAATCACCGATCGTACCTCCACCTGCCACTGCAAGAGTTGACTCGTCAACCACGTCTTTCTTCAAGAAGTTAACCATAAATGCCGTTACAATAACTCCAATAATGGATGCAATAAAGAACATCGCTACATTATCTACCGCACCTAACACAGCTACGATTGGTCCACCATGGGCAACCCGATCACCTACATTACCAATCATCGCAATAACGGATCCAACCATAGAACCAACAACAATACTTGGTATTACACGAAGTGGATCTTGTGCTGCGAATGGTATCGCACCTTCTGTAATGCCAAAAAGCCCCATCGTAAAAGAGGCTTTTCCAGCTTCTTTTTCATTATCTAGATATTTTTTCTTATTCATCATCGTTGCTAGTCCCATTCCAATTGGTGGGATACAAATAGCAACAGCAATTGGTCCCATAATTTCATAGTTACCTTCTGCTATCATGGCAGATCCAAATAAGAAAGCAACTTTATTGAATGGTCCACCCATATCTATCGCAATCATCGCACCAAGAATAAGTGCCAATAAAATCGAGCTTGACCCTTCCATACCTGCAAGCCATACCGTTAACGCCTCAAAGATTTGTGCAACTGGTGCACCGATAACAAAGATAAATAATAATCCAACAATAAAGGATGCAATAATTGGAATAAATATGATCGGCATAACAGGTTGAACAGCTTTTGGTACTTTAATTTTCTTAATAGCCAATGCAACATAACCAGCTAGAAAACCAGCAATAATCCCACCGATAAAACCTGCACCGGCTTCACTACCGTAGAAACTTCCGTTAGCAGCAATATAACCACCAATCATACCTGGTACAAGGCCTGGTCTATCAGCAATACTTACAGCAATGAATCCAGCTAATATCGGAACCATAAACATAAATGCTGTACTGCCAAGGGATTCAATTTGTTTCCAAATCGAATCTTCCGGTATCACGATTCCACCTGGAGTTTGCTCTCCACCAAGTGTCAATGCAATCGCAATCAATAAACCACCGACAACAATAAATGGCACCATATAGGAAACACCATTCATTAGATGTTTATAAATAGGATTTTCCTTTTTCTTACGCTCGTTCTTAATATTTTCTGCATCTCTTAATGCAGGACGATAAATAGCTACATCACCACTTTGGATTTGTTCAATCAATTCCTTTGGTTTACGAATCCCATCCTGTACACCTGTCACAATCAGTTTCTTCCCTACAAAACGTTCCTTTGATACCTCTTTATCAGCAGCAATAATAATTGCATCTGCTTCTTCGATATCTTGTTCCGTTAATGGATTCTCTACACCAATTGATCCTTGCGTCTCCACTTTTATGTCAATACCCATTTCTTCGCCTGCTTTTTGTAAATTTTCAGCAGCCATGTACGTATGAGCAATTCCAACTGGACAAGCTGTCACAGCTAATACTTTCATCATGTATCCTCCTTGAAAAGTAATTGCGTTCTAAACTTATTATAACTCTAGCTTGTCCATGAATAAGTTTTTATTTTTACCGGAACTAGTGGTAATAAATGATTAATTAGACCTTTCCATACATAAAAAAGAAAGCAGGCTTAATAACCTACTCTCTTCTCTAAAACGTCTATAAATGTTTGCATGTTTTGCACATTTGCTAGTTCCTTCCCTATTAACGGTTCCTCGCTGATTGCTGCAATTTGTCCGATAACTTCCCTAGTTATTTTTTGATCGGCATTTGCTATTGCAAGCATGAAGACAACAGAGACAAATTCATTTCCCCATTCAATCGGATCCTTCAAAACAGCTACTGCGATAGCCGATTTTTTTATAAGAACAGGATCAGCGTGTGGTATAGCAATACCTCCACCAATTGAGGTTGCAGATTTTCTTTCTCTAAGTAGTGCGCTATGAGTAAAGTTTTCCTTTACATATCCTTTTTGAATCAGTGCATTTCCGAGTAACTCAACTACTTCGTAACGATGTTCCCTGTCCACTTCGAGGAAGAACAAATCTTTAGAAATGAAGCTTTGAAGTAAAGAACCGCTACTTTTTTCAACCTTATGATCTAGCTCCTCCAAAAACTGACTAAGCTTTTCCTTATCTTTTGTCTCCAACAAAGGAGAAATAACAATAAAGGGTACCTTCACTTTTTCTAGTGGAACGGTAGATATAATAAAATCCACTTCTTTTCTCTTTAAAACTTGATCTATCTCTGCTCTACTTATACAAGCGACAATTTCAATTCCCTTATAATTTTGAGCAATTTTAGCCTCAAGTAAATGGGACATACCTACACCCATATGACAGACAATTAAAGTTTTCCTACGTTCATTTTTGAATCCTTCCATTCTTTCTATAGAGGCTTGGAAATGTAAAACGAGATATGCAGCCTCATCCTCTTTAATATCAAGATTATACGTTTGCCTTATCTCTCCCAATGCCAAAATAATCATGCTAAACATGTACGGGTACATCTTTTTAATTTCAAGTAACATTGGGTTCGTAATGGGAAAACCATATCGGATGCGATTAATCACAGAATGCATATGCACAACTAATCCTCTTTCTAGTACCGCATCTTTTTTAAATGGAAACAATGTTAGTTTGCTTAGCTTCCTAATTAGATTAGATACTACTTCCAGTAAAAAGGAATCGGAACTTAATTTATCATTTAGACCGTCTTCAGTCACCTTACTGCTTATAAGATGCCAAGTAAAATACACACGTTCATCTTCAGGAAAAGAAATTCGAAATACGGCTTCCAGTTGTTCAAAAAAAGATACAGCATAACGATACTCTTCCTGACCAAAAACATGAACTTTTTCTTCTTCATTAACAAGCACAGGCGATTTTTGTCTCGTACGCTTTAGCATAATGAGAGCATGTACAAGGAGACTCTCCATTGCTTCATCTGTAAAAGATAAATGATAGTTCAGTCGCAGATCACGCAACGCTTTCTTAATTGTCGTAATCTCATGGGGCAGAAATAAATCAAGGACGTATTTTCGATCGGCCGTTGAAACTAGTAGCGGCAGCCGTGATAATGCTTGGCGTTTCTGCAATTCCGTCCCCTTAATCATGTGCCCAAGACCTGGTTTAGAAATCAATTCCAGGTCAAAAGACGCTAACCAATGCTGTATGTTGTCCAATTCTTTCTTAATCACAGTCTTTGCCACATAATATTTATTAACAAAGGCTTGGATTGTAACCGGATTATTACTTGTAAGTAATTGAAAAGCAATTTCTATAATTCGCTCTCCCTTACCTTGAAAAGGAGACGTTGATAAAAGCAAGTGCAATACTTCGAATCGTTCCGTTTCATCCATTTCAAGCGTAACACCAACACCTGGCTTTCGCTCGATACTGCCATTTGACACCTCGAGTAAATATAAATCAATTTGTTTTAAATCATTTCGCACTGTCTTCTCTGAACAATCTAGTCGCGAGGCAAGTTCTTGGATTAGGAGCGGGACTTGATATTCAGTTAAAAGTATTTTTAGAAGTTCTTTTTGTCTTTCATTCATAGTTTATCTACTCCTATGTAAGAGTTTAGACTAATAGATGATGAAGAAGCAATGAATATCTACAGGAGAGGTTATGAACTGAGGATATTGGGGCAAATTAAGATGTATACATTCGCAAGCAGAGGAGGCGTATTCATTGTCTGATTTTTGTCCGATGCCGTGGCCTGAGGAACCGGTCTCCAAAGATGTTAGAGAGTGTAAGGAATGCGGGTTATACCGACAAGGCTCACGTATGGTGTGGGGTGAAGGAAATCCAAATGCACCTATTATGGTTATTCTTGATAATCCTGGTGCACGTGAAGACCGTGAAGGTAATGCATATGTTTGTGGTACAAGGCAGACACTTCAGCAGGGTGCCAAAGAGGTTGGACTAGAAATGGAGGAATTGTATATTACATACATTTTAAAAAGAAGGCCGGTACGTGCTTATGATAAAGAGCTAGTCCGACAAGTCTGTATGATGCACTTGACTCAGCAGCTTCAACTTAAACAGCCAGATTTTATTCTCTGTTTAGGAAACGTTGCAGTCCAATCTTTTTTCCAAGATCCCGATGTAGATGTAAAATCACTGCGCGGCTTCATGCATGAAATACATGGGTTTAAGACAGCGGTGGCTTATCATCCATTGGCTGTCAGACGCCGCCCGAATTTACGCTCATTATTTATTGAGGATTTAACGTTTATTGCCAGTCACTACCGTGAAATGCAGTCTTAAGGGATTCAACTCATTTCTTTACTGTAAAACCTTGCTCGGAATGAAACAGGCTTGCCGCTCCTTTCCAACTAAAAATCCGAGGTTAGCTTCTTCATCATAGAATTCACCATCAATTATTACAGCAAGGTCCAGCATTATTCAGCTGGGGACAGAATAAAATAAAATCCGTAATTGAAATCGCTTACAAATTGGTGTATATTTTAGATTAATAGATAGAGAATATTATATCAACCAAGAATTTTCCATATATTAAAAAAGGAGGATGTTAGATGGGAAAAGTTAAAAACAGATGGTTAATTGCTGCTTCAGCCTTAGGTATTCATCTTTCCATTGGTTCTGCTTATGCATGGAGTGTGTTTACAAATCCTATGGTCGAGCAGTACGGATGGGACACGGCGCAGGTATCTACAGCTTTCAGTATCGCAATTTTCTTTTTAGGAATGTCCGCCGCTTTTATGGGTAGATTTGTAGAGAAGCATGGTCCTAAAAAATCCGGGATGCTTTCTGCCTTATTTTTCAGCGTTGCAGTCGCTGGTTCGGGACTTGCTACATTAACAGAATCCTTACTATTATTATACTTATTCTATGGTGTTATTGGTGGGATTGGGCTCGGAATTGGTTACATCGCGCCGGTTTCTACACTTGTGAAATGGTTCCCGGATCGCAGGGGGCTTGCTACTGGACTAGCTATTATGGGATTTGGATTTGCGGCAATGATTTCCGGCCCTCTTGCTGCAGCGTTAATTGACGCAATCAATATTCCCGCCACCTTCTTTATATTAGGAGTAATATACTTTACTGTCATGAACCTTTCCTCCCTTTATTTAGCGCCGCCACCAAAAGATTGGGTACCAAAAGGATTTGAGGAAAAGAAATCCAGTAACCAAAAGATCAAACCCGATCTATCTCAGTTAACAGCAAATGAAGCAATTAAAACACGACGTTTCTGGTTTCTTTGGTTCATGTTATTTATCAATATTACATGTGGCATTGCGATTCTTGCAGTTGCATCTCCAATGGCACAGGAGATCACAGGGATGACCGCGCTTGCTGCAGCTACGATGGTCGGCATCATGGGTGTGTTTAATGGTGCCGGTCGACTAGGCTGGGCCTCGTTAAGTGATTATATTGGACGCCCGAATGTATACACCGTATTTTTTGTTATTCAAGTTGCTGCATTCTTTATATTACCTTTTGCAAGCAACCCAATCGTTTTCCAAATTTTATTGTTTGCAATTCTTTCGTGTTATGGTGGAGGATTCGCTTCGATTCCTGCGTATATTGGGGATTTATTCGGTACAAAGCAGCTGGGCGCTATACACGGTTACATCTTGACTGCCTGGGCAATGGCTGGTTTAGCTGGACCGCTTCTTTTATCCCTGATTTATGATTCAACCAATAGTTATGATTTGACTATGATGATTTTTAGTTTATTATTCGTCGTCGCCTTGGCACTTTCCTTATGGATACGACTAGATATAAAAAGAATCCGAAACAAGAAGGAAGTAACACCACTTGCTTATGAAAAGGGAAGTGTGTTGAATAAGTAAACGATTAGGCAAAGGTATCCATGTACCTTCTTATAAACTGAAACTTCATTCAGTCGGAGTTTTTGTTTTTCTTCCACTGAATGAAGTTTCAGTTTATGTAAGTGTTGATTTTGTTAGTTAAATATGTAGTTAATACACGAATTCACATTTACCACGAATACGTGTTAGCATCCTAAGTAAATATAACGTGTCAATGGCATACTTTGCTTACCATCACGGGAGACCAATCCACCTATTTATTGAACTTTCTACCTCCTAATGACATAATAAATTGTATAAAACCAAGTAAATTAATAGGATTACAACTTACGGAAGGTTACTCAAACTAACGGAGGGATATGGAATGAAAATCACAGAGCTACAAACGATGGAGGAACGTGCTGATTTACTCAAGAAAACAGTTGCTCCCTTTACAGAACGAGCTGCACAGCATGATAAGAAAGGCACTTTTCCTTTTGAAAACTTCAACGCACTAAAAAGTATCGGTTATCCAGCTCTTACATTACCTAAAAAGTATGGTGGTGGCGAGATTTCTCTCAGTGAAATGCTTTACCTGCAAGCGATCATCGGTAAAGCAGACGGGTCAACAGCCCTTTCCATTGGCTGGCATATGGGAATCATGAAACATCTTGGCGAAAATAATATCTGGGATAAGGATAAGTTTGCAAGCGTAGCAAAAGACGTGGTTGCAACTGGTTCCTTGCTGAATAACGCAGCATCCGAACCGGCCACTGGCAGTCCGACACGTGGAGGAAAGCCGGAAACGTATGCCAAGAAAACCGAACAAGGGTGGGTAATTAATGGCAGAAAAACATTCACGACCCTCGCTCCAATTCTTGATTATTTTGTAGTAAGTGCCTCGATTGATGGGACGGAGAAAATAGGTAACTTTTTAATTAAACATGATATTAAAGGAGTAAGCATTGATGAAACCTGGGATTCCATTGCTATGAGAGGAACAGGCAGTCACGACCTCGTTCTCGAAAATGTGCAGGTAGAAAAAGATGATCTCGTGGAAGAACTCACAGGTGGAAAGAGAAAAGCAACGGGTTGGCTGCTTCATATTCCAGCCTGTTATCTCGGTATCGCCCGCGCTGCTCAGGATTATGCTAATCAATTTGCTAGAACTTATTCACCTAACAGCATATCCGGAACCATTTCCGACTTGCCAAACGTCAAACAGAAGATGGGAGAAATGGAATTAGCGATATTAGAATCAAAACACTTCCTTTTCTCTGTAGCTAGAAAATGGGACGGAGCAGATGAAAGCATGAGGCAAACAATGGGACCAGAGCTTGGCGCCGTAAAATTATCGGTTGTCAACAAGGCAATTCATGTAGTGGATCTAGCGATGCGTATCGTCGGTGCCCGAAGTCTGTCAGAGAACAATCCATTACAGCGCTATTACCGCGATGTTCGTGCCGGCCTTCATAACCCGCCGATGGATGATATGACGATTATGAATTTGGCTCAAACGAAAAATAATTAAGTTACATGGGGGAATGTCGGGGACTCTCGTTCCCCCCTCCCTTAACATTCCCGCATCGTTGCTTCTGATTGGTATACTTTATGCCTTTATCGTAAACTGGCCCCGAAGAGATAGTAGTTGGTGCTTAAAGGGAAAATAAATTCACAAGCTAGAGTCAATAAAAAACTTAGAATAATTTAGATACCACAACTTTTAGTACTTCTCTTTTTTAATTATTTCAAGCAATTACAATATCTCCTTTTCCATTTTTATAAAGAAATTCTTTAACCTCATCCATCGTTGGCATTCCACCTTGAGCTCCCAGCTTCGTAACAGATAAGGCTGCTGCTGCATTTGCAAATTCACAAGCAGTTTGTAAATCGTATTTTTGACTGATAGCATAACCGAATGCTCCGTTAAACGTATCACCGGCACCCGTAGTATCTACTGCTTTAACAGGGTAACTAGATATTTTAATAATATCATTTCCATCAAAATACATAACTCCACTTTTCCCCTCTGTAACAATCAGTTTTTGTGGGTATTGTTTTAAACTCATCATTCCTTCTGACGTTAACTGAGAAAGCTCTGATTGATTAGGTGTAATATAATCCGCATATTCTACTAATAAAGAAGGAAGTTCTTGGGCAGGAGCTGGATCTAAGATAAATGTAGTTCCATACTTATGACAAAGCCTTGCAGCCTCGTCTACTGATTCAATAGGAATCTCTAGTTGGGCAAGCACAACGTCACTTTCCGCAATTTGCTTTTCGAACTTTCTTATATAATCAGGTGTTACATATTTATTGGCTCCTTGTACGACAATAATATCATTGTCTTGATCTGCTAAAGTAACAACTGCTACTCCTGAAGATATATCAGGTAATGTTTCTACTCCACCTAAGAATATACTTTCCTTCTCTAGAAATTCTATTAAATTGGCACCAAACGTATCTTCTCCAACTCTTCCAATCATATGAACTTCAGCCCCAAGACGCGAAATGGCAACAGCTTGATTCGCCCCTTTCCCGCCCGGAATAATCTGGAAGTCATTTCCTAAGATTGTTTCACCGGCTATGGGACGCTTGGAGGCACTCACCACTAAGTCCATATTTATACTTCCAACTACTGAAACCACTGGTTTCTTCATACAATCTCCTCCATTACTATCTGGTCGTACCTCTCTCTATAATTGTCGTTGGCATTTCATATAGTAACTTTTCCGGTTGATTGCCCTGAATTATTTTTATTAACAATCGAGTAGCTACTGCTCCCATATCATATATAGGCTGGGATACAGTCGTTAATTCTGGATAAATAAATTCGCCAAAAAACGATCCATCGAATCCAACAATTTGAAGGTCTTCGGGTACTTTAATTCCTTTTTTTAAAGCTACTTTCAAAAACCCAGCTGCAATTGTATCATTACTACAAAAAATTCCATCTATACCTGTGTGAGTTTCAAAGAATTGCTCGGCTTTTCTTTCCGCATCTTTCAGCTGAAATTCAGCTTCACTTATCGTATAATTAACTCCTTTTCCTTCCACGGCATCGATAAAACCGTGATAACGTGCTTCTGAAGGTGCGATATTTTTTGGACCTCTAATATGAGCAATATTTTTTACACCTTTTTGCAACAATAGCTCAGTAGCTTTCTTAGCACCTTGATAGTTATTTGAAACAACGGAAGGGATCGTTGTATCTCCAATACGGTCCAAAGCAACTATAGGGACATTTAAATCTGAATAAACCGTTGATTCTTGTGATTGTGTAGTAAAAATAATGCCATCAACATATTTTTCTTTAAACAAATCGAGATATTTCATTTCTTTTTCTGGGTTTTGATCTGAGTTGCAAAGTACAACTTTAAATCCATACATCATTGCAACATCTTCAACTGCCCTTGCCAATTCTGGAAAAAAAGGGTTAGTTATGTCAGGAATAATGAGACCAATCATATTTGAAGTTTTATGATAAAGTGATCTAGCTATTGAATTCGGCTTATAATTTAATTTGTCAATTACACTTTTTACTTTTTCCAAAGTTTCTTCACTAACATAACCATTTTGATTGATCACCCGGGAAACAGTTGCAACCGAAACCCCTGCTTCTTCTGCCACTTCTTTTATCGTAACCATACAAACCCCCACCTATTTAGACCCTATGTAAAGACTAAGTAAGATAGGATCATCGTTTAATCTCTATTATAAGCTATATATTGTTATAAAACATTATTGCAATACGATATGATGATATTACGAGCAGATACTTATTTTAAATTTGAATCATTCCATGTTCAACTGGAAATAAATA
>NZ_JAXHDC010000032.1:0-40281 GCF_037072045.1 Oceanobacillus sp. MO10714A | reverse complement strand
GAGGAACAATATACCTCTGATGATATATATGACTTAATAGCAAATAACATCATCTATATTGATTTGTACAACGATTTAATAACCGAACCAGAGAGTGTAAAGGTATATTTAAATAAAGAACAGCATAAGGGTTTTTCGATAATTGAAAAATCAAGTAGAAAAAGAATTTCACCTAAGATGATTGAAATAAAAAACGGGAACAGTATTTTATGGGGAGATAGTGCTTGGACTATCTTAAATTACTACAGTGGCAATAAAAAAGTGTTTTTATATTCAAAAAGTACAAATGAACATGCTGAATTACCAATCCACTTGTTTGAATCCTATATATCAGAAGGTTATATAAAGGCTGTGGAAAGTAATAACAATAAAAAAAGTAATAAATTAAACAAGATGATTGCAGAAGCTAGTGAAAAGGACTTAGAAGAGGCAAATAAGAAATATGAAATTGTTACAAAATATCTAAACGGAGAAAATGTTGATTTAAATGTTACTAGAAGAAGTCTCAGAAATTGGGTAAAAAAATACAATGATGCAGAAGAATTATATGGAAATGGTTTTGTCGGACTTCTTCCCAAAACAAAAAAAAAAGGAAATAAAAATTCGAAATTGCCACCGGAAACAGAAGAAATAATGAATGATGTAATTAATCAAAGTTATAAAAACATAAAGTCTAAAACAGCGAAACAAGTTTATCGAGAATTGTTAGTTAAATGTGAAGAACTTAATATTGATCCACCATCATACCAAACATTGTGTACCGCGATTAATAATCTATCTAAATATGAGGTAGAAGAATCTAGAAAAGGAAGACGAGCAGCATATAAGTTTGAGGAATTTTATACTGAATTAGAATTTACTACTCCAAAGCATGGGGAGCGTGTTTTCGAACTGGCGCATATTGATCATACTGAGCTGGATATTGAATTAAAACTTACTAGTCATAAGACCATGCGGCCGTGGCTTACCGTGATGATTGATGCCTTTTCTAGAAGGGTACTTGCCTTTTATTTAACATTTGAACCACCTTCATATCGCAGTTGTATGATGATTGTTAGAGAATGTGTAAAGAATTATAACCGACTTCCTAACTTCCTTGTTCTGGATGGGGGAAAAGAATTTCATAGTGTATATTTTGAGTCTTTACTGGCCTTTTATGGTGTTCACAAGAAGCAGAGACCTGCTGCAAAATCAAGATATGGAAATGATGTGGAAAGATTATTCGGAATAGCTAATAAACTGTTTATTCATAACCTTGCTGGAAACACGCAATTAACAAAAAATGTAAGACAAGTTACTAAATCAGTAAATCCGAAAAACCATGCAATTTGGACACTAGAAACTTTAAATGAATCCCTTGAGAACTGGTTTAATAGAGTTTATGACAATAAAATAAATCCATCACTTCATCAAAGTCCAAAAGAGGCATATGAAGAATCAATTAATGTTTCTGGAAGTCGTCCGAAAACCTATATTTCTTATGATGATACTTTTATTTTAATGACATTACCATCTCCAAAAGGGAAAACTAGAAAAGTACATCCGGGTAAAGGTATTAAATTATCATATTCATATTATTGGTGTGACCAATTCAGAAATCCAAAAATTGAAAATTTCCAAGTTGAAGTAAAATATGATCCTTTCAATATTGGAATTGCATATGCATATGTAGGAGATCAATGGGTAGAATGCCAATCTGAAGGTTACAAATATTTATATGGTAAAAGTGAAAAACAAATGAAAATTATTACAGAAGAAATCAGGCAAAAGAATAAATTATATTCACAAAACAATACAGTGACAGCAAAAATGATTGCACAATATATTATTGAATCTGAATTAAAAGAAGAGGAATTAGTATACGAAAATTTATCTTCAACTAATCCAGAATTAAAGGTTTATGGAAGCAACGATAGTTCAAATGATGAAAATGTGAATGACAGTAATTCTAATGAAACAGATGATATTTATGATGATGACGATCTTGAGATATTTGGGGAGTTGATATAGGTGACAAAAGGAAAAAGATTACTTGAACAATACCCTTCATCAAAATCTAAGAATAAACGAGAAGATTCATTAAATGGAATTACAAATGAGCAAAAGTATGGGCTTGGAAAGGAAAGAAGAACCTTATATAAATATGAGGGATTTTATAAAGAACTAGAATTTACTAATTTGAAACATGCTGAAGGTATTTTCGAATTAGTATACATTGACCATACTAAATTAGATATAGAAGTAGATATTGATGGTAGGCATTCTAAGCAACTTTGGTTAACACTAATGATTGATGATTATTCAAGAAGGGTTCTTGCTTTTTATCTAACCTTTGAAGAACCCTCTTACAATAGTTGTATGATGGTTATTAGGAAGTGTGTAAAAAAATATAACCGACTTCCAAAAACTTTAGTATTAGATGGTGGAAAGGAATTTAATAGTGTTGATTTTGAAGTTTTTCTTGAAACTTATGGAATTCATATGCAACAAAGACCACCTGCAAAGGCGGGGTCTAATAATGTGGTAGAAAGATTATTTGGATTAACAAATAAATGCCTTATCCATAACCTTATGGGAAACACAAGAAATGTACAGCAGGTTAATAATTCTGTGAACCCTAAAAACCATGTAGTATGGACACTTGAGACCTTAAATAAACGACTTGAAAATTGGATTAATTATGTATATGACAATTATATAAATCCATCACTTCAACAAAGTCCCAAAGAAGCATTTCTTAATTCTTTTGAGGTATCTGGACATCCGAATATCTATATTCCTTATGACGAAACATTTATTTTGATGACACTACCTTCTCCAAAAGGTAAAACTAGAAAAGTTCATCCAAGACGGGGGATTAAATTAAACTATTTATATTATTGGTGCAAACAATTTAACAATCCAATGCTTGAGTATACTAAGGTTGAGGTTAAATTTGATCCGCTCAATACTGGAATATTATATGCGTATGTTAATAATCAATGGATTCGATGCCAACTTAGTGTTACAAGTATTTAAATGGTAAGACGGAGAATGGACAAAATTATAAGCTGTAAGGCCTGACTTAAAGATTATTAATAATGAAGAAACACCTAATTAAATAAAGTAACTATGGGGGATTCAATTGTTCAGAGACCGTATATGATGATCGTGGGACTGAGAGGAGTTAGTTTAGGTGACAAAAAAACAAAGATTATTTGAAGAAGAGCTTTTAACAAAATCTAAGAAAGAACGAGAAAAATTTTTTAATGATTTTACTGTTAGTCATACAAAAATGAAACAAGTTTCAGATGAATTAAAAAATGAAATTTATAAAGGATCACAAAACATCATTATGGTTGTTGGCCCATCAGGAGTTGGGAAATCCAGACTTTTTTCTGCAACGACGTTATCTGTTCTTAAAGATATGAAAGAAGAAACTGAGAAAGATAGAAGCATTATCCCTATCTCTGGCATTGAGCTTCCAAATCCAGATTTAGGTAAGTTCAATTGGAAAGATTTCTATTATAGAGTTCTTTCATCATTAAAGGATCCATTAATTGACTATAAGATTGATGTTACTGATATTGAAAAGAAAAATAGGAAAAATAAGAAAAGTAACAGTAACAACCCCCTTAATGCAAATACTGCGCCAGAGCTACGTAGATCAATAGAGAGTGCATTTTTTAACAGGAAAACAAAAGCACTTCTAATTGATGAAGCACAGCACTTTTTTAAAATTAATTCAGAAAAAAGGGGTAGCAGTGAACAGAACCAGAGACAATTTAATTCTATTAAATCATTAGCAAACATGAGTACCACAAAAATTGTTTTATTTGGGACTTATGATTTAAATGCTGTTTTCAATTTAGATGGTCAGTTATCTAGAAGGGTTAAGGAAATTCACTTTCCGAGATATGATTATACCAATGCTGAAGATAGAAGGTACTTTCAAGCTTTATTATTGACCTTTCAGAAATTGTTACCTGTGGAGAAGGAACCTGATTTAAAGAAGTACTCGGAATATATATATGAGAATTCCATTGGGTGTGCGGGTATTTTAAAGAATTGGTTGCAAAGGTGTCTTTCAGATGCTATAGAAAAAGAAGAGAAAACTATTACCTATCAAAATTTGAAAAGAAATGCTTTACAAACAAAAAAGCTTTTAACACTAGCAAAAGAGGCAATTACTGGAGAGTACTATTTCAGTGATAATAAAAAAGACAAAAGTGAGCTTCAAACCTTGCTGGGAATTAAAAATGAGAAAGATAATGAAAAACCAAAAAGAAAAAATAATCCTAAGCCGGGAATTAGAAAACCAGAAAGGGATACTGTAGGATTGGCCTAAGCTTAGGGGATATAAAATATTAAAGAAAAATTGAGTGGGTATTTCCCGCTCAATTTTTTATTTCTTAGATTTGCTTGTTAACGTATTATCATACATCAGGAGGAATCAGTAATGAATTTATATTTAAGTAGTTTAACAGATGAACAAAGGATAGTAGATAATTTTTTATCCAGTAGAACAGATTTATATAATATTAAGCCGATTGGAATTGGCACACCTTATGTAGAAAGTCTATCAAGTTATATTTCTAGAATCGCGGAAAATCATAATTTAGCTGTATCACCATTGCTGAGTAAAGTAATTGCACCTATGCTAAATATAGATTATTTAAAAGATCAACTTAGACAAGGAATAATTAAGGATACCTCACATTTTATTAATGAGAATAGTCCCGTTACTTTAGAATATTGTAATGCATTGGAATTACTAACTAATAGAGATGATCTACGTAGTTTGACTATGTTAAATTGGCAGGGGATTTTTTCAAAAAAACTCTTTAGTAGATATAGGAAATGGTGTCCAATATGCTTAAATATAATGAAATCTAACTCTAAGATTATATATGAACCGCTAATTTGGTATATTTCTGATATAAAAAAATGCGAAGTACATGAAGTAGTACTGCACGACAAGTGTTCAAATTGTAAAAGAAATTTACCGTTTTTGCATAAGGATCTAAAGGTTGGATATTGTCAATATTGTGGATCGTGGTTAGGAGATAAATTGGTATTTAATAAAAAAAATTTAACCGAGGAAGATACATTTATTTACCAGAATTATAAGGAATTGCTTGCAAATTCATCAAAGCAATCAATTTACCCAACAAGAGTTTTTATTTCAAACTTTTTAAATAGATTAATGAAGAAATTAGATATTAAAAGTGTAGCAAAGTTGGCAAATATTTTAGAGTTAAATCCAGGAACAGTAAATTCATGGGTAAAAGGGAGAAGACAACCTTCAAGTGAAAGTCTTTTAAAAATTGCTCGAAAAATTGGGTTAACTATTTATGAGATGATTTATGACAATAATAAAAAGCTAGTGCTTGAAATAAAAAAAGATAGCTATCTTCATCAACAGAAGTCTATCTCAATAAGTGAAATTGAAGATAGGCTCAAGAAAGAGGTCAATTCAAAAGAGCCAAAAAGTCTAAATAAAATATCCAAAGAGTATGGCTTTTATGTACCGACTGCAAAAGGGAATTTTCCTATATTATGTGAAAAGATAACAGAAAACTATAATTCCTTTAGAGATCAACGAATAAGAAAAATAAGAATCGAAATTGAAGAAATGTTAATAGATTGTCTAAGTAAAGATACTCCTATAAGTTTAAATCAGTTTTCAAGAGATTATGGTATAGCTTTAATAACCGCAAAAAGAGTTGCCCCTAATTTATGTAAAAAGGTGGTTAAACGATATGAAGAGTATATTCATGAAATGAAAAGGAAGAGAGTTCAAATTATAAAAAGAGAAATTAAAGAAATTATAAATACATTACATCAAAAAGGAATTTATCCAAGTTCAAATAAGGTACAAGAGAATCTTGAAAATAAACATTTATTTAGAAAAGACTGGGTAAAACAGGCTTGGAAGGAGGCATTGGAAAGTTTAGGATATAATTGAATATTTAATTCTACAATTGTTATTCTAAAATTGAGTGTAAAAGGGTTCTGAAATTAAGTAAACCATATAGTTTCCTAAAATAGAAATGTAAAGCATATAATTTCCTAAAATAAAATTGTAAAGCATAAAGCTTCCTAAAAGTAGAAAAAAGAGGTTATTACTCGATTGTATTTGAATGGCAGTAGTCTTTTGGGTTAATAAGTCTTTTAAAAAGAGCTGAGATACCTTGTGGCTCTAGGGTTGGAAGTTATATGCTTTATTACTAGGAAATTATATGCTTTACGTCACAGTTTAAAATAAGACTTCAAGCTTGATTCGTACACTACAGAAAAAATAAAATGCTAAACTTATGATTCGTCCAATATAAAGTATGAAAATGAAACCATCATTCCTTACGAAATGATGGTTTCATTTATACCTTGCTTATTTTAAAATAGTTTTAAGATTAAAAATGTGTAAGCGCAATCAAAGAAGGGTGGCGGAAATCATGAATTTAGCAAAGATAAACACATCTATAACTACTATTTATCCGTTACATTGATGCTAATCTTCTGGGGCTGAAACAGAAGGAAAGACTGTTGATTCGCATGTAAGGAATGTAAGGGGAAAAATCTACTGGGGGAGGGTTTTCCAATCGATGACTATTTTATAACCGTTTGGGGTATTGGCTAATTGGCTATAAGTGGTACATAAATTTTACAGGGGGTATTGGTTATATAAAACAAAAATGCGCAAAGTCTGCACAATTTTGTGATACTTATTTTGTTTAATTAATACTAAAGGGGGGTATTGTATGTTATGATTGAGATAAGGAAAATGGAATAAGTTGCATAGAGTCTTCAAATACTACGAGACGGGGAGTGAAAATAGTGGAAAAGCAAGGTAATGGAAAAAACAAAGACCATCATGAACACAGTTCAACATGCAGATCATGAGAACCACAGCCACACTGCACATGATGATCACGGGCATCATGAACACGATCACGGTGGACACGGTGGTCATGCGGATCACCATGAATATATGATTGAGGATTTTAAGAAAAGACTCTGGGTATCCTTAGTTTTAGCAATACCGATAACCTATCTGTCACCGATGATTCAAATGCTACTCAACTACGAAGCAACCTTTACTGGGAACATGGTATTATTATTCCTCCTTTCAATCGTCTTCTTCTATGGAGGTAAACCGTTTTTAGTCGGAGCTTGGGATGAAATAAAAGAAAAAACACCCGGAATGATGCTGTTAATCTCCCTAGCGATTGTAACTGCCTACGTTTATAGTACATTAACTGCATTCTTTATTGCAGGAAGCGACTTTTACTTTGAGGTCGCTACGCTAATCGTTATTATGCTGTTAGGTCACTGGGTTGAAATGAGATCGGTCATGGGTGCTTCCAAGGCACTGGAAGAATTGATTAAACTGATGCCGAAAGAAGCACATAAGATTAGATTGATGCTTCCGGAAACATTATCGATGTATCTGTTGAAGAGTTACACCCTGGAGATGAGATTCTTGTGAAATCTGGAGAAAAAATACCGCTTGATGGAGAAATCTTTGAAGGAGAATCTACTGTCTACGAGTCCATGTTAACAGGTGAGTCTGTTCCAGTTGAAAAAGGTCTGGGAATGGATGCAATTGGTGGATCGGTTAATGGGGATGGCGTAATAAAAATCAGAGTAAATAAAACGGGAAACGATACGTATTTAGCTCAAGTCATCCAACTAGTAAGTGATGCAGAAAGTACGAAGTCAAGAGCACAAGGATTTGCAGATACTGCGGCAAAATGGTTGTTCTATGTAGCTGTAGTGTCGGGGATCATCACGCTTCTATATTGGGCTGTTACAAGTGACTTTGAATTTGCATTAGAACGAATGGTTACCGTTCTAATCATTGCTTGTCCGCACGCACTTGGCCTTGCAATGCCATTAGTTACTTCACGATCAACATCGATTGCTGCGCAGAAAGGTTTGTTAATTCGGAACCGGATTCCATTTGAAAGTGCTTGGAAATTGGATCGTGTCGTTTTCGATAAGACAGGTACACTTACGGAAGGAAACTTTGGTGTTACGGATATTCATCCAAGCAACAATGTTAGTGAAGAAGAATTATTGAAATTGGCCTATTCCGTTGAGACACAGTCCGACCATCCAATTGCTAAAGGGATTGTGAGGGAAGGGAAAGAACGCAATTTAGAGCTATACGACGTTACAAATTATAAAAACTTAACCGGTAAAGGATTGACTGCTGACGTGAATGGTTCGGAAATTGCAGCGATCAGCCCGGGAGCAATGCGGGAGAATCAAGTTGACTTTGATGAAAAAACATTCGATAAGTTAGCGCAACAAGGCAAAACAGTAATTTTTATATTAAAGGATAATGAATTACAAGGCATGATTGCATTAGCCGATATCATTCGGGAATCCTCTTATGACGTCATCAATGAACTGAATAATCGCGGCATTGAAACGGTGATGATGACTGGGGATAATAGCCGTGTTGCAAACTATGTCGGTGAACAACTCGGCATGTCAACGGTTATTGCAGAAGTACTTCCACATGAGAAGGCCAGTAATGTGAAACAATTAAAAGAGGATAATAATAAAGTTGCGATGATTGGTGATGGAATCAATGATGCACCCGCCTTGGCTGAAGCAGATTTGGGTATTGCAATAGGAACGGGTACAGACGTTGCTATCGAAACGGCAGATGTTGTTTTAGTAAACAGTAACCCGGTTGATATCCTGAATATTGTAAAGCTCTCCAAAGCAAGCTATAGAAAAATGATCCAGAACCTGGGATGGGCATCGGGGTATAACATAGTAGCAATTCCACTAGCAGCAGGTGTATTAATCAATTTTGGTATTCTTGTGACGCCGGCCATTGGAGCTGCCGTCATGTCATTAAGTACGATAATTGTTGCAATTAATGCTCAATTATTGAAGATTGATTAATGAAGGGAGGGCAAAGCAGTAAATGTTTTGCCCCATTTTCTTATTGTTGAAAAGTACGTTAGGGGATAGATTTTTCCTCCCTGTACTTACCACTTCTCGCGTTACTGTATCATACTGCAAAGAATCTAATATACCAAATAGAGCCATTCGCAAAATAATGTTTATGGCTCTTTTATTATGGGCAATATGAACAATAGGCGGAAAAACCTTGTGAATGATTATATAAATTGTTAATATATTGTTATCGTTAATTTAAGCTGGGACAAGTGCTCTGACCCCCTGTCCCGGTTTTCGAAGAGGATGAAACTTTAATATGGGTGGAAAACAAAAACAATTCTCAAGTGTATTTACTTATGCATCTATCATTGTTGGGATATTAGTGCTTTTGGGTGCTGTATTCCCTGAGCAATTTGGAAATATTGCTGGTGCTGTTGCTTCATGGATTTCAGACACGTTTGGCTGGTATTATATGACCGTTTTTACGGTAATTTTATTCTTTTGTATATTTTTAGGTATTAGCCCGATCGGCAAACTAAAACTTGGGAAGCCACATGATGAACCAGAGTTCCATACGGTATCTTGGCTTACCATGTTGTTTAGTGCAGGGATGGGGATTGGACTTGTCTTTTACGGCGCATCTGAGCCACTCTCCCATTTTCTCGCACCACCTAGTGCTGAACCCGAAACAACGGCTGCTTTGGCAGAATCAATGAAATCGGTTCTTCTGCATTATGGATTTCATCCGTGGGCGGTTTACGGCATTGTTGCACTTGGATTAGCTTATGCACAGTTTAGAAAAGGTGAGGTTGGTTTAATATCTAAAACGTTGCGTCCAGTCTTAGGAGATAGGGTAGATGGTCCAATTGGAACGATGGTTGATGTGCTAACCGTATTCGTAACCATTATTGGAGTAGCTGTTTCTTTAGGATTAGGGGCGATGCAAATTAATGGTGGGCTGAACTATCTCTTTGGTTTACCATACAATCAGCTGGTTCAAGGTATCATCATTGCCGTTGTAACTGTATTATTCATCTATAGTGCATGGAGCGGAATCAGTAAAGGGATTCAATATTTAAGTAATTTAAATATGATCTTAGCTGCTCTCTTACTTATTGCTTTCTTAATTCTTGGGCCTACGTTATTTATTCTTAATATGATGACCTCTACGACTGGCGCTTATCTTGATTCATTAATATTTAACAGTTTGGACGTTGCACCATTAGATCCACAAAAACGAGAATGGATGCATTCATGGACGATCTATTACTGGGGCTGGTGGATGAGTTGGAGTCCATTTGTAGGTATATTTATTGCAAGGATTTCCCGTGGCAGGTCGATCCGGGAATTTGTATTGGCGGTACTCCTCGTTCCAACTTTGGTAAGTATCCTTTGGTTCAGCGCGTTTGGTCTGACTGGTATTGATGTAGCGCAATCTGCACCGCAGATATTTGACATGCCACCGGAGACTCAGTTGTTTGGAGTTTTAAATGAACTGCCTTTAAGCCTCCTTTTATCAATTCTTACGGTTATACTTATAGCATCGTTCTTCATTACTTCTGCAGATTCTGCCATATTCGTTCTAGGTATGCAGACAGCCTTTGGAACGTTAAGTCCTGCAGGATTTATAAAAGTGATATGGGGACTAGCATTGTCGGCAATCGCTTTTATATTGCTGCTAGCCGGTGGAGAAACGGGATTAAATGCATTACAATCTGCAGCAATCATCTCCGCACTGCCATTTAGTGTCGTCGTTATATTAATGACGATATCACTTTATAAAGATGCCAATCAGGAGAGGAAATACTTGGGGCTAACCATTACCCCAGATAAAAAACGCTGGAGAGAATATATAAACAAAGCAAAAAACGAACAAGATAAATAAAAAGTTGGGGCATAGGGATTGGAAGCAGTCCCTGTGTCCCTGCTTTGTAAATGAATGCTGGAGAAGCATAGGGTCGGCAGAAGAACATATTATTCAATGGTTTTTGCAAAAGTATGGGCGCCCTTTTGTACACGCATTAACGGTCTGTAATACCCCCAGTTCTAAACATGAGGGAAGCTCGGTATGTAAAGGTGGGGGATAAAACAGTCCGTAAATCCCTGATTCGGTTCAACTAACATTCAGTCGGGTTGGTAAGGAAACCTCCGCTGAATGAAGTTTCACTTTATCCAAAGTTGCCATAGGCAAAATTAGTTGTTGACATCAAACTACAAAAGGAATATAATAAAATTAAGTTATTATATCGGATGGTCAAATTATATAAAAAAAGCAAGTTTACTTTTTTTTACCCATTTGTTGCGTGCGGGAAACTTTTGTTTCCATGGCTAAGTCGATGGATATATCGGAGGGAAAATATATGGCTAATAAAATCTCTGTAAAAAATATAAGTGTATCTTATGTAGATAAAGAAGTTGTGAAGAATATTAGTTTTACTTTTGATGGAGGAAGCCTAATTGGAATATTGGGACCAAATGGTGCAGGCAAGTCAACACTAGTAAAAGCAATGCTTGGATTAGTTCCGACTCAATCTGGCGAGATTGAAATTGATGGACAGCCAATTCATAAACAGAGAAAGAAAATTGCATACGTTCCGCAACGTTCGAATATCGATTGGGATTTTCCAATTATTGTAAAAGATACAGTGCTATTAGGGACGTACCCGAAATTAGGATTGTTTCACAGACCTAAAAAGACGGATAAAGAATGGGCAATGGCTTGTTTGGAAAAAGTCGGAATGCAGGATTATGCCAAAAGTCAGATTGGTGAATTATCTGGCGGTCAGCAACAACGTGTGTTTTTAGCACGTGCATTAGCACAGAATGCTGATTTCTTATTTCTAGATGAACCATTTGTCGGGATTGACGTTGCGAGTGAAGAAATCATCATCAATATCCTAAAAGGTTTAAAAAATGAAGGGAAAACGATATTTGTCGTCCATCATGATTTAGCAAAAGTAAAAGATTATTTTAATGAGATTATTATCATCAACAAAGAGTTGTATGGTGCAGGATCTGTAACAGCTGTCTTTAAAGAGGAGATAATGAAAAAAGCTTATCAAACGAAATTTCAGACGGCTGGTGGATTGGAGGTTGGAGTGTAAGTGCAGTTCATCCAAGATTTACTAAACTACGAGTTCTTACAAAAAGCATTTGTCACTTCGATTGTAGTAGGAATAATCTGCGGGATTGTAGGAAGTTTCATTATCCTCCGCGGCATGGCTTTAATGGGAGATGCTATTTCCCATGCCATTTTACCCGGGGTTGCGATTTCTTATATGCTTGGGATTAATTATTTTTACGGAGCTGTCGCGATAGGTATATTAGCAGCATTTGGTATAGGATTCATCGATCAACACAGTCGGATTAAAACTGATTCATCGATAGGGATCGTTTTTTCCGCTGCGTTTGCACTGGGAATTGTATTAATAACAGCAGCCCAAAGTGCTACGGATTTAACACAGATACTATTTGGGAATGTATTATCTGTTCGGAGCACCGATATGTGGATGACGATAATTGTTGGTATCATCGTTATCGCAGCAGTCCTGCTGTTTTTTAAAGAATTACTCGTTTCGAGTTTTGATCTGACGATGGCACAGGCTTATGGATTGAAGACACGGATCATCCATTACGGTATTATGATATTACTAACCCTAGTCACGGTTGCTTCCTTACAAACAGTTGGAGTGATTCTTGTCGTAGCAATGTTGATTACTCCGGCATCAACAGCTTATTTACTTACAAATCGATTATCGTTCATGGTTATTCTTGCAGCATTTTTTGGAGCATTAGCTTCTGTGATTGGGTTATATATAAGCTTCCTGCATAATATGCCGTCAGGGCCTATTATCGCTTTAGCGGCGACAGGAATATTCGTCCTAGCATTTTTATTCGCCCCAAAGCAAGGCCTTATCTGGCGTATGTTGAAGACAATGAGGAGCAGGACTGCAAAAAGTTAAAAACTAATATTGTAAAGTTGCACACTATTCGAGCCAAAAACGGATGATCTATCGCAAATCAGAACAGATATTTTCATGTTATTTCAGCTGAATTCAAGTGTAACGTACAAATTCACTACAATTATACGTTTGTGGCTTGGTATGAAGCCTCTGCGGGCATGGAATGTTGTGAAAGAGGAAACCGGTTAAACCCCGATTTCACAAGGCGTAAAGCCCTCCGATGCCCGCCTCTCCATGTAAAGCCGTGTCACGGACTTTTGTTGGCATTTACCAAACTGGAAACTGTGCTAATGTGAAGGGAGAATATGTGAAAAAATGAAACAGACAAGAAAAAAGGTATTAGGATTAATCCTAACAAGTGTGCTTCTATTTGCATTAGCAGCTTGCGGAAGTGAAGAAGAAAATGGGGCAGGTGATTCGGAAGGAAACACCGATAAACCATTACAGGTTGTTACATCTTTTACGATTATTGAGGATATAGCGAAGGAAATTGGTGGAGATAACGTGGAAGTGCACAACTTGGTCCCAACAGGAACTGATCCTCATGAGTATGAGCCGCTTCCTGAGGATATTAAGAAGGCTTCAGATGCGGATATCCTATTCTATAATGGAATGAATTTAGAAGGCGGCAGTGATGGATGGTTTATGAAAATGATTGATTCGGTTAATCAGGATGAAGATAAAGTCTTTAGTTTAACCGAGCGAGTTGAACCGATGTATGTCGGTAAAGATCAAGAAGGTGTGGAAGAGGAAGTCAACCCACATACCTTTATCGATCCCGTTGTAGGCATCTACATGGCTGAAGATATGAGGGATGCATTAATCGAAATCGATCCCGACAACACGGAAGAATATAGCGAACGGGCGGAAGCGTATCTCGAAGTGTTGAAAGAAATCGATAAAAAATATGAGGAAAAAATAAATGAAATACCAGAAGAAAAACGTATTCTTGTGACAAGCGAACAAGCCTTCCAATATATGACAAACCGTTATGGGTTAGAAGAAGCTTATATTTGGGCTGTAGATACGGAGGAAAACGGGACTCCGCAACAAATCACATCACTTGTAGATTATCTCAAAGAAAATGATGTTCGTACTCTATTTGTCGAGTCGAATGTGGACACGCGGCCAATGGAAACCGTATCAAATGAAACGGGAATTCCAATTTATGAAAAGCCTATTTATTCAGATGAAATCGGCGAGAAAGGCAGCGAAGCGGATACGTATGTTAAATATTTGGAATATAATATTGAGGTAATCTCGGATGGATTAAGGGAGTAAAGAACAAAAGATGAATAAACCCCAGTTAGTAGAGAAGGAAGCTGCTGACTGGGGTTTTTGTATATTGACTACGAATCAATCTTGCTAAATCAGTTTGAAGTTGAAGCTTGAAAAATGATTTAAAAAAGTAAAAGCTTAAAGAGTTGACTTTTTACCCGGTGGGGTATATGATGAATCATGAATTGATTTTCCGCTAAGCTAAATCAGCGGGAAATGAATGAAAGACATCTTCGAAACGTCGTTATAAAAAACGACTATTTTATTACCATTAAATATACCTACGTGGGTATAATGTGGATGTCTGCATTATTATTTTAAAAAATAATACCAAGGGGGGTAAATGTATGATTAAAGCAGATCATCATTTGGATGCAAAGGGACTTGCTTGTCCGATGCCGGTTGTAAAAACTAAAAAAGCAATAAATGATCTGGAAGAAGGAGTTATTTTGGAAGTTCAGGCAACAGATAAAGGATCAAAAGCAGATTTGACTGCTTGGGCAAGTTCTGTTGGGCATCAATATTTAGGAACAGTGGAAGAAGGTGATGTACTTTACCATTACATCCGCAAAGGTTCGGATGAGCCAAAAGTGGAAAAAGCATTCGAACGGATTATTTCCTTTGAGGAATTAGAATCACGTGACGGTTTGATTTTAGATGTGCGTGAAGGAGCGGAATATGCGTTTGGTCATATAGGGGGTGCTAAGTCCATTCCGCTAGGAGAACTAGAATCCCGCATGAAGGAATTGGATAAAGATGAAGAGATTTATGTGGTTTGCCGTACCGGTAACCGCTCTGATTTAGCGGCACAGCTTTTAGCTGACAATGGTTTTACAAAAGTGTATAACGTTCTTCCAGGTATGAATGGATGGAACGGGAAAATAACAAAAGAATTTTAGGAGGAATGTATGATGTCAGAAAAGGTAGCGATCATTGCAGCAAACGGTGGATTGTTTGATGCGTACAAAGTATTTAATATTGCAACAGCGGCAGCAGCTTCAGAAAAAGAGGTCCAAATCTTTTTCACATTTGAAGGGTTAAACTTAATTCATAAGCAAGGAATGCACCATTTAGAAATGCCAGCTGGGAAAGAACATTTTGCTGAAGGATTCGAAAAAGCAAACACTCCTACAATCCCAGAGCTAGTGGAAATGGCGCAGGAGCTTGGTGTTAAATTTATTGCTTGCCAAATGACAATGGACGTCATGGGACTTACAAAAGAAGATTTCGTAAATGGAATCGAAGTTGGCGGGGCTGTAACATTCATTGAATTCGCTAAAAATGCTGCACCGACATTAACGTTCTAAATTGAAAAATTTCATGCAGTGGAGAATTTCTCCACTGCAAAAAAATCACAAAATAATACCCAGGGGGGTTACGAAAGAGATGACAGTACAAAAGTGGACAGCAGCAAAAGTTGCTAGAAAAGTTATTGATAATGAAGAGCTTTTTATTTTGGATGTACGTAATGAAGATGCGTTCCAAGATTGGAAAATTGAAGGTCATAAATTCGAATATTTAAATGTTCCATACTTTGAATTGTTAGATGGTGTGGAAGAGATTCTACCACAACTTCCAACTGACAAAGAAGTTTTAGTTGTTTGTGCGAAAGAAGGGTCTTCAGTGATGGTTGCCGAAATGTTAGCGGAAGAGGGCCGTGAAGCAGCTTATCTTGAAGGTGGAATGAGATCTTGGAGCAGCTATTTAGAACCTGTAAAAGTAGCAAACTTGGATAATGGTGGTGAGCTGTACCAGTTTGTCCGACTAGGGAAAGGTTGCCTCTCTTACATGGTAATCTCTGAAGGAGAAGCAGCGATTGTTGACGCAGTGCGCTTCACCGATGATTTTATAAACTTTGCAAAAGATAAGGGTGCAAAAATCAAACACGTATTTGATACACATTTACACGCAGACCATATTTCAGGTGGACGGCATATTGCAGCTGAAACAGGCGCAACTTATTATTTACCACCAAAAGATGCGGCGGAAGTAGTATTTGATTATACAGCTCTTACCGATGGTTTAAATGTTAAAGTTGGTGCATCCCAAATTGACGTTAGTGCACTATACACACCTGGTCATACGATTGGTTCAACTTCTTTCATCATTGATGATCAGTTTTTATTGACAGGAGATATTTTATTTATCGACTCTATTGGACGTCCGGATTTAGCCGGACTAGCGGAAGATTGGGTAGGGGATTTACGTGAAACATTATATTCTCGTTACCGCGAGCTTGCTGAAGAGTTAGTGGTATTACCTGCACATTTTATGATCATCGATGAGTTAAATGAAAATGGTACCGTAGCAAGACGCTTAGGAGAGTTATTTAAAGAAAACCATGGCTTAAATATCGAAGACGAAGAAGAGTTCCGCCGGACTGTGACAGATAACTTACCACCACAACCAAATTCACATGAGCGAATTCGTCAAGTGAATATGGGTAAAATCATCCCTGACAATGACGAACAAACCGAAATGGAAATTGGTCCAAATCGTTGTGCGGTTCGGTAAGAATTTATGAAGATATTGGTTTCAAACTATCTTAAATAATAAAGGAGAAATACAAAATGAATATTACGAAAACATTAGATGCGAAAGGTCTTGCTTGTCCAATGCCTGTCGTTCGAACAAAAAAAGCTATAGATACGATTAACTCTGGTGAAATACTTGAAGTGCTTGCAACAGACAAAGGTGCGTTAAGTGATATTACAGCTTGGGCAAAATCCGGTGGGCACACTTTACTAGAGCAGAAAACAGAAGATGATATTCTCTATTTCTATATTCAAAAAGCGTAATGAAAACCAAATAGCGAGTAGAATCCTTACTCGCTTTTCTAGTTTAGGAAAGAAGGTTGCTCCATGGATTTAACGTTTATCATCGTTGTATTTGCAATCGGATTTATTGGATCATTTTTATCCGGAATGTTAGGGGTCGGCGGTTCTATCATTAAATATCCGATGCTTTTGTACATTCCTCCGTTATTTGGTTTAGTTGCCTTCACCGCGCATGAGGTGTCGGGGATAAGTGCCGTACAGGTGCTGTTCGCATCTATCGCCGGAGTATGGGCATACCGTAAAGATGGTTATCTAAATAAGCAGCTCATCATCTATATGGGAGGAGCTATCTTAATCGGTAGTTTAATCGGTAGTTATGGTTCCGTCTTTTTATCAGGACAAACAGTAAATATCGTGTACGGTGTTTTAGCAATTATTGCCGCTGTGATGATGTTTATACCGAAGAAGCAAGTAGACGATATGCCACTTGATGAGGTGACTTTTAATAAACCATTAGCAGTTATACTGGCTTTAATAGTTGGAATAGCATCCGGTATCGTTGGCGCTGCAGGTGGATTCCTGCTAGTACCTATTTTGTTGACAGTGTTGCATATACCGACGCGAATGACAATAGCAACAAGTTTAGCTGTTACTTTTATATCTTCTATCGGAGGCAGTGTTGGTAAACTTGTTACCGGTCAAGTAGATTATTGGCCAGCATTAATTATGATTGTCGCAAGTCTCTTAGCTGCACCCCTCGGAGCAAAAGCCGGCAAGAAAATGAATACTCGAATTTTACAAGTTATTTTGGCGGTTATGATCGCAGGTACTGCAATAAAGATTTGGATTGATATTTTAATCTAATAAATACAAAAATGACTAAGGCTTTAAATAAAAATACGTTTAAATAGCAGTATACCCAAATGGGCATGCGACGTTAAATTTTTTAGGAGGTAATTTTAAATGAAAGAAATTACAGCAAAGGAATTAGAAAGAAAACGAGATGCAGGTGAAAAGTTAAATATCATCGACGTAAGGGAAGATGAAGAAGTGGAGATGGGAATCATTCCGGGAGCAAAACATATTCCACTAGGACAAATACCAGAGCGTCTAAATGAATTGAATAAAAATGAGCATTACTATATGGTCTGTCGTTCCGGTGGCAGGAGTGGAAGCGCATGTGATTTCCTAATCCAGAACGGCTACAATGTAACAAATATGGTTGGAGGCATGCTTGATTGGGAAGGAGAAGTGGAGTAATAAAATGAGCTTGATTCAGTGGATTATATTAATTGTTATTGTTGCATTTTTCGGAGTTCGCTTTATGCCGGTAAAAGGTATTATGAATATAAGTGTTCAAGAAGCTAAGAATAAATTCAAGGATCATAATGTGCAATTCATTGATGTCCGTACACCTGGTGAATATAAAGCAAATCACCGCAAACCGTTTCAAAATATTCCGCTCTCTAATCTAGCTAGTGAAGCAGGTTCGTTAGATAAGGAAAAAGAAGTAGTCGTTATCTGTCAAAGCGGAATGAGGAGTGCAAAAGCAGCAAAAATCCTTAAGAAAAAAGGGTTTCAAAAAATATCTAATGTTAAAGGTGGCATGGGTGCTTGGATTTAAAAAAGGAAGACTCTTTATAGGAAATTGCTGCTGATATTAATAATAGATTAATCGGTTGTATTGATAAGAGCAGGTAGTAATGTAAAGAGAAGAAAATGTATTGAAGCAACTTAAAAAATGGAGGTTTTATAATGGAAGCTAATATTACGGTGTATACAACAACACAATGTCCTTATTGCAAAATGATTAAAGAATTTTTAAATGAAAAAGAAATTCCTTTCAAGGAAGTGAATGTTGAGAACGATCCAACTATGATGCAAAAGGTTGTTGAACAAACGGGACAAATGGGAGTTCCTCAAACAGAAATCAATGGTAAATGGGTCCTTGGGTTTGACCCGGAGAGAATCCTAGATGCGATTGAACAATAAAGTGAAACTTAAGTATATAAGAAAATACCTGTAGTGAAAACACTCTTTTTCAAGTGTCTTAACTACATTTTAGCAATACTTCCTTTTTTGTATGCGTAGGCGCATGAATCACTCATGTGCCTACTTTGTTTACTCTTAATGATGGACGTGTCCACCCTTTTTCGGATTCGTAATCGTAAATCCTGGATGGTCGCCGACATAGAAATATTGAATGAAAATACCATCGAGAAAATCTTCACGGCTATCAAGTAAAATATCGATTTCCTTATCTGTTTTCACGATTTCATCATGTTCTTTTGGTGTGTCAAGGCTGATGCCATAATGAGCATGATTACCGTGCATTTCTGTAATGTATACACGAATCATTTTACCTTCCGCTTCCTCCGTTGCAAGAATCTTATTTAATTCCTTCGCTGCATTACGATTAATTTTACATTTCATAGAAAAATCTCCAATCTTTAAAGTTGTTTTTTTATTATCTCATGAAAATTGAGTGGATGTCATTGTTTTTGATAATAGCGATGGATAAAGATTCTTAAGCTTTTTTCAGTTATACTTTAGTTATTTTATTCTCTGAGAAAAAGTAGGTAATCGCAATCGAAGTAGCGCCTAATGCGGTTGATAAATTATCAAGGGTCGAAAAACGAATTTCAGTATTTTGATGATGATAGACGGATAATCGTTCTTCAAGGATCCGGTCAATTGGATTAATGAGCCAATTCTTAAACCGAGCCATCCGATTACCAATAATAATGGCGTCTGGATTAAATGTATTAATGATATTGGTGATACCGACTCCTGTATATTCCCCCAATATATTTAATAACTGTAATACTTCTCCGTTACCTTTCTGTGCCTCTTCAAATAGATAGTCCAATTCAAATTCCACATCAACATCTTCATTTAAAACGTTGTGTTGTTTTGCCATATTTATAAATGCACTTTCAGAAGCATATAATTCCCAGCATCCGCGGTTACCACAAGAGCATCTTCTTCCGGACGAATCAATCGTAAAATGCCCCATTTCTCCGGAAATTCCTGAAGATCCTTTATACAGTTGATTATTGATAACAATTCCTGTACCGATTCCTATTCCAATACTAATGTAGATTTGATTTGGAAGGTTCTGTCCTGCGCCGTGCAACTGCTCGCCATAAGCCCCTGCATTTGCTTCGTTTTCTATAAAAGTTGGAATGGAAAAGCGCTCTTCAATTATTCTTTTTAAATCAACATCTTTCCATTTCAAGTTTGGGGCAAATTGTATTTTTTCGTCAGGATCTATTTGGCCAGGTGCACCGACTCCTATTCCGATAACCCCATACTGACTTTCGGGAGTGTTACGAATCAGTTTTTCAATAACGGAAAAAATATTTTCTGTCACATTGTCAACTCTTAGTGAGTGTAACCCAATCGTTGTTTGTTCGATGATATTTCCGCTTAAATCAGTTAGAACTCCCAAAACATAATTAACACCTAAATCAATTCCAATCGAGTACCCTGCAGTGTGATTGAAATAAAGCATGACAGGCTTTCTGCCACCACTGGACTTTCCAGCACCAATTTCTTGAACAAAGGATTCTTTTATCAGTTCAGCAACCATCGTTGAAACCGTCGCTTTGTTCAATCCAGTTTCCTTTGCTACCTGTGCTCGGGAAATAGGCCCTCTATTTTTGATCGTTTGAAAAACAATCGATTTATTAATTTTCTTTACAAGACTTTGATCTCCGGTTCGTAGTAACTTCATTCATTATTCTCCTTAATTATCAGAGTCAATTTCATAATTGCTCTTTTTAAAAATACAAAGACGTACAGAATTTCTAATTTGTATTTTTAAAAACAGAAATCATGCAGTTTGTGATTGATTTAATTGTACATTAATCCGATCTGCAGCGAGTTTTGATGCGTTATAAATAAGTGTGACCATGTCAAAGTGGACTTTTGCACGTTCTCCGGTTCGATAACGAACATTGTCCAACTGAAACCATTCTTTAAGATAGGCGTTCACGCGTTCTACAGCGGTACGTCGTTTGTAAATGTTTTTCCATACCACTGAACCGCGGGCTGGAGCTGTGTATTTCCGAAGGTCTGTCGTTATTTTCACTTTATAAACTTTTTGACAGATCCCTTCATTCGCCAAAGGACAGTCACTACATTCTTTTGGATTCGTGAATTTTAATGTTTCATATTTGGCATCAAAGCTATCGTAACGATAAGAATGCTCACGAAAACAGGTGGGGGCAAAGTGTTTGTCGTAACCTAGTAGTTCCCCTTCATTTCGTCTGTTGTATGCAATCACAGATTGTTGGCCCATTCGATGGACTTGCTCGTAAATCGGTTCAAAGTCATAGCCTGCATCCGCCGTCTGATGACGTAAATTCAATTGAGGAAAGCGTTCCTGAACGCCTTTAAGTAACGGAATGGCAGCCTTCCCATCATTTAGATTGCCTGATGAAAAGAGTGAATCCAAAATATATTGACTGGATGTGCCAACGATTAAGTGAGCTTTGTAGCCAAACCAAAAAACATTTTTTCCTTCCGAGTTCTTCTTTACGCCCCATTTTGGGTCTATGGGAACTTCGGAACGCAGCTCAGCTAAAGGAACATCTAATTGTGCTTCTATTTTCTTTTCATATAAAGGCATATTTGCTTCCTTTTCAGCCTGATCTTTTAGCCACTGTTCACGCTCTTCTTTTGTTTTGCGCCCACGCTTTTTCGGTTCGGGCTTTGGTTTTTCTTCTTTCAGCGGTGCTTGATCACGAGCTTCAAAATGAGTGGCATCAATGGCAACTGTATCGTCTGTGATAAAGCCTTCTTCAATAGCTTGAAGCACAACTTTTTCTTTTTGTTTCTCCAGTATGTCGCACTCCAGTAATTTCGTCACAAGCCGAGAGTAAGAAGCTTCTGAGGGAATAGAGTCAGATACAAGGAATCCGCAATTCAATTTAAAAGCAATATCTTCCTGAAGCCGTTTAACTAGATCTTTAATAGTTGGGATTCGTTCTACATATCTCACAAAACAGGAAATAATCATGGCAGCATAATTGAGCTCTTCAGGTGCGCCAAGACGTGATTTTTTCGTTACGGCACGGTGAATTGCATCCAAATCTATCGTAGAAATAATTTCTTCATATTTTTGGGTAGGTTCCATGTCATATAATTCCTGGATGCCAAATAGGCTTGGTTGTCGTATAATGGTCATAAGAAGCACTCCCTTAGTCTTTTTATGGTTTTGTTGGTATTACCATTATACATGATTTGGGGAGGTGCTTCTTTTTTCGTCTCTTGAACTTGTTGGGAGACAAGGGTTAGGAATTATGAAATTCATTCATCAATATAAACAATATAACATATTATTATATCTTCTAAATCATTTTTTAAAGAAAGTTTAATCATTATACTAAGATTTATTAAATTGTATATTTAACTATAACATAATCACGTATAAGTGCTTTAATTAATAAATTTTCATTTGACAACGATTTCACATAGTGATAATCTTAGTTTATAGGTTAAACAAAGATGCGAATTATTTCTATGCATCTTACAAAATTTGAGAGGAGATTATCATAATGACTTACTTTGCAAACGTTGACAAAATTAAATTTGAAGGGCCGACTTCGAAAAATCCTTTAGCCTTTAAGTTCTATAACCCGGAAGAAAAAATTGGTGACAAAACAATGGAAGAAATCCTACGTTTTGGTGTAGCTTACTGGCATACATTTACGGAAGATCTGTCCGACCCATTTGGAGTAGGGACTGCTCTCCGCCCCTGGGATAAATATACCGGGATGGATTTAGCGAAGGCACGAGTAGAAGCAGCATTTGAATTCTTTGAAAAGCTGAATGTACCATATTTCTGTTTCCATGATATCGATATTGCGCCGGAAGGAAGTAATTTACGAGAATCTAATAAAAATTTAGATACGATCGTTGAAATGATTAAAGATTATATGAAAGATAGCAAAACAAAACTGCTTTGGAATACAGTGAATAATTTTACGCATCCACGCTTCGTACATGGTGCGGCATCAAGTAATAATGCGGACGTATTTGCCTACGCTGCAGCTAAGGTTAAAAAAGGATTAGAAGTTGGTAAAGAATTAGGTGCTGAAAACTACGTGTTCTGGGGAGGCCGCGAAGGATACGAAACATTACTGAATACAGATATGAAATTGGAGTTAGACAACCTTGGCCGTTTCTTCCATATGGCTGTCGATTATGCAAAAGAGATTGATTTCGATGCTCAATTCTTAATTGAACCAAAGCCAAAAGAGCCGACTACCCATCAATATGATTTTGATGTAGCAAGTGGTTATGCATTCTTGCAGCGCTATGGTCTTGAAAATGAATTTAAATTTAATATAGAAGCAAACCATGCAACACTAGCTGGTCACTCGTTCGAACATGAATTACATTATGCAAGAATCAATAATGTCCTAGGTTCTGTTGATGCGAACCAAGGTCATCCACTATTAGGCTGGGATACGGATGAATTCCCGACCGATCTATACTCTACAACGCTAGCGATGTACGAAATTTTGAAAAATGGTGGCTTAGGACGAGGGGGATTGAATTTTGATGCGAAAGTGCGTCGAGGTTCCTTTGAACCGGAAGATTTATTCCATGCTCACATAACAGGAATGGATAGCTTTGCAGTTGGACTAAAAGTTGCTCAGAAGTTATTAGATGATAAAGTGCTTGAAAATATTGTGGAAGACCGTTACAGCAGTTTTACAGAAGGAATCGGAAAAGATATTGTAGACGGTAAAACAGACTTCCATAAATTAGAAGAACATGCATTAGGTTTAACGGAAATTAAAAATAAATCTGGCCGTGAAGAGCAAATTAAAACAACGATCAACCAGTATCTATTAACAGCATATGCGGAAAAGTAGGGCATAGCTGAATGATAAATGAGGTGGTATTCCTATGAAATACGTTATTGGAGTTGATTTAGGAACAAGTGCAGTGAAAATCCTCCTCGTTAACCAACTGGGGGATGTTGTTCAAGAAGTTTCAAAATCCTTTTCCCTAATTCAAGAAAAGACAGGGTACAGTGAGCAAAATCCAGATGATTGGGTGCGTCAGACAGTCCGAGGGCTGTCTGATCTCCTAAAGGATTTTGCAGGTGATCCAAAAGATATTGAAGGAATTAGTTTTTCCGGGCAAATGCATGGGCTTGTTTTGTTAGATCAAAATAATGAAGTATTACGCCCCGCGATTCTTTGGAATGATACTCGTACCACGGCAGAGTGCAAAGAGATTTATGAGAAGGTTGGGAAAGACCGTTTATTAAGCATTACAAAAAACCTTGCTTTGGAAGGGTTTACTTTACCTAAGATTTTATGGGTGAGAAAACATGAACCAGAAATTTTTGATCAGGTAGCTACGTTTGTTTTGCCGAAAGATTATGTCAGGTACAAGCTCACAGGTAAGCTGCAAATGGAATATTCCGATGCTGCAGGTACACTTTTATTAAATGTTTCTGAGAAAAACTGGAGTGAGGAAATCTGTAATTTGTTAGGTATTGATCGTAAAATTTGTCCTCCATTAGTAGCATCTCATGAAGAGGTTGGAGCAATTTCTAAAGAATATGCTGAGCGCACGGGCCTTGCTGCATCTACACGTATTTTCGCAGGCGGAGCTGACAATGCTTGTGGGGCAATCGGCGCCGGTATCCTAGAAGAAGGAAAAACAATGGTCAGTGTCGGAACCTCCGGGGTTGTCTTAACCTACGAAGCAAGTGGTGATAAGGATTTTGCGGGGAAAGTTCATTACTTTAATCATGCAGCACCGAATGCTTTTTATACCATGGGAGTTACACTTGCGGCAGGTCACAGTTTAACTTGGTTTAAAGATACATTTGCCAAGGATGTAGATTTTGATGAATTATTAAAAGATGTAAAACATGTGCTGCCGGGATCGAATGGCCTATTATTTACCCCATACATTTCGGGAGAGCGGACACCTCATGTTGATGCAAATATAAGAGGAAGTTTTATTGGAATGGACAGTTCCCATGAGCGAAAACATTTTGCCCGTGCCGTAATGGAAGGAATTACTTTCTCGTTAAACGAATCGGTGGAAATTTTCCGTGAAAATGGGAGAGAAATTAATCGGGTTATTTCTATTGGTGGCGGAACGAAGAATGAAGATTGGTTGCAAATGCAAGCGGATGTGTTCGATGCTGAAGTTGTGAAACTGGAGAGTGAACAAGGGCCTGGTCTTGGCGCTGCTATGCTTGCTGCTGTAGGGTGTGGTTGGTTTGATTCTCTGAAGAATTGTGCTGAACAGTTTTTAAAAGAAGATAAAATTTATTATCCAATTGAAAAGAATGTGAAGAAATATAAATTGTTATACAAGCTTTATCAGGAAGTATATGCAGCGACAAAATCATTGAATCAAAAGTTGGTACAGATGAGAAATTAGATGGGGACATTTTTCACAGACGGGTAAGTACTCTTGATATTGAACTTAGGGTCGGAAAGGGTAGGTAAGGGGTTAGGGCTACATTGGAATTCTCTGCTCTTCATACTGTAACTTGTTTTCAATGTCTTCAAATTCTACTTATATATTCATATTGACATCGCTTTCAAGGGGGTGTATTCTTGGTTTAACCGTTAAACAAAGAGGATTTTATACGTGGTTGATTCAATTAACTCGAATCATGATATCAAAAAACAAGGAGGATACAAAAATGAAGAAAGGTATGCTTGTTTTGTTTATATCTATTCTATTAGTGCTAGTGGGTTGTAGTGGGGATTCAATCGAATCCGAATCCAGTGAAACCGCTGGGGATGATAATACAGTTAGTATTTGGTACTATTACTCCGGAAAACAACAGGAGCTTTTTAACAAACTAATAGAGGAATATAATGAATCTCAAGATCAATATCAACTGGAGGGGGAGTACATACCATTTGGCGATACTAAAAAACAACTTTCTGTTGGCTCAGCTGGAGACACCCTTCCCGATATGGTCATTATTGATGTAGTAGACAATGCTGCATTTGCAGCTCAAGGTGTATTTGAGGATATCACAGAAAAGGTGGAAGAATGGGGAGAAGCAGATAAGTTGTATGAAGGTCCCCTTGAGTCTGCCACTTATGATGGAAGATATTATGGTTTGCCTGTTGGAAGCAATGCTTTAGGTTTATTCTATAATGAAGACTTATTTGAAGAGGCGGGGATAGATTCTGTTCCGGAAACTTGGGATGAATTAAAAGAAGTAGCAGAAAAGTTATCTACTAATGAGACGAAAGGGTTCGCAGTATCGGCTGTAAAATCTGAGGAAGCGACTTTCCAATTCTACCCTTTCTTACGTTCGGCAGATGCGGAATACGATAGCCTAAATTCTGACGGTGCTGAAGATGCGTTAACTTTCTTAAAGGGGCTAATAGATCAAGGTTTTATGGGATCAGACATCATTAATGCTACCCAGGATGACTTAGCACGTCAGTTTGCTACGGGACAGGTTGCAATGATGGTCAATGGTCCTTGGAATATTGAACGATTAAAAGATGAAAATCCAGACTTAAATTTTGGAATTGGTGAAATTCCTAGGGATAAAGAATTTGCCTCGGCTTTAGGCGGAGAAAATATTGCTATTATCAAAGACAGTAATGTTGATGGGGCTTTTGATTTTGTGACATGGCTTTTGGAGCCTGAGCGCATTGAAGAGTTCTCAGCGGAAACAGGGGTTTTCCCGCCAAGGGAAGATGTTTTAAAGAACTCTGATTTTTGGAATGATGATAAACATTTAAGCGGATTTGTTCCTATTATGGATTATGCTGGTCCTAGGGGACCATCTCCTGAATGGCCAACGATTTCTGAAGCGATTCAGATTGCGTTACAAGAAGCGTTGACAGGTACAAAATCGCCTGAAGATGCTTTAACAGATGCTGCAGAAAAAGTTGAGCAAGCTATCAACAATGACTGAATAAGGTCCCTCTCCTTGAGGGACTTTTCATAGCAGTCAGTAAGGAGGAAACGTATGAAAAAGATATACGATCGTTGGGGCGGGTATATGTTTGTTTTCCCAGCGGTAATATTCATGCTGATTTTGATCGGTTACCCACTTATATACAATATTATTTTAAGTTTTCAAAACGTTGATTTAAGTGTGCTGAACTCGGGTGAGAGCAAATTTGTTGGTTTGGATAACTATCGACAATTACTAGACATGGAAGTATTCGGGATATCGGTAGTGAATACGATTGTATATACTCTTGGAAGTGTTGTATTCCAAATAGTGATTGGGTTCGCATTGGCAATGTTCTTCAGTATGAAATTTAAATTATCTACATTTTTAAGGGGATTAATGATGATTGCCTGGTTAATCCCATTGACGATTACAGCACTGCTATTTAAGTTTATGATGGGTGATAATGCTGGTGTAATTAATGAATTACTAATGTCCTGGGGATGGATAGACAGCCCGATCCAATGGTTATCTAATCCTAAAATCGCCCTTTGGAGTGTCATTATTGCGAATATCTGGGTGGGAATCCCGTTTAATATGCTTCTGTTTTCAACTGGAATAAGTAGTCTTCCAAAAGAAGTTTATGAAAGCGCTAGTCTAGATGGAGCGAATTGGTTCCATAAGCTTATCCACATAACGTTACCTCTATTACGTCCAGTTATTTTAGTAGTAATGATGCTAGGATTCATTTATACCTTTAAGGTATTCGACCTAGTATTTGTTATGACTGGCGGAGGTCCAATAAACTCTACCGAGGTACTTTCTACTGTTGCATATCGATTTTCGTTTAATGAGTTCAATTTCAGTTTGGGTGCAGCTGTAGCTAATGTGTTGTTTGCCATTCTATTCGTTATTAGTCTAATCTACTTAAGGTTATCTAAAGAAGATGAGGTGTTGAAATGAGTAAGAGAAAAGAATGGACATTAAATATTATTGGTATTGTAATCGTTCTTCTCTTTTTATTCCCGGTATTCTGGATGATTATCACAGCATTCAAAAGCCAAGCTGAAATTTTCCAATCACCGCCAACATTTTGGCCGCAAGAATTCCAATTTGATAGTTTCAAAGAAATATTTCGAGATAATGTAGGACAATATTTCGTTAACAGTTTTATCATATCTGCTTTAGCGACATTGTTGGTGTTGTTACTATCCGTGCCATCTGCTTATGGACTTGCAAGATTTAAAAACGTAAAAGGAAAAAGGGCGATTCTGCTTCTCTTTCTTACTACACAAATGTTGCCGGCTACAGTAGTTTTAACTCCTCTATTCATTGTGTTCAATAAACTAAGTTTACTGAATACGTACATTGGACCAATATTAGCTTGTGCAACTTTAGGAATCCCTTTTTCAATACTTCTCTTACGTACATTTTTCATCGGGCTTCCGGAAGAGTTGGAGGAGGCTGCTGCAATTGATGGATGTAGTAAATTTGGAGCTTTTATGAGAATTATTGTTCCTATTTCAATTCCAAGTATTCTTGTCTGTGGTGCGATTTCATTCTTTTTCTCGTGGGGAGATCTTATATTCAGCATGACATTCAACCGTGACCAAAGTTTGTGGCCACTGACCGCGGGGATATACAATTCAATTGGCCGGTATGGTATTGAATGGAATAGCTTAATGGCTTTCGCTACTGTTTCCATTCTGCCGGTAATCGTTATATTTATTCTATTGCAGAAACATATTGTCGAAGGATTGGTTAGTGGTTCAGTAAAATAAGCACCAGTGATTTATAGAAGGGAGTTATTATACAAATGAAATTTACAAACGGATACTGGCTTTTAAGAGAAGGATTTGAAGTGAATTACCCGAGAAGTGTACGAGATTTCGAGGTTGTGGATGATGGACTGATTTTATATGGACCATGCAAAGAAATCAGGCATAGGGGTGATACGCTTAATATCCCATTACTTACAATCAAATTATCTTCACCAATCAGAAATGTAATTCGAATGCAAACGTGGCATCATAAGGGGACAACAGACAGAAAACCGAATTTCGATGTGAAGGATGGATCCTCTACATTTAAAGTGGAAACGAATGATAATGAAATTATCTTTACAACTGGTGAACTTAAAGCGATTATCATAAGGGATAGTTTCTTCATTGAATATTATAATGGAGATAAAAAACTGACCCATAATGAAAGTAAAGGGCTTGCATGGGTGAAAGGACCTGAGAACGAATCTTATATGAGAGCTCAATTGAATTTGAGTGTCGGAGAGTATTTATATGGTTTAGGAGAGCGTTTTACTCCTTTTGTAAAAAATGGACAAGTAGTTGACATATGGAATCGAGACGGTGGCACAAGTTCAGAACAAGCATATAAAAATATTCCATTTTATCTAAGTAATAAAGGGTATGGCGTTTTTGTCAATCACCCGGAAAAAGTAAGCTTTGAAGTGGGATCAGAAGCAGTATCTAAGACACAATTCAGTGTAGAGGGAGAGGAATTGGACTATTACATGATCAATGGTCCATCACTCAAAGAAGTGCTAGGCAATTACACAGAATTGACAGGAAAACCGGCGTTGCCTCCAGCTTGGTCATTTGGCCTGTGGTTATCTACTTCGTTTACAACGAATTATGATGAACAAACTGTTAATCACTTCGTAGATGAAATGATTAATCGTGATATTCCACTCAGTGTATTTCACTTTGATTGTTTCTGGATGAAAGAATTTGAATGGTCCAGTTTCGAATGGGATGAAAACGTCTTTCCGGATCCCGCAGGAATGCTTCGAAGACTTAAGGAAAAAGGATTGAAAATCAGTATCTGGATTAATCCATATATTGCGCAAAAGTCTAAGATTTTTGATGAGGCTGTATCTAAAGGATATTTACTGAAAAAGCCTAATGGTGACGTTTGGCAATGGGACTTATGGCAAGCTGGGATGGGAATTGTAGACTTTACCAACCCGGATGCATGCGAATGGTATACAGGGAAATTAAAGAAATTATTAGACATAGGTGTCGACTCATTTAAAACAGACTTTGGTGAACGGATACCGATGGATGTCGTTTATGCGGATGGTTCCGATCCGAAGAAAATGCGCAATTACTATTCCTATAAATATAATCAAATAGTTTTTGACTTGCTCCGAAGAGAAAAGGGAGAGAATGAAGCTGCTGTCTTTGCGAGGTCGGCGACAGCTGGAGGACAGAAATTTCCAGTTCATTGGGGCGGTGACAATGAAGGGACTTATGAATCGATGGCAGAGAGTTTAAGAGGAGGTCTTTCTTTGACGATGTCTGGATTCGGTTATTGGAGTCATGATATTGGAGGCTTTGAGACTTTTGCAACACCAGATTTATTCAAACGTTGGGTTGCTTTTGGCCTGTTATCCAGTCATAGTCGCTTACATGGTAGCCATACATACCGGGTGCCATGGGAGTATGATGAGGAATCAGTTACAGTCACGAGTCACTTTACAAAATTGAAAAATAAACTCATGCCATATATATTTAATGCTTCGGTTGAGAATAGTAAAACTGGTATCCCTGTGATGCGTTCGATGGTGTTGGAATTTAAAGACGACCCGGCCACTCATACACTTGATACACAATACATGTTAGGTGATTCCATTCTTGTTGCTCCTATATTTAATGAAGAGCATATAGGCAGATATTATTTGCCGAAAGGAAAATGGACCCACTTGTTATCTGGTAAAGCTGTAAATGGTGGTGAGTGGAAAAGTGAGAAATATGATTATATGAGCTTACCATTATATGTTCGTGAAAATACAATTATACCTATTGGCGAAAATGAAAACCAACCTGACTATGATTACGCTAATAATGTGACATTTAATTTATATCAATTAAAAGAAGATGAAAAAGCAAAAACAACCATTCATGATTTAAATGGGAACTTGAGTGCGACCATTAATGCAACGAAAAGTGGCGATAAAATCACGGTAGATGTTAAATTGAAGGACAATAAACCATACTCATTAGTACTTAAAGGATTCGAGTCTATTTCTTCTGTCTCAACTGGAACGTGGAGCCAAGAAAGCGATGGAGTAAGAATTCAAGTCGAGCATTCGAATGAACCAATCATCATCACTTTATAAAAAAGCAGATTAGGTGTAGGATGGCATATTTCTACGTGATAAAGTTCAAAATGAATGAGTTAAAATTTTAAAATGACATATTTAGGTATAAAAATCGGCATCAAAAACCTTATTCATTATTAGATTTCTGATGCCGATTTTACATGTACTTATATGAAATTTTATTTTTCTCAATCTGATTTGCTGGAACTATCCATCCAGCCTTATTTTGGTAATCTCTGTTATGTGCAGTAAAAAAACGAAGAAAATAATATACTCATCTGCACTGCCACGCATAGATAGTGCCATTTTATTTTGCTTCCTCGCCTGGTTCTAAAGATATTGAATTTTTCCTTAGAAGACGGTTTAGCAAGAGAAAGCAAACATTTCGGAGAACTTTTCTTAACGGCAGATGCAAAAGAGGGTGTTGAAGCTTTCATCGAAAAAAGAACGCCTAAGTTCAAACATTTATAAGGGAAGAGGGATAAAGGAGAACTGAGTGCTATTTTATCACGTATTAACGGTCTGTAATATCCCCCACTTCTAATATGAGGGAAGCCCAACATGTGAAGGTGGGGGAAATACAGTCCGTAAATGCCTGACTCTGTTCAACTAACATTCGGTGGGGAGGTAAAGAATTCCCCACTGAATGAAGTTTCACTTTATGTCTGTAGTCTTCTTATTCTATGAAAATGAAGGAGTGTTCACGGCATGGATAATGTTTTATTTTCTATGAATGAGAACGGTGTTGCAACGATTACATTGAATCAACCGAAATCAATAAATGCTTTGACACACGATATGCTTGCGGCTATTAGAGAGAAGCTTCTAGCATGGGAGCAGGATGATATGATTTGTATCATTATTCTCAAAGGTGCTGGTTCCAAAGGCTTTTGTGCCGGTGGAGATATTAAAGCATTGTATCAAGCGAGAGAACAACATCCAGATGCATTACAAGCGGCGGAACAATTTTTCACTGTGGAGTATCAAACCGATAAACTTGTAGCGCAATATTCTAAACCGATCATTGCCTGTCTGGATGGGATTGTTATGGGCGGGGGTGTTGGATTATCCTATGGTGCAAGTCACCGCATTGTAACAGAGCGGACAAAGTGGGCCATGCCGGAAATGAACATTGGCTTTTTTCCGGATGTTGGGGCAGCCTACTTTTTAAATAAAGCTCCAGGCTACATAGGCCGTTATTTGGCATTAACAGCGACCATTTTGGGCGCGGCTGATGTCCTATATATAAATGGTGCTGATCATTTTATCCCAAGTGATCGGTTACCAGAGTTATTTAGTCAAATCGAGGCGACAAATTGGCATCATCGAAATAAGGAAGATGCACTTCAGGGGCTACTGCAATCTAAAGCTATTTATCCTGAAACGGATGGTGAATTAGCTATTTTACAACCAACAATTGATAAGCATTTTTCTTATTATACAATAGAAGAAATCGTAGAATCGTTAGCAGCTGATCCAAGTGAGTTTGCAGTAAAGACAAGGGCAACATTGTTATCCAAATCACCTGTTTCCCTGAAAGTTACTTTAGAACAATTAATTAGAGGAGAAGAAAAAACACTTGAAGCATGCTTGCAAACGGATTTGATACTTTCTCGAAACTTTATGCGTCATAATGACTTTTTTGAAGGTGTTCGTTCCGTTCTTATTGACAAAGATCAAAACCCACAATATGAGTACAAGCAGCTAGCTAGTGTGTCGAAGGAATTAGTCAATGAATTTTTCAAGAAATCATAAAGAGGACTTTCCTGTTAAAGTGTTTGACGAGGATGAGGAGGAAATATGGAATAAATCGGTAGAAGAATTATGAGGAAATGAAGTGTAAGAATAGTACCGCCAAATAGCCCTTGCGATAGGAAAGGCTGTTTGGCGGTTACAATTAAAGAAAGGAATCTATTTTTTTCTAACGTTATGCAGCGCAATTTCAGGTGTATTTGGAATATCATTCACGCTTAAACTTAAATCTTGCTTTGGAATGTTGTAATCCATATGATTAACTAAAAAATCCAGGCTTGTTTTCATAACTTCTAATGTCACCCATTCTCCGGCACAGCGATGACCGAGATAATGATCGCCGCCACCCTGAGGGATGAAGGAGAAAGGACTGTCGTTCCAATTTCTAAACCGTTCGGGATTGAATATGTCTGGATTATCCCAGATTTTCGGATGATGGTTCGTGCCGTAGAGATCTAATAAAGTTAGCGTACCTTCTTTAAACGTAAAATCTCGCCATATGAAATCATTCTTTACAACCGCGACTGCAACCGGGAAGAAAGGATAGGCTCTCCTGACTTCTTGAACGAACATCTTAGCATATTCTTCGCCGCCGTTTTTGATTTTTTCTAGTTCTTGCGGATGCTCGTGCAATGCTAAAACAAGAAAATTGATATAGACTGCATTAGCAACAATCGGACGGATGATATTGAGCATTTCAACTGCCGCTATTTTAGGGTCTAAATAGTTTCCCTCAAGATCTTGATGCCAAGAAAATTGGTACAAAGCGCTAGGTTCAGGTGGATTGATTTTTCCGTCACGCACATCTTCTACAAGACCGCTCATCCATTTCTCCAACTTGTTTCGGTTTCTTCTTCCGGCCCAATGTGCGGGACCGACACTAGCGGCAGACTCAAATAACGTCCCGATCTCATCCGTCAATTTGTCCATATCCTTTTCCACAATGACTCCAGCCCAGAGGCAGGAAGTACGTGTCAATACTTCTTCGATTTCTTTATAAAAGATTACCTCATCCATTTGTTCCCACTTTTCTATTGCCAGTTGCAATTGCTGTTTAAATAGTTGATTGAAATGTTGCAGGTTTTCGCGGGACATGATTGACATAAACATTGCTTTCCGATGTTTATGTGCATCTCCATCGAGCACTTGAACACCGCCTTTACCGAACAATGTTTCTTTTATCCGGTTGGGAGCAGCTCCTTTCCGTTGAAATTTACCCTCATCATAGAAAATTTCTGCTGCTTCCTCACCGACTAAACAGATGGTGCGCTGGCCAAGCAGACGGGTTTCAAACACATCAGAATCAAAACGATCCTGCCGGTTCATGATGTACATGTATCCGTCTTTCAGTACATTTAGTGTGTTATCCAATCCAGTATCACGTGGCATTTCGCGACTCATGTAAATCACTCCTATAGATGCAATAATAATGAAAAACTTGTTCTATTATTGATAATATCCTTTCAGACTTCCTGTTAAACAAAATCTCTCCTATCTCCTAAAATTATGGGTAGAAAAATGAATTATATGCACTTTATGGAGGAAGAATGGCGTCTTTCATATAACAGAGAGAAATAAAAAAGCGGACCACTAGTGGTTCGCTTTTTTGATGTTGGGGTATAGAATTGGGACAAAAGCTCTGACCTCATGTCCCGCTCGAACTGGGACAAGTGCTCTGACCCCGTGTCCAGATTATGCTTTTGCGAGGAGGAGTTTTTGGATGGCGTGGGCTACTCCGTCTTCGTTGTTTGTTAGGGTTTGAAAGTCAGCAACTTCTTTTAATTCTGGGATGGCGTTTTCCATTGCAACTCCGCATCCGGCATATTCAATCATTGACTTGTCATTACCATTGTCACCGATTGCCATGATTTCCTCTTGCTTAATACCGAGATTCTCAGCCAATCGTTTTACGGCAATTCCCTTCGTTGCTTTTAAATGGGTGAATTCCGAGAAATGTGGTGCACTTTTTACCATTGCATACTTGTTCGCGAGCTCTTTTGGTAAATGTTTAAGTGCCTCACTCAGTTTCACTGGCTCATCGATAAACATAATATTCGGTATCGATTGCTCTTGTGGAAATTCATCAATTGGACAATATTCTAACGTGATATCATTCAGATAGGATTCAAGTACCGTGTATTTGCTGATTGTTTTATTAGGAGTATAAAGCTTCTCATGATCAAAGTAGTGCATCGGTATGTTCAATTCCATACTCAAATCATGTAGTTCAACAAGATGCTTATATTCAAGAGAGAATTCAGAGACAATTTCTCCAGTGTTTGTATTTTCGGTATAAGCACCATTATATGCGATTGCATAATCGTCTTCTTCATTTAAACCTAAATCGGCTATGTACTTTCGCATCCCAACAATTGGTCTGCCCGAACACAGTACAATTTTCGTTCCATGTTCTTTTGCCGCCCTTAATGTATCTTGTGTCTGTTTAGAAACTTGGTGATGATCGTTTAATAACGTACCGTCCATGTCAATTGCAATTAATTTATACATCTATACGCTCCCTTCTTTTTATGCTGCCTTCATTATACGATAAACTTAGCTGAATATCATTTCTCGCACTTGCTCATAATTTACTTATAAAGTGAAACTACATTCAGTGGGGAATTCCTTACCCCCCACTGAATGTTAGTTGAACCGAATCAGGAATTTACGGGTATTAGAGATAGTTAATGCGTGATAAAATAAGCAACTATAATTGAATCAAAGAATATAAGTGAACATATTTTAGAAACAAGAGGAGGTTATCATTTTGGAAAAATTCCAGTTGTACAACTTCGCTTTTGAAAACTTAAGCAGGAAAAATATGTCGTTTCAAGAAGTGTTTCAGCATGTTAAAAGTTTCATGGAGAAGGATCGATATGGCAATTATAAACTGATGTTTGGGACAGATTCCCAGGTCCATCCGACATATACGCGTTTTATTACAGGGATTGTTATTCAGTGTGAAACAAAAGGAGCATGGGCTTGTATTCGGAAAGTAATTGTTCCAAGAAGAATGGATCACCTTCATGAACGGATTTCTTACGAGACAACGTTGACGGAAGAAATTGTTGGGTTGTTTACAGAGGAACGCAAGAATCAGTTGATTGAACTTATTTTGCCGAATATTTATCGGGGCGCATCATTAACGATTGAAGGGCATATTGACATCGGATCAGGTAATAAAAATAAAACGAGAATCTTTGTAAACGAAATGCTTGCACGTATGGAAGCACTTGGAATTGAAGCAAAGATTAAACCGGAAGCATTTGTGGCAAGCTCTTACGCGAATCGATATACAAAATAATTTTTTAGAGAAAAAATAAAATATTATATAGCGCTTTAAAGCTTTGTACATAAGGCTTTATTGAGAAAAAGCAAGTTCATTAATAAAAAATTTTCACTCTTTTTTAAAAAAGGTGTTGCATTATTATTTAAAATCGAATAGACTGTATTATAACAAAGGAACAAAAGTTAAAATTGTTATATAAGAGGAGGGGCGAACATGAACAAACATGAACAAGTATCGTGTCCAGAATGTGGGCAGGAAGTTGATTCAAGAAGCTACACGATGGAATGTGATTATTGTTTGTCAAAAAAGGAAGATTAATTTTTTTTATTAATATTGTTATATAACAATATTAATATTTGAAACTATAATATAACAGTATATTGGGAGAGTGAATTCATGCTTACGAATCAAACTTCTGTTTCTGTACAAATTGAACACGAACAAACCTTTCCGAAAATCTTGACACCTCAGGCCTTAGAGTTTTTAGGAAAACTTCATGAGCACTTCGATGAACGGCGAAGGAACTTACTCGAAATTAGACAACAAATTCAAGGAAAGCTAAATGAAGGAAGACAGCTTCAGTTCTTGAAGGAAACGAAGCATATCCGTGAAGGCGATTGGTCAGTGGGGCGCTTGCCGAAAGATTTACAAGATCGCCGCGTTGAAATAACGGGGCCGGTTGACAGAAAGATGATTATCAATGCACTTAACTCAGGGGCAAAGGCATTCATGGCAGACTTTGAAGATGCAACATCTCCAACTTGGGAAAACATGATGAACGGGCAAATTAATTTAAAAGATGCAATACGCAGGTCTATTGATTTTGAAGCAGATAATGGCAAGCGATATGAATTGAATGAAGATACTGCTGTATTAATCGTCAGACCGCGAGGATGGCACTTAGAAGAAAGGCATTTGCGGTGCAACGGAAAGTCAATGTCTGCCAGTTTAGTAGATTTCGGACTGTATCTGTATCACAATGCAACAGAACTAATAGCTAGAGGAACAGGTCCTTACTTTTATTTACCAAAAGTAGAGAATCACCTTGAAGCACGTCTTTGGAATGAGGTATTTGTTTTTGCACAAAATGAGCTAGGTATTCCACAAGGTACAATTAAAGCAACGGTCTTGATTGAAACGATTACAGCTGCATTTGAAATGGATGAAATTTTATATGAATTACGCGACCATGCTGCAGGTCTAAACTGTGGCCGGTGGGATTACATTTTCAGCTATATTAAAAAGTTTCATAAAGATCCAGAACGGATACTTCCGGACCGGGCAACCGTAACAATGGAAGTTCCATTCATGCGTTCGTATTCACAGCTTGCTATCAAAACTTGTCATAAACGAAATGCGATGGCGATTGGTGGCATGGCTGCCCACATCCCGGTGAGAAATGATGAAGCGAAAAATAAAATTGCTTTTGATAAGGTACGTAAGGATAAAGAGCGGGAAGCACGTGATGGGCATGACGGAACATGGGTTGCTCATCCAGGGATGGTTGAACTTGTAAAAAATGTGTTTGATGAGATCATGCCGACCCCGAACCAATTGCATCGTAAGCGAGAGGGTGTTGAGGTAACAGCTGAGGACCTTGTCCAATTGCCGGATGGAGAGATAACAGAAGAAGGTCTTCGGACGAATGTCAGTGTTGGAATTCAGTATACCGCTGCATGGCTTTCGGGAAGAGGTGCTGTACCAATTAATCATTTGATGGAAGACGCAGCAACTGCAGAAATATCAAGAGCACAAGTTTGGCAATGGATTCGGTATCCAAAAGGGGTACTTTCTGATGGGAGAAAAGTGACATTTGAGTTGGTTGACGAAATTCTTCAGGAAGAGTTGGAGAAAATAAAGGAACAAATTGGGGAAGCGGCTTATGAGCAAGGAAATTTTGCAGAAGCTGCGGATATTTTTGATTCGTTAGTGAAAGAAGATGAATTTGCAGAATTCTTAACACTACCAGCATACAAACAATTAACGAGGGGGAATAAATAATGTATCAAGAGCGGGCAGAGAAATTACAAAGAGAATGGGAAAATAATGAGCGTTGGTCAGGGATTAGAAGGGAATATTCAGCCGAGGATGTCATTCGGCTGAGAGGTTCCATCGATATGGAGCATACATTGGCAACTCGCGGTGCAAAAAAATTGTGGAACTTAATCAACGAGGAAGATTACATTAATGCTTTAGGTGCTTTAACCGGAAACCAAGCGGTACAACAGGTGAAAGCGGGCTTAAAGGCGATATACTTAAGTGGCTGGCAAGTAGCAGCAGATGCGAACCTGTCAGGTGAAATGTATCCGGATCAGAGCTTATACCCAGCGAATAGTGTGCCACATGTTGTAAAGCGAATTAATCAGGCATTACAGCGTGCAGATCAAATCCATTATTCGGAAGGTGACTCTGAGGTTGATTGGTTTGCTCCAATTGTAGCGGATGCAGAAGCTGGATTTGGCGGACAATTAAACGTGTTTGAGTTGATGAAAGGTATGATTGAGTCGGGTGCATCTGGTGTCCACTTTGAGGACCAGTTATCTTCTGAGAAGAAATGTGGACATTTAGGCGGGAAAGTTCTTCTACCGACGCAAACAGCGGTGAAAAACTTGATTGCAGCACGGTTTGCGGCAGATGTCATGGGGACACCGACAATCATTATTGCTCGTACCGATGCGAATGCCGCTGACATGATTACGAGTGATGTTGATCCGACTGATGCACCATTTATTACAGGTGAAAGAACTTCTGAAGGATTTTTCCGAACAACAGCAGGACTGGATCAAGCAATCGCTCGAGGTTTAGCCTATGCGCCGTATGCAGATTTAATCTGGTGTGAAACGTCAGAGCCAGATATGGAAGAGGCACGTCGTTTTGCTGAAGCGATTCATGAACAATATCCAGGTAAACTGCTAGCTTATAATTGTTCACCATCATTTAATTGGAAACGGAAATTATCCGATGAGGAAATCGCTAATTTCCAGCGAGAACTCGGGAAGATGGGTTATAAGTTCCAGTTTGTGACATTAGCAGGTTTCCATGCATTGAATCACAGCATGTTTGAGCTTGCAAGGAAATACAAAGATGAAGGCATGGCTGCTTATTCCGAATTGCAGCAGGCAGAGTTCGCAAGCGAAGTGCATGGATACAGCGCAACTAGACACCAGCGTGAAGTCGGAACCGGATACTTTGATGAAGTAGCCCAGGTGATTTCAGGTGGAGCCTCATCAACAACCGCACTCGCAGGATCAACAGAAGCAGAACAATTTACAAGTTGATTGTAGAGCGGGACAGTGGGGTCAGAGGAGGCGTCCCAAGTGGGACATTTCCTCTGACCCTTTGTCCCGCTTTTTAAGCACTTTAATATAATAGATAAAGCATTTTCAGATGAGAAAACGATACTGGCTCTTGGCATGGTGGATCATCGAAATCTGACAGTACATACCTATAACGAAAAACTTGCTGTAGAAATTTTTAACAGTTTGGGTGAATATTATAAATTACTAAGAGAATGGATAGAGGATATAAAGAAAATATAAAAGGAATATGGCGCCGATGAACTGGGACATTGCCTCTGACCCCACTGTCCCAACCCCACTGTCCCATTTCATTTATACCCCGTTAGGGCTTGACGTAATCGTGTTTTTGGGTTATGATATATTTAATTAAACATATTTGAATTTGTTGAAATAGATGATTAATTAAATAATATATGGGGGTAAATGAATGGTCACACTGTACGTCACACCTAGCTGTACTTCCTGTAGAAAAGCAAGAAAATGGTTTCAAGAGAACGGTATTCCTTTTATAGAAAGGAATATTATGTCTGACCCGGTATCAAGGGATGAAATCAAAGAAATTTTACGCCTGACAGATAACGGTACGGAGGAAATTATTTCTACCCGTTCAAAAGCTTTCCAACAATTAAAACCTGATCTGGAAAATTTAACATTACAGGATTTATTGACACTGATTGAAGAAAATCCAGGAATCTTAAAACGCCCAATTATGTTTGATGATAAACGTCTTCAGGTCGGATATAACGCAGACGAAATCCGTAGCTTCTTACCACGTTCGGTAAGAGAATTTAACCTGCAAGAAATGCAGAAAATGATTAACTAAACATATTAAAATAATTGAAGTGCTATTTCTCGAACAAGCGAGAGATAGCACTTTTTTGATTTTCTTGTACAATCAATCTAAAAGAACTTTTTATAGTATAAGAAACTATAAATTAAAATGCTGATAACTTAGGTATCCATGGCTAGCCACGTCCGGCTCCAGCGCCCAGCAAC
>NZ_JAXHDC010000031.1:0-41236 GCF_037072045.1 Oceanobacillus sp. MO10714A | reverse complement strand
CAAATGTTCTATTCTTATGCTAGAAAGGATGTATGAATCATGTTAAAAAATGTCTTGCAATTCGCCCACCATTTACTAGAAGAAACCATTTCCCCAGGAGACCTCGCCATTGACGCAACCTGCGGAAATGGTAATGATACACTTGTCTTAGCTGGACTTACTGGTGCACAAGGAAAAGTACTGGCATTCGACATTCAGGAACAAGCGATTGCTTCAACTCGAGAAAGGATTGAAGCAGCCGAATATACGAATGTCACGCTTATTCAAGATAGCCATGCCCTTGTCGATAATTATCTAGAAGATCGTGAGGAAATTAGTGCGGCGATTTTTAATTTGGGCTATTTACCAAAGAGTGATAAACAAATTATCACGACAAGCAACTCGACAATTCCTGCTGTAGAAAAGTTATTAGCTAGGTTAAAGAAAAAAGGACTCATTATCCTTGTTGTTTATCATGGTCATGAAGGCGGGAAGGAAGAAAAAACAGCACTTCTTGAATATGTTACGGAACTCGATCAGAAAAAGTACCATGTCCTTAAATATGATTTCATTAATCAAATCAATAATCCGCCATTCGTGCTCGCTATTGAAAAGAAGTGAATGGACAGGAAACAGGTCAGTTAGATTTATTCTCCGACTGACCTGTTTCTTTTTAAAAATCAGTGATTTCATAGTGCTCCGTTACAAAGGCAACTGTTTCTTTTATCATTTCTTCCAGAATAGCTCGATCAATATCTTCAAGCTTATTAACATAGACACAAGCTTTGCCGGCTTTATATTTCCCGAAGTTCTCGAGTAATTTTTCGCGCTTCCCCTCATCCATCATGACATAAATGCTATGTCGAGCTTTTCTAGGGGAAAAACCTACTATCGGTGCATCGCCTTCATGGCCAGAAGCATATTTATAATGGTAAGAACCATAACCGATAATACTTGGTCCCCACATTTTCGCTTTTCTTCCAGTTACACTCGAGAAAATATCCAACAATTTATAAGCATCTTCCCGCCGTTTCGGATGGTCTACCGATTCGATAAACTCCACGACATCCCGATCATTTTCTTTCGTTTTTAATTCATACATAAATTCAATCTCCCTTAACTCGTAAGTTAATCACGTATTAACGTTCTGTAATATCCCCTCCTCTATACATGAGGGAAACCCAATATGTGAAGGGGGCATAAACAGTCCGTAAATCCCTGATTCGGTTCAACTAACATTCCGTGGGGGGAAAGGAATTCCCCACGGAATGAAGTTTCACTTTATTATACAAACGAATATTGTAATGAAGAAATGCTCCCGACATTCCCGCTGTTTTTAACAATCTTTTCCTAACTTGTTTCCCTTCCCGTAACGATTCAACCTTTTCATCACTTAAATATAATGCAACAAGACCTTTAGGGATGAACTGATGGAAAGTCGAATCAGGTAGGTCCCGCGTACGGTCTTCTGCTAAGTGTATAAAATATTGTAACCGTTCGAGAAGCTCCACATCATCCCGGTAGTAATTACAAAAATTTAAATCTCCTTCCATTTCGTCTTCTTTTTGATCAATATAATAATCAAGTAAAATATGCAAGCCTTGCACAGATGGAAAATAACTGTACATTATATGTTGCGGAAGCGATGCAGTCATTTTCCCGCCCATTGCATAAGACACAAGACAAAAAATGCCAAGCGTTGATCCAGACGCTGCTGCAAATTCATACCAGCTTAATCCAAGCGCTTTATCTTTCTTTTCCTTATACCAAGTTGTCAGCCGCGGGATACGCTCTTCCACTTTGACGTGTTTATGTACTTGAAGGTCCGCATACAGCGTCCATAGTTCTAAACAATATTCCTGGATTTGTTCATAGTCGTCGATGTCTTTCAATGCAGCTTGACACGTAAGCACTAATTTCTCAAGATAACCCCCATCAGCTTTCTCCGACCGATAAGCATAATAATCTTGCAAAGCTGCTTCAGGACGGAGCGCATCCTTCATCGCCTCATGGAGCATACGAAAATCTTTCGGATCAAGTGATGTACTGCGATCACAGAGATTATCTAAGTAATCGCTGATCGTCTGATATGCAACGATAAAACGAATCGCTTTTTCATACTTCATTCCAGCAAGCAATGCGAACACAGCACCACCCTGACAATGGAATTTTTTTGAATCGATACTGGCTAGGGCTTGTAGTTGCAGTTCCTTATCTGGAATAGCTGCTGCTTTCTCTTCCCACCCTTTCATCTCTTCCTCAACAATAGGAAATAAAGTGTTGTAGACTTCATATAGTAACCCAGTTGCTGTATTCGGTACTTGCATTCCTTGCGCCTCCATCATTTCATCATTTTTACATAGATTTGTTATACTATCATTATTATCAACATTGAGCTTAAAAAATACAAGGGAATAGGAGTGTTCATATGATTGATCATTATCAGGGGGTTTATCCAAAAATTCATGATTCAGTTTTCCTAGCAAAAAACGCTGTTATAAATGGAGATGTCACAATCGATGAGGATTCGAGCATTTGGTTCCACGTTGTAATCCGCGGAGATATTGCACCAACAAGAATTGGTAAACGAGTTAGCATCCAAGACTTAACCGTTCTACACCAAAGCCCTGATAATCCACTTATTATTGAAGATGACGTAACGGTCGGCCATCAAGTCACCCTACATTCAGCCATTATTAGAAAGAACGCCCTTATTGGTATGGGAGCAATCATCCTGGACGGGGCGGAAATCGGAGAAAATGCATTTGTAGCAGCAGGAAGCCTCGTGCCTCCGGGGAAGAAAATTGCACCAAACACCTTATATATGGGCAACCCTGCAAAATACGCAAGAGACCTCACAGAGGCTGATTACCAAGAAATGGAACGGGTAAGAAAATCCTACGTGGAGAAAGGTCAATATTATAAAATACATACAGATTTGGGGAAAAAATAAATTTTCCTTTATACAATAAGAGCTATCCCGACTCAACGGAATAGCTCTTATTGCACTTCATATAAAGTGAAACTTCATTCAGTGGGGAATTCCCTCCCCACTGAATGTTAGTTGAACAGAATCAGGGATTTACGGACTGTTTATTCCCCACCTTCACATGTCGGACTTCCCTCCTATTTAAGGCAGGGATATTACAGACCGTTAATGCGTGATAAAACTATTAAAACGTATGAGCAACACCGAACTATCCTGTGAGGCACGATTACTACGCTACTTTGACTACTGGATACGCTAGTACAATCGGTCTTCGGTGGGACGAGTAACCTCATGTCCCCGGCAGCCGCGAAACTATACCATAATGACGTTTCCACCTTCGCGCTTTTTACTTTTCACAAACTATCTTTTGCAGTTCTTCAACTTTATCAAGTTTTTCCCACGGGAAAATAATGTCGGTTCTGCCGAAATGTCCATAAGCCGCTGTATTTTTATAAATCGGCTTCCGTAAATCAAGCATCTCGATCAGCCCTGCAGGTCGAAGGTCAAATAGCTTACGCACCGCTCCCACTAATACTTCTTCCTGATACTCGCTCGTTCCAAATGTGTCGATTGTGATGGATACAGGCTCTGCAACACCGATCGCATAAGCAAGCTGTACTTCACATTTTGCAGCAAGCCCTGCCGCCACGATGTTTTTCGCTACATATCGAGCTGCATAAGCTCCGGAACGGTCCACCTTTGTCGGATCCTTCCCACTGAAAGCACCTCCGCCGTGACGTGCGTAGCCTCCGTACGTATCCACGATGATCTTCCGGCCCGTTAAGCCGACATCACCTTGCGGACCGCCAAGCACGAAGCGGCCAGATGGATTGATGAAGTATTTTGTATCTTCATCTAAAAGCGCTTCTGGTATAACCGGTTTTATAACATACTCTCGAATGTCAGAAATAATCTGTTCATTCGGAATGTCTTCATGATGCTGAGTAGAAACAACGATTGTATCCACACGAACTGGTTGATTCTTTTCATCATATTCGACGGTAACTTGTGTCTTCCCATCTGGACGTAAATAATCCAATACCCGGTTTTTTCTTACATCGGAAAGACGTCTTGCAAGCTTATGGGAAAGACTAATTGGAAGTGGCATATATTCTTCCGTCTCTTTCGTCGCATAACCGAACACTAATCCTTGGTCACCTGCTCCGATTGCTTCTATTTCTTCTTCCATCTTCCCTTCTCTTGCTTCAAGTGCCTTATCGACCCCACCGGCAATATCAGGTGATTGCTCATCAATTGCAGTCATGACGGCACAAGTTTCATAATCAAAGCCATACTTTGCTCGGGTATAACCAATGTCTTTCACCGTCTGGCGGACAATTTGCGGTATATCTACATAAGTTGTAGTTGTGATTTCACCTGCTACGAGCACCATTCCCGTTGTAACGACTGTCTCGCATGCCACACGTGCATCTGGATCTTCTTTTAAAATATCATCCAGTATCGCATCAGATATTTGATCCGACATTTTATCAGGATGTCCCTCTGTTACTGATTCTGAAGTAAATAAACGACGATTTGCATTTGCAGCCATTTGGCTTGTTCTCTCCTTTGTAATATGTAACGGAACCCAATCTCCATTCGTTCCATTATTCAAAGCATGAAAATAAAAATCCTTTCCCGCAAGTATGAGGAAAGGATTAATTAGCCTTTCACTCTTATTGTTCAAGGAAAATTCCTTGCAACAGATTAGCACCTTTCACAAATCGTGAGGTTGCTGGGCTTCACCGGGTCTGTCCCTCCACCAGCTCTGAATAAGAATTGAAATTATTATAACCTTATTTAAAAGGGATTCGTTACTTAATAATCGATTACTGAAAAATAGCGTATCATATTTCATTATTTTTTACCAGTTTTATTTTCATACTGTCTGTTCTTTGTTACAATCAAATATAGAACAACATATTGAAATCGTTTTCCAACAAAAATGATAACGAACTAAAATAGGTTACCGACAGTTCTCAAAAAATTTTTCAATTAGTATGGACTATTCCATTTAATGTGTTATACTAATGTCAGATTTAAGATAAGCGATAAGGAGGAAGTTTGCAGTCTTCCTTCAACAAAACCTTTTAAAAGGCAGGAGAATAAGAATGAAAATGGTGGAGAAATCATTGACAAACCAACTATTAGAACACGAGAATTTGAATCGAAACTATTCAGTAGCTCGTCTGGTGGAACGCGTGTTAGATCGAAATGAAGGCGTTCTAACTTCAACAGGAGCAGTAACTGCAACTACAGGTAAATATACAGGTCGTTCACCGAAAGACAAATTTATTGTTAAAGACGAGATTACGGAAGATACGGTTGAATGGGGTCCAGTGAATCAACCGATCGATGAAGCTTCCTTTGATAAGTTACACGAAAAGGTAGTAAATTACTTAATGGAAAAGGACGAAGTTTATCAGTTCCAAGGCTTTGCTGGAGCGGATGAAAAATATCGTTTACCGATCCAAGTAATTAACGAATTTGCCTGGCATAATCTTTTTGCCCGTCAACTATTTATAACACCTACAGAAGAAGAACTTAAAACACATCAAGCAGAATTTACGGTTATTTCAGCACCGCATTTTAAAGCAGACCCTGCAGAAGATGGGACGAATTCAGAGACATTCATCATCATTTCCTTCAAGAAGCGTGTCGTATTAATCGGGGGAACGGAATATGCAGGGGAAATTAAAAAGTCGATTTTCTCTGTAATGAACTATCTGCTGCCACAGCAGGATGTTCTATCGATGCACTGCTCAGCGAACGTTGGTCAAGAGGGTGACGTGGCATTATTTTTCGGCCTATCCGGAACCGGAAAAACGACTCTTTCTGCTGATCCATACCGCCGGTTGATTGGTGATGATGAACATGGCTGGAGTCCGAATGGTGTATTTAATATTGAAGGCGGCTGTTATGCTAAATGTGTTAATCTTTCTGCAGAGAAAGAGCCACAAATTTTCAACGCGATCCGCTTTGGTTCTGTACTTGAGAACGTTACGATTGATGATGTGACAAGTGAACCAAATTATGACGATACGAGCTTGACGGAAAATACCCGGGCAGCTTATCCGGTAGATAATATCGATAACATCGTCACTCCAAGTGTTGCTGGTCATCCGAATACGATTATTTTCTTAACGGCCGACGCGTCTGGAACATTGCCACCGATCAGCAAGCTTACGAAAGAACAGGCTATGTACCATTTTCTAAGCGGCTATACTAGTAAGCTTGCTGGGACAGAGCGCGGCGTGACGGAGCCGGAAGCGACCTTCTCTGCTTGCTTTGGATCCCCATTCTTACCGCTCGCACCAGCGAAGTATGCGGATATGCTTGGACAAAAAATCGATCAGTATAATTCTAATGTATTCCTCGTAAACACGGGTTGGACTGGTGGGTCTTACGGTGTTGGAAACCGAATGAAATTATCCTATACACGCGCGATGATCCATGCCGCGCTAGAAGGTGAATTGAATCATATCGAAACAATAACCGATGATATATTCGGCTTGCAGGTTCCTGTTCACGTAGCAGGTGTGCCTGATGAAGTACTCATCCCGAAGAATACATGGGAAGATAAAGCGGCCTACGAACAGGAAGCGAAAGCACTCGCTAAGAAATTCCACGAGAACTTTGCGAAGTTTGAGAACGTGAGTGATGCTACTAAAGCAGCAGGTCCCGTGTATAAAGGGTAACAATGTATCCTCATCCCAAAAGGATAATTATAAATTTTATTAACAGCGACTTCGCTGGGACTTCCGATTTTTTATTAAAATCGGAAGTTTTTTTATCACGTATTAACGGTCTGTAATACCCCCACCCCTAAACAAGAGGGAAACCCAATATGTGAAAGGGGGTAAACAGTCCGTAAATACCTGATTCTGTTCAACTAACATTCAGTGGGGAGGGAAGGATACCCCACTTAATGAGTTTCACTTTATCACGTATTAACGGTCTGTAATACCCCCACCTCTAAACAAGAGGGAAACCCAATATGTGAAGGGGGTAAACAGTCCGTAAATAGCTGATTCTGTTCAACTAACATTCAGTGGGGAGGGAAGGATACCCCACTTAATGAGTTTCACTTTATCACGTATTAACGGTCTGTAATACCCCCACCTCTAAACAAGAGGGAAACCCAATATGTGAAGGGGGTAAACAGTCCGTAAATAGCTCTTGTGCGTTGCTGCGACTATTGGATGTGTTATTACAAACGCACTTCGGTAAAACGAGTAATCGCAACCCTAGGCGTCCGCAAACTTACTGTAATGGTACTTTCGTCTTTGTTTTTCTCATTCCCCCCTGTCTTCTGCACAATTCCACCGCCCAGGCATAAACTGTAGTTGACTATCCACTATGATACGAAAGGGGCGGACACTATGAGAAAAATAACGAAAGGTTTACTTTTGCTCGGCTTCCTGTTATTTATTACTGCCTGTCAATCAGAAACAGTGAAGATTAATCTCGCTGAAGTTACGCGCTCCCTATTTTATGCCCCACAATATGTAGCACTGGAACAAGGTTTTTTTGAAGAAGAAGGCTTGGATGTTGAACTTCAAACGACTTGGGGCGGGGATACAACAATGACTGCACTCCTATCCGGAGGGGCAGATATTGCCCTAGTAGGGTCTGAAACATCAATCTACGTCTATGCTCAAGATTCCCGTGATTATGCAGTAAACTTCGCTCAGCTCACGCAAACAGACGGTACATTTCTCGTGGCAAAAGAAGCTTATCCGGATTTCACCTGGGAAGATATGAAAGGGAAAGAATTTCTTGGCCAGCGTGTTGGAGGTATGCCACAAATGGTTGGAGAATTCGTGCTGAAAAAACATAACATTGATCCGCATAATGACCTTCTCTTAGACCAAAGCGTTGATTTTGCAAATATCCCTAGCGCTTTTCAGTCAGGGAATTATGAATTCGTGCAATTATTCGAGCCGACTGCAAGTGTTTTTGAACAAGAAGGGCAAGGACATATTATCGCATCCTTTGGCGAAGAATCCGGAAAAGTTCCTTATACCGTTTTTATGACACAAGAAAGCTATTTGAAAAAGAATGAAGAAACGGTGAAAAAGTTTACACGAGCCATTTACAAGGCTCAGCAATGGGTGGAGGAAAATAGCTCTGAGACGATTGCGGAAGTGATTGCCCCCTACTTTGAAGATACCGATCTAGATATACTAGCTTCTTCTATTGAACGATATAAAAATCAAGACTCTTTCGCAACAGATCCTTATTTAGATGAAGAAGAATGGGAGAATTTGAAAGCGATCATGGATGAAGCTGGTGAACTCCCCATTGATGCCCCCCATGAAGACTTGGTTAACACGAACATTGCCGAAGAAGTGATGAATGAATAGGAGGGATATTTATGGCGATTTTAAAGCTTGCCGGGGTCAGCCATCATTATTTTTCAAAAACAGGCTATACGAAAGCACTCGAAGACATTAGCTTTACGATGGAACGAGGTGAATTCGTATCGGTCCTAGGGCCAAGCGGCTGCGGTAAGTCAACGATTCTCTCCATAATCGCACGGTTACTTGAGCACACTTCGGGAAGTATTTTCATTAAAGGCGAGCCAATTGAACAATGTAAGGAAGAAATTGGTTATATGCTGCAGCAAGATTATTTATTCCCTTGGAAAACGGTCCAAGATAATGTTTTACTTGGGCCAAAGATCCAGAAACGCCAAGACGAAGAAGCAATAAATCGGGCTAATGTTTTGCTTCAGGAAGTCGGTTTATCGAATGCAAAGCACCAATATCCGACCGAATTGTCTGGTGGAATGAGACAGCGTGCCGCCCTTGTTCGGACGCTTATGAATAACCCGGAAATTTTCCTCCTGGATGAACCATTTTCTTCTCTCGATTTTCAGACAAAATTGAAACTGGAAGACCTTGTTGCAACAATTCTTAATCAATATAAGAAAACAACCATTCTCGTAACCCATGATATTGGAGAAGCGATTGCGATGAGTGACCGGATCATTATTATGGAGGCGAATCCCGGTAAAATTGTAAAAGTTTATGAGGTACCAATGGAATTACGTGAAGAATCCCCAATTATCGCCCGGAAGCACAAAGCTTTTCAACCACTGTTCGATACGATTTGGCAAGAGTTAGAGAAAGAAGAAGTGCAACAAAAATCTGGTGAAGCGACATGAAGAAGCTAAAAGATGAACAATTATATAGAGCGTATCAAAAAGGGATTAAAAAAGAGAGGAAAATTGTTCTAACTTGGCAAATAAGTATTGCTGTTCTTTTTTTCCTCTGTTGGGAAATTAGTAGTCGCCTTTACATTATTGATCCATTATTATTTAGCTCTCCCTCAAAAATTTTCGACCTGATCTTCACACGAATTGCAAACGGAAGCCTGTTCGTCCATGTTTCGGTTACATTATTTGAGACATTACTCGGCTTTCTCATCGGTACAATCGGTGGTGTGTTAATCGCAACTTCCCTATGGTATTCAAACCGGTTCGCAAATATTATGGATCCATATTTAGTCATTTTCAATGCGATGCCAAAAGTTGCGCTTGGACCGATCCTTATCGTCGCACTCGGCCCAGGATATCTATCGATTATTGCGATGGGATTTATTATCTCAGTAATTGTTACTACTTTAGTTGTTTACCGGGCTTTTTTGGAAGTGGACCGGAATTATACGATGGTACTGCGCAGTTTCGGGGCGAATCAATCACAAATATTTAAAGAAGCAATTTTTCCCGCTTCACTCCCTGTTATGATTTCCACATTGAAAGTGAATGTCGGTTTATCCTGGGTTGGAGTTATTGTCGGAGAATATCTTGTTTCCAAACAAGGACTTGGATATTTAATTATTTATGGCTTCCAAGTGTTTGATTTTTCACTCGTGATGGCTAGTCTTGTTATAATTGCGATACTAGCGGCATTGATGTATAAAGGGGTCGAAAAGCTCGAGGCTTGGCTGATGAAGCATACGAGATAAGGCACGGACAATGTCCGCGCCTCCTCGTCTTATTGGAAATATTTCTCGATGTATTCCATGGCATGTTCAACAACCCGATCTTTCATGATAAAACTGTAGGATGAATTAAAATTCACGTTTTCTGGAATTTTCAACAACAATACCGGACCATCTGTTTCAAAATAAGTTGGTTGCTCTTTTAATTCTTTCACTTCGGCGAAATAAAGGTTTTTAATGACATAATCCTTTTTACCATCTACGAAATATTGCCCGATATAATGAAGGTTAGTAACGACCCCACCAGTTTCCTCCAGCACCTCTCTTACGGCAGCATCGTGTGCAGATTCCCCAGGTTCGACTTTCCCACCAGGAAATTCTAGTCCCCGTTCCTTATGCTTTGTCAACAGCCACTTTTCTCGGTGTTTGCAGATGACGAGGACATGTTTTGGTTCTTTGGAAAAAGGATGATCTTGAAAGGATAATTGTACTTTATTATTATAAAAGTCTCTAAATGTAATCAAACAAAAACACGACCTTTGATGTATTAATTATTTCACGTCTTTTATTTCCTTAGGTTGCTTCATTGTACCATATGTACAAAAAGAAAGTGAGGTCTCCCCCACTTTCTCCTTTAAACTAAACCATTACCCGGTCCGTTCAGAATATCGATGGATTCGATATGTGCTTTCGTACTCTCATCACCAAGCTCATGAAGCAGTGCATATAGTTCTTTCAAGTTCTTATCATACCGTGCGTTTTCTGGAGATTCATCCGGAGGGGTAAATGGAATATGCGCCCGAACATAACTTGCCAAATTCGCCTCGTCCATATTATCCATCTTCTCCCTTATCTTGCTAAGATCCCCATCATCCGCATAGATCCCGAATGTCGCGCTTCCTTCTGCACTCTTCTTGTGAATACCACCATCTGAAATATTCACGTAATATTTCTCTTTCATGAATTCACCCTCCTTTGTATTAGTTTACCTTTTTAAAGAAAATGCATGTACAGAAGCCGAACGAATTGTTGGGGCCTCACTTGGAGTAGCTATAATTTCATTAAACTATGCATAAAACTCGCTGAAAAATACTAACCAAAAAACCCATTCATCTTCAACAACCCTCCTCTAAACTATTTTCCTTATAAAAAAAATTTAAACCACTTTAGTGGGACATGGGGTTGGGACATGGGGTCAGAGCAGTTGTCCCGATACGAGGCCGGACAGAGGGTCAGTGCAGTTGTCCCGATACGAGGCGGGACAGAGGGTCAGAGAAATTGTCCCACCGAAAAAATAAGCCTTCCGCTATAGTAGTGGAAAGCTCGCATTGTTACTTTATTCAAGTTCTTTTAATTTTTTTCTAACTAACTTATTTGACGCATTTCTGGGCATTTCATCGATAAATTTGATTTTCTTCGGCAATTTGTACTTTGCCAATTGTTTGCTTAGTTTTGCTAAAATATCCGTTTTCGATATAGATTCATACAACACTACATAAGCAACGGGAACTTCACCCCAAGTATCATCGGCGACACCGATAACTCCTGCTTCTTTAATCTCTGGTATTTTCATCAGTGCATTTTCAATTTCAGAAGGATAAATATTTTCTCCACCGGAAATAATGAGATCTGTTCGACGGTCCACAACATAAAGATAGCCCGCTTCGTCGAGATAACCGAGGTCCCCTGTATGAAGCCACCCATCTATAATCGTCTGCTTATTGGCCGCTTCATTTTTAAAATAACCTTTCGTGACCATGGGCCCTTTTACAATAATTTCGCCAACATCATCCTCACCAGGATTATTAATCTTCAGTTCAGCAGGTAATAGCGGTTTTCCGGCTGAACCGATTTTTAATAATGCGTCTTTAGCGGATAATGTTGCTATTTGCGAAGTCGTTTCCGTCATCCCATAACTCTGGAAAACCGGTATCTTTTTATCTTTTGCTTGTTTCAATAATACTTTTGGAGCGGGACCGCCGCCAAGTAGAAAACAACGCAATGTTTGTGGATAATTTTCCGAGCCCAGTTTATCCATAAGACGCTGAACCATCAATGTTACAACAGAAACGATGGTAACTTTTTTATCCATAATCGCTTCGTGAACTAGATCAACATCAAACTTTTTCATCAGATAGACCGGCATTCCATAAATCACACTTTTCATTAAAGTGGATAGCCCGCTTACATGAAATAACGGCAAAGAAATTAACCATTTATCATTTTTCTCCAGTCCAAGGTTTAATGCGGAGGAAATAGCGCTCCACCAGTGATTTCCATACGTGTGTACGACCCCTTTTGGAAACCCGGTTGTACCAGAGGTGTAAATAATTGTAAATGGCTGTTCTAAATTTAGTTCTAACTGTAATGTAACTTGCATTTCTTTTTGCTCATTGACTTCATCGTACGCATAGACTTGATTCACTTGAAGCTGTCGGGAATAGTGCTTATCATCCGTAATGAGTATACTTACTTCAGCATCTTGCAGCTGATAATTTAATTCATCATCACTCAGTCTTGTGTTTAATAGCACACCGACAGCTCCGAGGTAACTTATAGCATGAATCATATAGACCATATCTAAATTGTTAGCCGATAAAATTCCAAGATGAGACCCTTTTTTAACACCAAGTCCAGCTAGTTTTCTTGCCATTTCCATACTTCTGTTCTGTAATTCTAGAAAAGTAATTTTACCGCCGTCTACTAATTCAAGCGCAGTGCTATCTGGTGATAAATTTGCTTGTTTCGAAAGCCAGTGTGGAATAATTTCAGCCATTTATATTTGTTCCTTTCATTAATTACATAATTGCTTTTTACTTTGTCGAAGTGGGACAGTTACTCTGACCCCTTGTCCCACTTCAAACCGGGACAAGTGCTCTGACCCCTTGTCCCGGTTCAAAAAGAAAACCTTTGCTGGGGTAGCAAAGGTTTTGGTTTTACGGGAAGCGTGGGAACTTTTTGAAGTCTGGTTTTCTTTTTTCTTTAAATGCATCGCGGCCTTCTTTTGCTTCATCTGTTGTGTAATAAAGTAACGTTGCATCTCCGCCTAATTGCTGCAATCCAGCTAGTCCATCGGTATCTGCATTAAATGATGCTTTCAAGAAACGAATCGCTGTTGGTGATTTCTCCAGGATCTCTTCACACCACTGAATTGTTTCTTCTTCCAGCTTCTCATAAGGCACGACAGTATTGACAAGTCCCATATCAAACGCTTCTTGGGCATTGTATTGACGGCAAAGGAACCAGATTTCACGTGCACGTTTATGACCGATATGACGCGCTAAATAACCTGCTCCATAACCCGCATCAAAGCTACCAACTTTCGGACCAGTTTGACCAAAGATCGCATTATCTGCTGCAATTGTTAAATCACAAACGACATGCAATACATGTCCACCACCAATTGCATAACCAGCTACCATTGCGATTACTGGTTTCGGTATCGTACGGATGAGACGTTGTAAATCAAGCACGTTCAAACGAGGGATTTCGTCTCCCCCGACATACCCGCCGTGACCGCGTACTGATTGATCACCACCGGAGCAAAATGCTTTTTCCCCTTGACCAGTTAAAACGATAACGCCGATCGAGGAATCATCGCGCGCATCTGAAAAGGCATCGATCATTTCATTTACAGTAAGCGGTGTAAATGCATTTCGCTTCTCCGGACGATTAATCGTCACTTTTGCGATACCGTTATATTTTTCATAAATGATTTCTTCATATTTTTTAGCTTCAACCCATTGTACAGTCAACCCTTATTCCTCCCTATTCTATTAGAAAACTTGGCATTTGCTAACTTTTTTCGGCGAATGCCTTACCTTAGTTGCACTTATGCAGTAAGAAAGGATTTATGCTTTCTTATCTGCAAAAACTTACTTGATTAATTTTCTCATGATATATGCAATTTTGCAAATTCGAGTAAAGCTTGCTGAAAATGCTCCGGTTGCTCAATATGTAACGCATGTCCGCATTTAGGAAAAATGTCTAATTCTGCATAAGGTAACATTTCGGCCATTTGTTGATTGATTGCCACAAACTTCTCATCCAGCTCACCTGCAAGAAGCTTGACCGGAACTGTTACATCTTTTAAAGCTTCCCAATTGGATGGTTGGCTTCCTGTTCCCATTCCGCGTAAAGAATCAGCAAGCCCTTTTTTCGATTGGGACATTCTCTCAGCACGGATTGCTGCCTGTGTTTCATCCGGCAACTCCTTCTGTGTAGCAAATAACGGGATATTCTCCCAGTAATCAACGAATGATTCGATCCCTTCTTCCTCCAACAGCTTAGCGAGCTCCTCATCACCTGCTTCTCGATTCTTTCTCGCTTTCGTATCCTTTAGACCTGGAGAAGCACTCTCAAGGATAAGCCCCCGTACACTTTCCGGGTATTTCACAGTATAACTTAATGCGGCTCGCCCACCCATTGAATAGCCAACAAGGAAAAACGTATCTAATTCAAGATGCTGAAATAATCCATGTAAATCATCAATACAGGAGTCCATCGTTATTCTTGAAGTTCCTTTTGTCCAGCCATGGCCCGGTAAATCAACTGTAATCAATTGCATCCCATCCGGACGAGCTGTTACAACCTTATCCCATGTCAACGTGCTGCCTGTAAAGCCATGAAGAAGAACAACTGGTACCCCTTCCCCATGAATCTCGTACCAATAATTCATATCTTCCATTGAAAAATACAATTAGACCATCCTATTCTTAAAAAAAATTTCATCCGCAATTGCCTGCCATTTCTCATGGTGCCACTTTACATTCTCTTCCCGATCCGTTTTCACTTCGACAATTGACAAACCTTTTTTTTCATAACTTACTTGCAAGTCTTCTTTCAATTCTTCCTCTGTTTCTGGGGCAAAGTAATTCGCCTCATAAAGTTCAGCAGCTTTTCTGAAATCCAAATGTAACGGGGTTCCGAATAATGCTTCAAAGTGCTTCGGATCCTCTGCTTGGGGGAGGAATGAGAAGATTCCACCACCATTATTATTGATGAGCAGTATCGTGATATCAAGCCCATAATGCTTAGCCGCGTGCAATCCATTCATATCATGGAAAAATGATAAATCCCCTAAGACGAGCGTCACTCGTTTTCCAGCAGCCGCCGCTCCAACTCCACTTGAAACCATTCCATCAATTCCATTTGCCCCGCGGTTGGCAAGAACCGAAATCGGTTTATCATCCGTTAAGAAAAAGGTATCTACATCCCGGACAGCCATACTGTTTCCTACATAAAGCGTGCTACCTTCAGGAATGACTTCACGCAGTCCGCGAATGGCTTCACCTTCCGTAATCTTCTCTTCCATACCAAAAAGAAAATGATTTCTCGCTACTTTGTTCATCGCTTTCCAATCATGCAACCATTCCTCTGAAAAGGCTGGCTGATCAACAGCAAGCAATTCTTCACAAAGTGTAGTTGGATCTGCATAAATGAATTCCGTTACATTTCCCGTCGGTTCCCTATAGCCAGAATGATTTTCTACAACGAATTGTGGAATCGTTGCATTTTCTTTTATGAAAAATAAATAAGCTTTTGAGACTGGCATAGCACCAAAACGGATAATAAAATCAGGCTTCATTCGGTCTCGAATTACCTTATTTTTGAGTAGTGCGTCATACGTTTCAATAATATTTTCCTTACTATGTGTCCCACTTCGCAGCCCAGAGAGCGGGTCAGCTAGTATTGGCAGCTGCCACTTTTCAGCAAGCGCGACAACTTGCTCGGGGAACTGTTCATCAGCATCTGCTTGTGGTCCGCAGACGATCAGCCCCTTTTTCTTATTTGTCAACTGGCTGACAAATGCTTCGAGCTGTTCTTCCGTCAATCGTTTTTTTCCGTCAAGCGGGATGCGAGCTGAATGTTCAACCATTCCTTTATACTTCCAAATGCCTTCCAGGGAAAAGTCAAGAGTAAGTGGTTCACGTAATGGGAAGTTCAAATGAACAGGACCTGGATTCCCTTCACAAGCCATATACACTGCCCGTGCCGCTTTTTGTCTCACATAACGTAACATACCGTCATCCACTTCAGGAATCGCCATTTCCTGGAACCATTTAACATAATTGCCGAATAAATGAAGTTGATCAATCGTTTGCGGGGCGCCGACATCCCTTAACTCATGGGGCCTATCTGCAGTTAGAATAACGAGCGGAACACGGCTGTAATACGCCTCGACAACTGCCGGATAATAATTCGCTGCAGCAGTACCTGACGTACAAACTAATGCTACCGCTGCTTTCGTCTGTTTCGCAAGTCCGAGCGCGAAAAATGCAGCGGATCGCTCATCGATAACAACCCATTCCTTGATGTGTTCATGTTCGGCAAAGGCTAGAGATAGCGGGGTTGACCGGGATCCAGGGGAAATAACAACATGCTGAATTCCGTTTTGAATCATTTCATCGACAAAATTGGCAGTATACCTCGTTAATATTTCCGTATGATTCATTCCTGTTTTCCTCCCAGCACGTTTAGCATCGGCAGCATTTTAATTCTTGTCTCTTCAAATTCCATTTCCGGATCGGAATCGGCTAGAACCCCGCAACCAGCAAATAGTGATGCCTCATCCCCTTGGATTAGTCCAGAACGAATTGCTACCGCAAACTCTCCATTTTGATTGCTATCAACCCAACCGATTGGGGCACCGTACCATCCCCGGTCAAGCAGTTCATGTTCACGTATATAAGCTAACGAATCTTCTGTTGGCGTACCACCAAGAGCAGGTGTCGGGTGCAGATCTTTAAGACAATCGAAAATGGAATACTCGTCTTTCAACGTTCCTGTTACCGGCGTATATAAATGCTGTAGGTTTTTTAACGGATGAAGTACCGGTTCGTTCGGAATATTGACGTCTGTACAGGTTTTTAGCACAGCTTCTTTAATCATTTTTACGACAAATTCATGCTCATCCCGATTCTTCTTGTCATGCAGCAGTTCATAACCGATCTGCTCGTCCTCCTCTTTCGTCTTCCCACGAGGAGCCGTTCCCGCAAGACAGGTCGAAAGTAAATTATTCTTTTCTACTTTGACTATCCGTTCTGGAGTCGCACCAATAAAACAGTCCCCTCCGCTTTCGAATGCGAAGATATAACTGTTTGCCTGTGTATGATGCAGCTCTTCAAGAACTTGCGTGATATTAATCTCTTCCGTAAAGGATAGACGGACTTCCCGTGCAAGGACTATTTTTTCTGCGCGTTTTTCTTTCATTTCCTTTGTTGCTTCTTTGACGGTTTCTTTCCATTTTTCTGGTTCAATGACTCGATTTCTTTTAATCTCAATATGCTGCACGCCGAATGTCTTACCAGTTATAAACTTCTGTGTGTTTTTACGAAGTCTTGTTGCTGCTTCATCTATTGTCTCTTCTTTATTGATGAGTATATTCACCGTCACATAACTGTCTGAATGATAAGTTGTCAGCATTAATTCCGGAATATAGAATTTGCTTAATTCAAATTTCTTCCAAAGCTCTGTTTTGGCTTCAAGTGGGTCAAAATCCATTCCGCCAAAAGCCACAAGCCCTGTTGCCGGCACCATCGTATATGGATTATCGATCCAAGCATTTTTTACTGCTTGCTTCCATAGATTCTCCGTTTCTTGAAAACGATTATTTTCAGCTATTAGCGTTTGCACGCTACCGACTCCCGTTATTGCTAGAGTGCGATTCGGATTCTTCCAATAAAAGCGATCTTTAACAAATTGCTTCGCCCCTTCGAATATAAGTAGAGGGTCTTTATTTTCTATTTTCTTCGTCAAACTGAAAAGCTTGGATGATTCATTTTGGCCGATGGAATGCTTTACGGCCGCTATTTTTTCCTCAAGCTCTTTCATTTGAATATCGATCATAACTATACCTCCGATAAAACGAAACTTCATTCAGTGTGAGATTTTGCTCTAGTCCCACTGAATTAGCTTTAGTCAATCAGGGTGTTAGCATCCGTTATCTCCCGCCTAAAATAGATTTGATTCATCTCTCCAGGTGAAGGCGGGAGTTTTACGGACGATTGCACCGTGATAAATACCACTAAAAAAACATCTATAACCATTTTATGCTCTTTTCTTCACTTTCTCAAGAAAAGGACCGTTTTTTGACATTTAAGCTAAAAAAATAGGGATCTCCGCTACCCTAGTGTTGAAATAACAATGTGCTAGGACTAAATAAAAGAAATTGACACTTGTCCTTTATTTTCATAAGATTAATAGGATAGCTTGGAGGGGGAACATTTATGGATACTGTTAATAAAAATTCAATAAAAGAGGCATTGAACGAGAAATCAGGCTTTGACGTCTGGTGGCGCTTGATGCGTCCGCACACACTCACAGCATCGTTTATCCCTGTATTCGTCGGTACGATGCTTGCTTATCATGATGGAACCATCAACTGGACCTTATTTCTCGCCATGCTCGTAGCCTCCTTATTAATTCAGGCTGCGACAAATATGTTTAATGAATACTATGATTATAAACTTGGTCTAGATACAGAGGAATCAGTTGGGATCGGCGGCACGATTGTTCGTGACGGGATAAAGCCGAAAACAATTCGAAGTCTTGCTATTACATTCTATGGAATTGCTGTTATTCTTGGTGTTTATATTTGTATCGAGTCAAGTTGGTGGATTGCTATTATCGGTTTAATATGTATGGCAATCGGTTATCTATATACTGGAGGACCTATTCCAATTTCATATACACCATTTGGTGAGTTGTTTTCCGGTGTACTAATGGGGACAGTCATTATCGGCATCACGTATTTCATCCAGACCCTAACAATTACGAGTGAAGTAATTTGGATATCGATTCCAGTTACCATTTTTATCGGCAGCATCAATTTATCTAATAATATTCGTGATCGTGACGGGGATAAAGCTGGCGGAAGAAAAACTATTGCTGTACTGATCGGCAGGGAAAAAGCAATTACCGTGCTTGCAGTACTATTTAGCATTGCTTACAGCTGGACATTAGCTTTAATTATTGCACGTCTCTTGCCTATCTGGACACTAATCACTTTCCTTAGCGTACCGAAAGCCGTAACAGTCATCAAAAACTTCCGCGGTAAGACCGAACCACTCGAAATGATGCCCGCAATGATTGCAACTGGAAAAACGAACACCATTTACGGCTTCTTACTTGGAATATCCCTCGTCATTGCAGCATTTGTCTAAGCTTACTTGTCACTGCTTAAATTTCTTGAATGTTGCCTGAATGAAAAGGAGCGATTTTGATGAAGACCTATCTTTCAGATGATAAATTAGCTTATTTCCGTAAGCGGTTGCTCGAATTAAAAGCGGAAACGGAAAAGCTTTCCAGTCAATCTACTAATAAATCACCGAACGACTCGATTCAAGAACTGTCTGATTATGGCAATCATCCAGCTGACGTGGGTACCGAACAGTTTGAACAAGAACGTGATGCTGGAATGGAACTCGTTCACAAGGAACGATTACAAGCGATTGATGAAGCGCTGGAGCGGATTGATAATAAAACGTATGGTATGAGTGTCGTATCACAAAAGCCGATACCGGAAGAAAGACTCGATGCTATCCCAACTGCAAAAACACTTGTGGAAGAAGAATAAAAAAACACCCCTAAGATTAGTAGGCAGGATCACTCGCCAATAACCTTGCCTACTATTCTTTTTAAAAAGTACAGCCTTTGCTAGATAATCAGGTTCTATTATATTTCCCCAAGACATGAAAAAAGGTTCGGTCTCAATTATTTGAGACGAACCTTTTTTTAAATGTATATTATGCAGCTAAATTTGTTTGTTTCTGTTCGATCCAGCTGCGCATTTTTATAAACACAGGAACAAATAACATTCCGACAATAATTCCTTTCAGCAAGTTAAATGGAAACACCCCAACAAGCACGGCGCCCCACGCCATTTGTTCACTCATGTCCCACCCCATAAACCATGCATAAGCGGGCAGAATAACATAATAATTTAGTACAGACATTCCAACTGCCATAACGATTGTTCCTGTAACTAAGCCGGAAACGATCGATTTTACACCTTTATGGAACTTATGATAAATAAGTGAAACTGGAAGGACAAACATTACACCTGCAAGAAAATTCGCTAGAACACCGACCGGGTCCCCTGATCCAGACACCGCGAAATAAAGCACGTTCTTAATGAGAACGACAGCTACACCAGCAAGTGGTGAAAAAATAAGTGAAGCCATCAATGCCGGCACATCACTAAAATCAATTTTTAAATATGGTGGTAGGAACGGCAGCGGAAAGTTTAAGAAAAATAAAACGAGCGCGATTGATCCTAGCAGTGCTAAAATAATAAGTTTTAATAACTTTGAAGATTGCTTTGCAGATTTTTGCATCTCCATCTTCCTCCTTCATCTTTTGCTAACCGATTCTAACTCGTGATGAAGGATCGCCTTGCCACTTTGACAACTCTTCTGTTCCAGCGTCTTAAAATTTCATTTAAGACAGAAAAACCCTAAAGCCGTAAATGGGGCTTTAGGGTTTGGGAATACAAGAGTAAGTGAAGGTACATAAAAATGCACCTTGATTTGGCTCGACATCTTCTCCCATCCAGACTGTAACTGTCGGTCCTGGAATTACACCAGATCAACCATAAGAATTGAAATTATGGTTCGCGGACTTAGAGTAAGCATACCCCTCACCGCCGGTCGGGAATTGCACCCTGCCCCGAAGATTAGAATCGATTATTCAATTACTAATGATAAGTATACTACATTTTTCATAAATTGCAAGAGACGTGCTCAAGCAAAGAAAGAAGGTGCGGCAAGATCGCCGCACCTTTTCCATCATTCATCTGTATTAATAAATAGTTTCCCGTCTGTTTGAGCTCTTGTTTCATTCCCATAATCATCGACTGCGATTACTTCGATAACTGCTCCTTCTGCAACAACATTGCTTGTTGCTGTCCAGTAGCCGACATAATGTCCTTCAGATGTTTCCATCATCGGTAATTCAGTCGGATTGGAATTCACATTCGTGAGCGGCATATGGACGACAAATGTGGACTTTAAGCCAGGCTCACTATCAAATTCGAACTTCACGCTTTCCCCTGCACCCAAGTACACATCTTCTTCAGGTGTCAGATTCTCGATTGCAGGAGGTGTGAAGTCGACATCCAATGATACAGCTTCAGACGTTGAATTGCCCGCCAAGTCGGCCGCTATAACTTCAATGTCATTTATCCCTTCATCAAGAATAATTCGCAGAGAATAATTCCCATCATCAATCTTAGCGCGCTGTCCGTTTACCTCGACATAATCAAGATTAGCATCCTCAACTGTCCCTTCTACCGTTACGGTTTCACGATTTGTTTTCTCACCGTCTTCGGGATTGTCGATGGTCAGTGCTGGTGCTTCTGTATCCAAGACAACTGCTACAGGTTCGGATTCCATAATTTCTGTATCATCCAGTACGGTAACTGCAACTAATTCATTATCACCTTCCGCAAGCGTTGCAGGAATTGCAAACTTACCGTCATCTCCAACTTCTACAGTATCTACTTCTTCTCCATTATTCACTAATTTAATGAAGGTAGTCGGTGAAGCAGTACCTTCTACCGTAACTTCTGTTTCATTCGTGATTAGTCCATCTTCAGGAGACGTAATGACCGCTTCTTCCACCTCGTAGTTTACTCTGGCACGGATCATATAGTTCCCTTCATCTGCCGGGGATTGATTCCATGCACCGCCTACATATTGGAAGCTTCTTTCAGCATTTGGTCCGTTTTCATCTGTTGCTAGGCCCGGTGCATTTGTATTCACATCTCGTTGAATATAGACCATATAGAAATCACCATTTACTTGAATCGCATGTTCACTTAAGTCAACAACCGTCCACTCATCCAGACTCCGAATTGCCTCTGCTTCAACTGGGCCAGCAATTCGCTCACCTGGAGTGCCATCCGGCCCACTTGCATCCCATACCTCAACGGCAAATTCCGTACCTCCTGGAACTGGCCAATCGTCATCATGGAATTGGAAAACCCCATCCGTTACAATTGCCGATTCTTGTCCTTCATCAAGGGACATACGAACTGCCCAGCCATTACCAGCATCATAGAATGCACGAGCGTTTTCCGCTGTTCCATCATCATAGCCAATCTCTCCGCCCGGAACGGTGTAGAAAGGTTCTAATTCAATATTAACCGTACCATCAGAAGTAAAGTCAGCTTCTACTTCTGCTCCATGATAGCCACGAGCTAGTACTTTTAGCGTATATACGCCTTCATAAGCAGTGATCGTAAAGGCACCATTTTCATCTGTCGTAACGGCTTCCACATTCGCATCTTCTACAATTAGAAGTGTAGCGTCTGCAATTCCTTCACCAGTTACTTCATCTGTTACCGTACCTGAAATGGTGTATTCATCTTGTTCTTCTAGAGTAAAGTTAACTGTTGTTGATTCATCTGCCTCGACTGTTACATTTTCTTCTGCAGGATGGTAACCATAACTTTCTGCAACTACGGTGAAGTCACCAGCAGCATGAGTGATAGAGAAGGACCCATCTGCAGGATTCGTATTCACTGACCTTCCGCTTTCAAGCACGCTTACTGTCGCAGCTAATGGTAAAGCGGCAGGTGTAATTGCATCTTCTTTAACCGATTCTTTTTCATCTGGAAATGCTGGTTTTAATTTATCGGGATCAATTGGAGCCTTCTTCATTCCGATACTATTAAGACCTAACAATAATCCAGCGGAAGAATTCATTCCGATGTTCGGCGCTTGTGCTGACTCACCTCTTGACGTATCAGCAAGCCCAACATCATCAATATACCAACCATCTCGGGCAATGCTGATGTCAGAAGTCAGATTAAATCCGATATAAACTCTTTCCCCGCTATAATCAGATAGATCAATTTCCGACTCAATCCAGCCATCGGAAACATTGGTGATTCGCTCTAACTGTTCCCAGTTTTCCATATCACTAGAAATATACACATGCCCGTAATCCCAGTTATTCTCGAGATTGTACCACTGACTGTATTGTAAATATGCTTCTCCTTCAGGTAAATCAATCGGTGGCATGACTAATGTTGAATTTTCATAGTTATTATAGTTTCCGCTTAAATTTGTTGCATACACATTTTCACCGGAAAAGGCTTCACCCGGCCCAGAAGTTGGAATTCCGTGTTCCCAACTGCTATTTTCTCCGAATACCGTCCATCCGCTAGGTGCCTTTTCAAAATCCTCAAAATAACCTACTGTAATTCCTGGTTCTACCGTTACACTGTAGGAATCTGTTGTTACTGAATTATTTCCGAAATCATTGATTTCAAAGTGATACTCAAATGTTCCCTCTTCAATATCCTCACCTGGAACAGTTACCGTGTACTCACCTGACAAATGATCTCCTGATACCCGCTTTGCTTTGATTCGGTTATCCTCATAGACAACTTCTACAGAGGTTACACTTATATTATCTTCTGCAGTAATTGTTACATCAAGATCCATACCCGCATATATCACTTCAGGGGCATCATGACTATAAGTTGGTGCTTCTGTATCCTCTCCATCTTTACTTACAGCCCCATCAATGACACCTAGTCCGGAAACAACGGAAGATACTGCTTCATATGCATCCAGTAGTCCGTGTCCATATCCGTTATTCGGTGACTCAGGGAATGTATCGTCCGTTAATGGTGTTGCCGTAGTAGATAGAATTTCCTCGATTTCATCAACTGTCAGATTCGCATTTGCTTGTTTTATTAACGCTACAGCTCCTGAAACGGCTGGTCCTGCCATCGAAGTTCCATTCCAACCACCTTCATACCCACTGCCAGGTACACTTGAGCGAATATTCACCCCTGGCGCTGAAATATCAGGCTTAATCTCGTCATAAGGAGATGGTCCTTGTAAAGAGAAATTCGCTAAATCATCATTAACATCCGTTGCGCCTGTCGCAAAAGATTCCGGGTAGTTTGCCGGGTTAGCAACCGAACCTGGTCCACCTGGGTTAGTTAATGTTACATTACCAGCTGAGAATTCAGGAAAAATATTTGCCGCGCGCCAGGCAATGACAACATCCCGGTACCATTCATCCATTCCCGAACCACCACTCCAAGAGTTATTCACTACATCAGGAGCTTGCGAGACATCTCCGCCTGGAGCCATAATCCACTCAGCTGCAGCAAGTAAATCTGTATCCGTTCCACCCGCTGCCGTAAATGCCTTAACAGCAATCCACTTCGCACCAGGAGCGACTCCAACTTGGTTCGAACCATCCGGCTCAGACCCGACCATTGTACCGGTTACATGTGTACCATGTCCGTCATCATCGTACGGGGTATCCTCTCCGGCCGTAGCATCAAACCAGCTATACGTGTGATCCGCATCACCCGTGCTTGCATCATAACCGCGGTACTTTTCTTTCAATGCTGGGTGGTCCCACTGAACGCCAGAGTCAATGCTCGCCACAACCATGCCTGTTCCATCGATCCCCATTTCCCAAGCAGCTGGAGCACCGACCCGTTCAATGTTCCATTCGACATTCGCAAGTTCTGCTTCCTCTTTTTCCGCTCTTTCCGATACCGTTGTGTTCAACTGTCGAACTTCATTTGGCAGTAATTTTTCCACTTCAGAAAAAGTAGCGATTTTTTCTGCAACCTCTTTCGTAGCTGTGACTGCCATGCCGTTCACAATATGATAGGAAACAAAATCCTTGGCATTTCCGTTTTCAATTTCCTGTTCAATATACTCTGTCACGTGCTGCTGTGATGCAAAGGAAGTTTCTTTTAATTCAGCAATTACAGCTGATCGTTGCATATGCTCTGCTTGACTAAGTGATAGATTTGATTTTGCCGCATCTTCTCTCATCTTTTTCGCTACATCTTCTACTGCAGCCTTATCTGTAAACTTGACTAGAAAAGTAACAAACTCATCATCTTTGAAACTCTCCAATAGACGCTCATTCACTTTCTGTTCTTGAAGCTCACGCGAATCGTTCATCGAATGGCTAACTTCGCCTTTTGATTGCGCAAGTCCGGCACCCGGCAGGATGAGTGATACGATCATGACTACAATTGCTGCAATACTGAAAGCTTTCGTTCGTCTTTTGCGCTTAACTCTCAAAGATTTTTCCTCCCTTTTTTAAAATTTCTTTCCGGAGTTTCGACGTTTTATTAAATCAACCTCCTCTTTTTTTCAAACTTGTCGATTTCCCCAGAAATTAGCGACAGGTAAATTCTAGGTGTTAACCCTAGTATAGTAGGTTTAGCAACAATAAATTGTCGAATTATGTCGCTATTTTACTGAATCCTCAAAATTAATAGATATGCATTATATTTTCCTCTTTCTCTTCATGGGTCTTTTGATAGAAAACAGGAAGATTTAATAGAATTAATGGTATTTTTTCTATAATTCATGGAAAAAGTACTGCAAATAGAGATTTTCAAAGAATAGCGCACAGAAAAACGATAGATTTGACCTAGCTGATACATAAGAAAAAGGCCTTTGTTTTCTAAGTTTAAGAAAACAAGGCCTTTTCTCCTGTATTTGGTCACTATTTTTAACCAATTTAGTGAGACTCTCCTCATACCTTTTTTAATTGGTAGGTCTATCCGCCACTAAACTATTTCACCTTTAGTCAAGTGGGTTTAAGCTCTCGTCACCCGAAAGGTTTGAAATCATCTCTACAAGCAAGGTAATTTCTTCTTCCATATCTTTAATACTTGTCGTTTCCACCGGAGAATGCATGTAACGTAATGGCAGGGAAACAAGGGAAACAGGGACACCTTTTCCGGTCAAGCGCATTCGATCTGCATCTGTTCCTGTATGCCTTGGAGTCAGCTCATATTGTACGTTCAGCTGTAAATCTGCTGCCGCTTTTTCCAGAAGCTGGTTTATTTTAATATTAATCGGTGCACCTTTTGCAAGTACTGGGCCGCCTTCAAGCTTAATATCTCCATATTTATTCTTATTCACGCCAGGATAATCTGTTGCAAAAGTCACATCACAAGCAATTGCCATTGTCGGTTCAATTCCTGCTGCAGCAAAATAGGCACCACCCATATTTGTTTCTTCATTTACTGTGCTCACCGCATATACTCCGACTTGAATATTTTTATCCGCAAGGCGTTTCAAAACTTCTGCAACGATGAAAGATCCTGTCCGGTTATCAAGTCCTCTTCCGGCAATATACCGGTCCTGCAAGATTTCCGGTTCTGTCTTATATACACAGAGGTCGCCAATTTGGACAACGTTTTCTGCCTCTTCTTTTGTTTTATAACCACAGTCGATAAATAAATCCGCTAAAGTGAAATCATCTTTTAAGCCACCGTGATGCTGGGCATTCACTCCAATAACACCGGTAACTTTGCCATTGTATCCAAAAACATCGACTCGCATTCCGACTGCTGCCTTTGGATTGATTCCACCCACCTTGTCAAAATGCAGATATCCTTGTTCATCGATCCGGTTGATGACAAGGGCGATTTCATCACTATGTCCTGCCAGCAGTACTTTAAACGGGGCTTCCGGGTTCAGGATTCCAATCACGTTACCAGCGTTATCTGTACGCACCTCATCAGCAAATTCTTTAACGTATGCCATCCATTTCCGTTGAATATCCATCTCCATACCGGAAGGGGAAGCGGTATTTAATAATTCCATCAGAAAATCTTGATTGAACGTTGTCATTTAATTCCTCCTAATCATCATTTACCCAACCCATACCTGAAAAATCAACACTTTCATTCAGCGTAAGTGCAACTGTCTCTGGAGGTCCGCAGTCCAGACACCTCTCGCTTTCCGCAGGCGGCTGGTGAGCCTCCTCGGGCTGTCGCCCTGCGGGGTCTCACCTATGCCTATCCTCCTGCTGGAGTCTCGAGGTGTCTGGACTGCTCCGAGGATAGACGTAATTTGGATTACTGTTTAATATTCCAGAAGTACAATCCTTATCATAACGGAATAATTTCTTTTTAAAATAATCCTTTAGACCAGTTCAGTTGCCCGGCGGACGGTGACTCCTACGGGAAAAGCACGAGTCCGAAGACCCCGCAGGAAGCGAACTTCTTCCGAGGCAGACTAAGAACGCCACGTCCTGTGGCAACGTCTGCATTAGCACGTCCTGTGCGTCGAGGCTGAGGCCGTGCCCGTGGAAAGCATCCGTCCGCCGGGCAACTGAACGATAATTAGAACGCCAATAAAATGAATGCACAAAACACTTACGCTGAATGAAAGCAAACTGGGAGGGTTGATTCATTTAGTTGTATTCTATTTTAACAAAAGAAGGCAAATTTGTTTACTTAAAGCGTGGATATCGGTAAAATTTAAGCGACTAATCATGAAAGGACGGGTATCGATGACTTTAAATCAATGGTTCGAACAAGCAATGCAAGCGGATGATTATATTGAGAGCATGAAGCAGAACAAGGATGGTCTCCTACATATTTATGATAACTTCAATTTACCTGAAGACGAAGCATTTTTTGAAAAAATTGCCAGTAAGAAATTACGAGCAATCGTCTTAACGGAAGACTGGTGTGGAGATGCCATGCTGAATGTTCCAATCCTATTACGAATATCTGAAAAAGCGAATCTGGAAGTACGGATGTTACTCCGTGATGATAATTTAGAATTAATGGATCAATACTTAACGAATGGAACAGCCCGATCCATTCCAATCTTTATTTTCATTAATGAAGCTGGTGAAGAAGTCGCGAAATGGGGACCTCGGGCTGCAAAACTTCAAGATTTTGTCGACGAATCCCGCGCTGCTCTACCACCAAAAGACGCGCCAGATCATGAGGATAAAGCGAAAGAAATGTATACGTTCATCGGTAAATCCTTCCGTGACAATACCGAGTTTTGGCACGATGTTTATGAAAGCATTAAGCAAGAGTTAGAATCAATCAATTGAACCTCTCACGACCGAAGTCACGAGATGAATTGGTTTATTCATAAACTTTTACCACGTATTAACGGTCTGTAATACACCGGTAAGGATTCCCTACTGAATGAAGTTTCACTTTTTCAGAACAACCCGTACACTCTATGATTTTTGCTAGAATCATATTTTTATGTTAAAATGGATAATTGTGTGAAAAGAATAGAGTTGAATTAAATAATAGGAGTTGTTCGGCATGAATAAAAGTCTAGAAAAAGGTCAAATTGTGGATGGTAAGGTAACAGGAATCCAGCCATATGGTGCCTTTGTCCAGTTGGATGAAGAGACACAAGGGTTGGTTCATATATCAGAAATTACACATGGATTTGTAAATGATATTAATGATCATCTTAAAATTGGCGATGAAGTGAAAGTGAAAATTCTTGAAGTAAATGAAGCGGAAAACAAAGTATCCCTATCCATTCGGGCTACAGAAGAAGCGCCAAAGAAAGAAACTCAAGCAAAAACCTCCACTAACAATCAAACAGTATCAAATGATTCTACTACAGGATTTAACACATTAAAAGACAAGCTACAAGAATGGATAAAACAATCAGAGAATAAGTAATAAACAAAGGCGAAATTGCCCTTGCTGGAAATGTTCCTTTAAGTAATACTTAAAGGAACATTTTTTTATGACAAAACAATGAACATCCGCCACGACGGTCTCTTCTTCTTGATTTCTAAAAGTAAATCCCGTAAAGTTAAACTAATAAATCCGAATAAAAAAGGAGAATACATATGACAAAAGTTACACTAACCTATGATAAAGCACTACCATTCTTCTCTGAAGAAGAACTTCATCATATGCAACCATTTGTCGATAAGGCCCATGAGCTTGTCCATGAGAAAACAGGACAAGGAAGTGACTTCCTCGGTTGGGTCGATTTACCGAAGAACTATGATAAAGAGGAATATGCAAGAATTAAACAGGCAGCGGAGAAAATCCGTGAGCATTCCGATATTTTACTCGTAATTGGAATTGGCGGTTCCTATCTTGGTGCTCGTGCTGCTCTCGAGATGTTGAATCATTCTTTCCAAAACTTACTTTCCAAAGATGATAGAAAAGTACCTCAAATTATTTTTGTTGGGCACCATCTGAGCTCAACCTATACTGCGGAATTATTTGATCTCTTAAAAGACAAAGACTTTTCCATCAACGTAATCTCTAAGAGTGGAACAACAACGGAACCTGCTGTTGCCTTCCGGATTTTCAAGAAATACTTAGAAGAAAAGTATGGAATGGAAGAAGCGAAAAACCGTATCTTTGCAACGACAGATAAAGAAAAAGGTGCGCTTAAAGGTGTAGCAGACGAAGCTGGGTACGAAACTTTCGTCATTCCGGATGATGTTGGCGGCAGATACTCTGTCCTTACCGCCGTTGGACTACTTCCAATCGCAGTTAGCGGCATTAATACAGACGATATGATGAATGGTGCAAAACAAGCGATGGATGATCTTGCAACTCCTGACTTAAAAGAGAATCCGAGCTACCAGTATGCAGCGATCCGTAATATTTTATATAATAAAGGAAAAGTGACGGAGCTTCTCATCAACTATGAGCCAAGCTTGCAATATTTCGCCGAATGGTGGAAACAGCTCTTTGGTGAAAGTGAAGGGAAAGACTTGAAAGGAATTTATCCTTCTTCTGCCAACTTTACAACAGACCTGCATTCTCTTGGACAGTATATCCAAGAAGGAAGAAGAAATATTTTCGAAACGGTTCTTCGCGTTCATGAATCAAGAAAAGAATTAACGCTTGAAGAGGCGGAAAACGATGCAGATGGATTAAACTATCTTGCTGGAAAAACATTACATGAAATCAATGAGAAAGCATTGCAAGGAACAATGCTCGCCCACACAGACGGTGACGTACCTAACTTGATCGTTGAAGTCCCAAGACTTGATGCATATACATTCGGCTATCTCGTTTATTTCTTTGAGAAAGCATGTGCCATCAGCGGTTATCTGCTCGGCGTCAATCCATTCGACCAGCCGGGTGTTGAGGCATACAAAAAGAATATGTTCGCCCTACTCGGGAAACCTGGATTCGAAGATGAAAAAGCTAAATTAGAAGAAAGATTATAAAACGAGACTTCATGGTTATAAGTGTTCCAACTCAGGTCTTTCCCCGGAGAAGTCAGAAAAAATTAGCACTTACGCTGAATGATAATAATCCGCGGGTTAACTTGATTACAGAGGAATATCTAACTGCTTCAAACTGTTAAAGTTGAGTTTTTTAAAAATATTTTAGTTTATGTGTTTATAATTTAATAGGTGGGGTAATACTATTACCGTAAGACTTTCTCGTATTCCCCCTGTAAGCAGAGCGTATATCGCTTTGCTTTTTTTTTTGCTATAATTAACTATAACACTGTGAGGAGGTAGTTTGATGGGAAATTTTGATCTAAACATTGACCGGAAAAATACAAAATCCGTAAAATGGGATATGGCAGAAACACTCTTCGGGTCAACTGACGTTATTCCAATGTGGGTTGCTGACATGGACTTTAAAGCGCCTAAAGAAGTAAATGAAGCATTAATGGAACGAGCACGCCATGGAATCTATGGTTATACGCTTGCAGACGATGAATTAAAAGATACAGTTGTTCGTTGGAATAAGGAAAGACACCAATGGAATATTCAGCCAGAATGGTTATCTTTCAGCAATGGGGTCGTTACCTCCCTACATATGGCTATTCAAGCATTTACTAAACCGGAAGACGGAATATTAATTCAGACACCCGTCTATCCACCCTTTTACAATGTTATTAAGGCACATAACCGGACAATTGTTAAAAATCCTCTCGTTTTTGAAGATAATTATTACACAATTGATTTTACTGATTTTGAAGCTAAGCTTAAAGATGTAAAAGCGTTCATCCTCTGTTCACCGCATAATCCGGTTGGAAGGGTTTGGAAGAAAGAAGAACTGGAGGAAATGGCTAAATTATGCGTGAAACATGATGTGCTGATTATTTCTGACGAGATTCATGGTGATCTCACCTATCCCGGATTTAGGCATATTCCAATTGCCTCGCTATCTGAAGATATTGCTAATCAGACGATCACATGCATGGCTCCATCAAAAACCTTTAACGTACCTGGACTAGCCGCGTCTTACTGCGTGACACCCAATCTGGATGTTAGAGGGAAATTAGATGAGGCCTTTAATAAACAGGGTTTCAACAATCAATTAAACACAATGGGGCAAATTGCGATGCAAGCTGCTTATACACACGGCGCTACATGGGTCGATGAATTAACCGCTCTATTAGAAAGCCATTATCAATATGTGAAAGAAAGCTTTGAAAAACATGCTCCAGAACTGAAAGTAGTGAAAACGGAAGGTACATACCTCCTTTGGATTGATTGCAGTGGACTTGGGTTTGATGCAAAAGGTATTCGAGAATTTTTCATAAACGAAGCAAAGGTCGGATTAAATGCAGGCATTGATTACGGAGAAGAAGGTAGTCAATTCATGCGCCTGAACATGGGTTGCCCACGTTCTACACTGGAAGAAGCCGTTAATCGAATAATTAAAGCAGTAGAAAAAAGAAGATAAGATAAAGTGAAACTTCATTCAGTGGGGGTTTCCTTACCTCCGCCACTGAATGTTAGTTGAACAGAATCAGGGATTTACGGACTGTATATCCCCCAGCTTCACATGTTGGGCATCCCTCCTATTTAGAGGTGGGGGTATTACAGACCGTTAATGCGTGAAAAATTAGAAAAAGCGCCTATTCGGGCGCTTTCTTTCTTGACTTAGCTACTTGGGAGTAATTTTTCCGCAAGCAATACGCTCTCCGGAATCTCCACTTGGCTGGGTATACCCGTCGTCCGGACCGTCATGGAGAACTAAAGAAGTTCCCTCCTCCCGAATCAATGAGTTTTTTCCATCTAATAGCGTCGCGTCCAGCAACTTGATCTCCTCATCGATCTTACCATCTCCATTTGCCTCGACATTTGGGAGATCACCAAGGTGGGGGCCTTTTGGGTTCATTAATCCATGCTCTTTATCTTCGGGGTTATAGTGATTCCCGGCACTTGTAAAGTCTGGTGGTTCGCATTTTGCATATTCATGTACGTGAATCCCGTGCCATCCAGGACTCACCCCTTCTAATTTGAGTTTAATACTTACTCCTTCAGAGTCTTCGGTCAAAGTTGCGGTTCCAAGCTTATCACCATCCACATTCAACATGGCCACTTCTTTCAACGTTTCATCATCATTAGACGTGCAAGCAGCTAAGAAAATTAAAAACAAATAAAAAATCCAACGCATATCGCTTCTCCTTTAGGTTACTAGTTGTAGTATCCCAAAAAATGCAAAGTTTTAAACGTTGGATTGTAGCAGCTAATTATTCTTTCAACTCTTTTTCTACTTCCTCTATCCGTTCTTTATAATCTTCTTCAAACCTCTCTTCTTCCTTCTTCGAGCGTCGCACCATAAAGTACACCGCAACAAATGCTAGTCCGATAAAAAGAAATAGAGTGAGTATCGGAATGATCAATTCGGATTTATCACTTGGAAAATAGAAGAAATCCATCTTTCATCACATCCTTACTTATTAGTATAGCAAAATTAACTTTTAATAGACAATAAGGGGTAATTATTCGCAAAAAGTTCACGAATTTGGCACAATAATTAAAGGGAGGTTGTAAAAATGGGGAAAGTGAAGATTGGGGAAATTGCAAAAGCGCATTATAGGTTAGGAACGTATATCGGCGAAGTAAAGGAAGATCGTGGTGACATGTACCTGATTGAAGTACTCGCTGTCCATAAGCATCCGCTCCAAGGCGATCTACATAATATGTATGAAACGAAAGATGTCTTTTTTCATGAACGGAAAGCACTTGCCTTTCGTGAGAAGATGAATGTTAAAAAGCCGGCTGTCCATCCATTTAATGGTGAGGTACCGGAATATGCTGCGTCGTTGGAACAAGCAATTGCAACATATCGGAATAAGCTGAATGAAGAAGACAGTGCATACAACCGACTGGCCTTACAGACGCTCGAGCGTCTTGAACAAGAAGTATACTTTAAAATTATAAAAGGAAGCTAGAGACATTCTCTTGCTTCCTTTTTCTTTCCTGAGGAAATTTTAAGATAAAGATGCTGTGGATTACAAAAATAATAGAAATGTCCACGTTTCGCTCCTTACTTACTCTCCTAAATGTTCTTTAATAACTGAAGTAATACCTTCAATTGCTTCTTCTGCATCATTACCATCAGCAGATATTTCCACTTCCGCACCGCGTGGGATACCAAGGGACATAACACCCATGATTGATTTCAAGTTTACTTTTTTATCCTTATACGTAATTTGAATATCTGAACTGTACTGTCCCGCCTTGTTCACTAATAATGTAGCTGGACGTGCATGTACTCCTGATTCAGCGGTTATTGTAAAGTTTTTTGTTTCCATATTTATCGCTTCCCTTCCATCAATTTACCATAACTATTGTTACAATATAACCCTCATCCCCATTATAAACAATTCCTCGCTACTTTTAAACTAATAACCAGTGAAACGGCTATCATTTTTTATAAAAATGTTTGTTATTTGTCATTTGTCATTCATCTTTTAGTGTGATACCTTTAATTTAAGATAGTTTAAGGAGGCATATTCATGAGTGTACATATCGGTGCAGAAAAAGGCGAAATAGCGGAAACAATATTACTTCCAGGAGATCCATTGCGTGCAAAATACATTGCCGAGACTTTTTTAGAAGATGCTAAGCTTTATAATGAGGTTCGTGGCATGTACGGTTACACTGGGAAATATAAAGGTAAAGATATTTCTGTCCAAGGTACTGGGATGGGTGTTCCGTCCATTTCCATCTATGTCAATGAATTGATAAGTGAATATGGTGTGAAGAATTTAATTCGGGTTGGAAGCTGTGGAGCACTACAGGAAAATGTGCAAGTTAGAGATGTCATCCTTGCCCAAGGCGCAACAACTGATTCCCAGGTTAACAAGCTTATCTTCGGAGACATTTTCTATGCTCCCCTTGCAGATTTCGATCTATTAAAAAGTGCTTATGATGCCGCGTCGGATAAGAATTTGCCGGTACGAGTCGGGAATGTATTTACAAGTGACAGCTTCTATCGCGAGAATGCCAAGTCCGTACATGAATTACTTGCAGCCTATAAAGTACTTGCGGTGGAAATGGAGACGACAGCTTTATACACGCTCGCAGCTAAATTTAACAGACACGCTCTATCCATTCTTACCGTTTCCGATCATATCCTAACTGGTGAAGAAACAACTGCAGAAGAACGTCAAACAACGTTCAATGAAATGATTGAAATTGCACTAGAAACTGCATAATTAAATTGATAAAGAGCATCTCATACTTCTGGGATGCTCTTCCACATTGTCACCCTCATTAAATTAAAGTTGACAAAATTTTAATTTCCTCGTACTATCATTACAAGGGGGAATTTTCATGAGCAGAATTAGATCAATTGATTTAACATTTGGGGCAATGTTCGTTTGTTTAATGGCGATAGGGGCAAATATTACGGTTTGGTTTCCGTTTCTGGCGATACCAATTGGCGGAGCGAGTGTGCCACTTTCTTTACAAACATTTTTTGCAATTTTGGCAGGATTTATGCTCGGTAAACGACTTGGTGCTTTTGCTATTATTACATATATTCTTGTCGGAGCGAGCGGGGTGCCGATTTTCGCCGGATTACAAGGTGGACCTTTTGCTTTAATCAGTCCAACAGGTGGCTTTATTATTTCTTTTGTATTTATCGCCTATGTTTCCGGCTGGATTAGCGAGAAGTTTCATAAAGAATCGATGATTGGTTATTCTTTAGGTGCTTTCGCCGGTCTCATTTTGAATTATGTTATTGGAGTATCTTACATGTATCTCGCGATGAATACGTGGCTTAATCTTGAGATTTCCTATCTTATCGCCTGGGTCGGAATGGTTCCCTTTTTAATTAAGGATACGATCCTTTCCTTTGTCGCTGCTTTCTTTATGGTTCAGCTTGTTAAGCGTGTACCTGCAAACTGGATTAAAGAAAGAGCCTAAGCCTTCACATCTTAAAAAATCAAGGCATTTAACTGAACTACTGATTACTTTTATTCAGCGTGGTGCCACTATCCCCTCAGAGTCCGCAGTTCAGACACATTTCCGCGGGCAACTAAATGGTGATTATATGTAAAAACTACTCGCGCTAGTAATCCACTGTTTCAAACTTCGAAAGTTGGGTTAATTACTTCCATCTGTATTGCTTTGTTTACGATGTTATACCGTTATGGTAAACTTAAATGAACGTTGGCAACGATCAGGAAGGAAGAAATAGGCAATGGAAATCTTTTCAAATTTTCCGTTATGGGCTGCTTTAATTGCAATTGTCTTTGCGCAATTTATAAAAATACCGATTAAATTAATTGTTGCAAGAGAGCTCTCTTTCCGAATCGCATTCAGTACAGGTGGAATGCCGAGCAGTCATTCGGCAGCAGTAACATCGCTTACGACCGCGGTAGGTATTGTCGAAGGAGTTACCTCAACCATTTTTGCAGTCGCTTGTGTATTTAGTGTGATTACGATGTATGACGCATCTGGCATTCGGCGTCATGCAGGAAAACATGCAGTCGTACTCAATCGGTTGATGAACGACTTGCAAACTATTTTTGAAGATGTCAGGGACTGGAATAAGAAAGAGGATAAAGAAAGACGAGAAGATTTAAAAGAATTATTAGGACACGAACCGATTGAAGTTTTCTTCGGCGCAATAACAGGAATTATTGTTGCGTTTGTTGTCCATCCTTGGTTTATTTAAAAAAAACCAGAAAGGAAATTTAATTCCTCTCTGGATTTTTTTATTATTCTCCTGTAAATTCTGAGCGAAATACCTGGAGAGCTTCATCTTCATTAAGTTCTGCGAGGGCTTCTTCCGTTAACTCGCCGTTCCCCATTTCAATCACATAAACGTCAAGTTTTTGTTTCCCCCACTCCTTAAATACATCATCGACTGTATCATAATACAAATCGATTTTATTTCCTTGGATTGCACTACCTTTATCCGCTACCACACCATATCCATAGGACGGGATAAAGAGAATCGTACCGATTGGAAATACATCTAAGTCTGCTGCAATCGTTGAATATAAATCCCTTTTTACCGTAACCCCTGAAAAGGTGATTCCGTATTCTGGATGCGTTTCGGTTTTTCCAGTTGATTCATAACCTGCCGTATAGCCTGTCGCAACGACCTGGACCGTAGGATATGCTTCCAAATCGATTGCATCTTCTAATGATTGTGGTGCTTCAATACTGTCACTTGAAATATACGTAACTGGTGCTTGTCTATGTTGTAATTCTTTTTCTGATAGGGCTGTTTCTCTCTGTCCGATTTGTTCCTGTATCATTTCCCCATTTTCGTGTTGGGTGTTCGCTGCCTTTGTATGGACATCTTCTTCCGTCACCAACATCGATACAACCACTAGGAAGATAGCAATATATAAGCTGACAATTCCTAGCTTTTTGTAAGAAATATTCATCTTTACACCTCTCTGGTACTGCTATTTGATAGTTTATTTTTAACAACTACCTTTACACCAGACTAGGATGTCCAGATTCTCGATGAATATACATTATTATACGAACTACTCCCATCACTTACCCCCTTATAGATTGCTTGAATCGGGGTTTCTTGACTTATCGCTACTTTTAATAGCTAACGAAAACGGACCGGAATACCTTTTTGAAATTGATAGCTGGATTATAGTTACAATCTGCCACAAAACCGCAAGAACACTGGAATACACATTTAGATAAGGATAGTTTCTATTTGTTAAGGTACCACTTTAATATTTCATCTTTATCTTTCGACGGTTTATGGTCATAACTAACTAATTTTAGTCCATCAATCTCCCGTTTAAATTGTAATGTATCCGTACCGATTGTATTGTGCGCTCCAATAAACGTAGAAATCTGCACAGTAATATCAAAGGTTAATCCGCCAGTCATTTTCAGGTGTAAAATCTTCTCGTTTTCGAATTCAACGTCTTTGATATCGTAGTTTTCATAAACTGCTTTATAAATGGCATCAAACATCAAGGATATCAGTGCTTTTTCACATTCTGATTTGTTGTAGGCTTCGACTGTAGGAACAATTGGGATTATTAAAAGAAACAAAGATAAAGCAATAGCTTTCCTCATTATTTCACCTCTATATGTGTTTATCTTGCCACCTTTTTTTGAAAATTATGCTTATAATATTCTCTTAATTAAAGAGCTATCTTTTAATAAAGAGAAAATAGTTTTTACGCAATCAAAAAGACGGGCAGGGATTACCTGCGCCGTCTTAGATTGAACAATACATATTATTTTATTCCATTGTAGCGAGTATTTCTTCAATCTCAGCCATAATTCTTCCAGCCTCTTCCCAATCTCCACTAGATAATGCTTCTTGGTAATCATCAAATAATGTAGAGAATTGCTCAAGAATCATTTCTGCTCCTTCAAGCGGGATGGATGGCATTGAGTCCTCATCCTCTGGCAGTTCTTCAGGGTCACCGTCATCTGTAGCTGGAGGTGTTCCTGCATCTGGATCCATTAATTCAAAGAGTGATTCCATTGCACGTTCAAGAGTCGTCTCCATTACAATATGATCCTCATAAGCGACGATGATTTGTTTAACTTCCGGTAGAGATGTCTCATTGGACGATTCGATATAAATCGGTTCAACATACATAATCGTGTCCTCTATCGGTATCGCAATCAAGTTTCCGCGAATAACTTCCGAACCACCTTGAGACCATAAGTTCAGCTGTTGAGAAATCGTACTGTCCTGATTAATTCGGTTCTCAATTTGCTGCGGTCCATAAATATTTCGCTGTTTCGGGAAGGTGTAGACGAATAATTCACCGTAATGCTCCCCATCATTCCGAACTCCCATCCAGGCGATCATATTCTGCCTATTTCTAGGAGTGTATGGAACCATAAGAATGAATTCTTCCTCTTCATATTCCGGTAATTTCATCGTAATATAATACGGTTCAATGACAACATCAGAGTCGAAATAATTCTCTGTAGCGAATTGCCAGAAGTCTTCACGGTTATAAAACACTTCTAAGTTCGACATATGGTATGTACCATACATTTCCGACTGTACTTTAAATAATGTTTCCGGGTAACGGAAGTGACGCTGAACATCTTCTGGAATCTCTTCTGTGAAAAGATCAGGGAAAATCGTCTGATATGTCTTCACGAGCGGCTCATCTGGTTCAACAATATAAAAATCAACTTCCCCGGTATATGCATCAACAACAACCTTGACCGAGTTACGGATGTAGTTGCTGTCTCCGCTAAATTGTTCGGAGTAAGGATAGTTCTCAGCGATTAAATAGACATCCATCATCCACGCTAAGCTTCCATCATCTCTAATAAAGATATATGGGTCAGAATCATATTCAAAGAATGGAGCAATCTTTTGAACACGGTCCATAATATTACGGGTCTTCAGTAGTCTACTTTCCGAATCCAATTGATCGGATACCAAGAAGCGGAAGGACCCTTGATCAATGGCAAATAATAATCGATTGAGACCGGTCAACTGAATCCCAGCTTCTTCTTCATAACGGGTGGAAACATTCTCGTCTCCGGATGGATAATCGAATTCATCCACTTTCGTATTAACGATCACGTCGTTATACTCTTCTTCCCCGAAATAAATTTGTGGACGAGTTACATCAATCGTTCCTTCAACAGGAATATTTCTCTGTAAATATTGTGGCTGACCTTGGGACGTAATTTCATTAACATGACTCATCGCAATCCCGTAACCGTGTGTATAACGGAGGTTCCTGTTCACCCATGTTTGGGCTTGTTCTGGTAAATCTTCCGTACTCAATTCACGGGCTCCAATAAACACTTGCTGATAATCACCATCAATTTCATACCGGTCAATATCAATATCATTAAAACGATAATAGGTCCGGAACGTTTGGATTTGATTATAGATATCTAAAAGTGGCCGCGAGTCGTTAATTCGGATGTTGTCAATGGTAAGTGAATTCCTCTCTACCATCGCCTCATCAAGTGAATAATTTCCCGGGTGCTCTTCTTCCTTTATCTCATCTAAATCATAAGCTGCTCGAGTAAATTCCAAGTTACGTTCCAAATACGGTGATTCTCTTTGGAATTCATTTGGTGAAACGACGAAGCTCTGCACAATCATCGATGCACCCTGCCCCACAATCAATACGACGACATAAGCAGCGATTGGTATAATTGCTGATTTAATTTTGCCACGGTATAAGGAAATAATTGTCCATACTGCCGCAATTATTGCAACTCCCGCTAGAATATATGCTTTCGGTATGTTAATAAGTTCATCGGTATAGCTTAAACCATATACGACACTCGTCTGGAATATATTCACCTGGTTTGATAGTAAGGTGTGGTATGGCTGCAGAAAATGAATCGCTGCCACCATCAATCCTACAAGTCCGATTGTAACTCCTATATGGAGCTGGGCCCGTTTACTTAAGCGGTACATGTGGAATACAGAATAAGCCCCAATCACAGTTAGAAGAGCTAAGATCGCCAATGTTAAGATTAAATAGACGATAAACTCCAAGAATGGTAAGACGAACATATAGAAAGAAATGTCCATATTAAAATGCGGGTCGGTTATTCCAAATTTTTCATGCTGTAAAAATTTTAGCAGCGGTTCCCATCCAAGTCCTTGGACGACAGAACTTCCTAAAATTCCAACAAAGAAAGACGTACCGACGATAATTAAGCGGCTTAATTTTTTCTCCGCAAGAAATGGCGGTAACTGGCTTTCATGGAAATGATTGATGTAAGAACTGCGAATCCACTGCAATGTAAGGAAAGACGCAATAAAGAAGAGGACGAATCCTACTACAATCAGTGTCATTTTACTTCCAAGAATAGTTGTAAATACGCTACCGAATCCTAAGTTATCAAGCCATATATAGTCGGTAATCCAATTAAATGTAAGTAAAAATAGAAGTCCTACCACTAACAAGATTCCAAATATCCAGCCGAAAAACTTCCCCATTTTCTTCATTTTTGCCATTTGTTCCGGCGTTAATGTACGTGGTTGTTTATCCAATGTAACCCTCCCTCTCTTATTTATCTTTATCATTACTAATGATAACAGAAAGTAAGCTAAGGCGCTCTTTACAGCTCTTGATAAGTACTTTCTGCTCCCCTGTTTATACGAATTTGAAGAGCAAAATGTTTCATTTTTCATAAAGAAAAAACCTAGTTCAGAAACTAGGTGGCAGCAGTCTCTAAACTAGGCATCTATTGGTTGATTTTCTTTTTTACGGACGAACTTTTCAAGTTTATCAAGTTCAGCAAATAATTCGATAAGACTGTTTGCTACTGGGAAGACGTATGTCCATTTGTCAAAACCAGAACCTTGCAGCTCTTCAATCAAATTATTGATTGTCAGCCGCATCGCATTTTTCGTTTCCCGTTGCAGGTCACGATCAAGGACAATTTTATTTTGATATAGTAAAAAGATGTTCTCGCTGTAGTTTGTTATCTCATTGATTAATTTTTTAATGACATGACTTTTCCCACTGCTCATCGCTTCAATTTCTTCTATATTTTTCTCCAGTTGAGTAATGAGTGTATATTGTTTCTCCAAAACATGAATCATATGTTTATAGATGACAATACTCCGCAGAAAATGAATCTTGTTCCGGATAAATAGGCGGCTGCGTTCCTCGACAAGGATATCAAAATAGTCCTTGATTTTCGTTATCTTCTTTTCAATTTCCCTGTCTTCTGTTTTAAGGGTTGGAACACTCATCGTTTTATTTGGTATCACGCGTAGTAAAAAAAGTGTCTGATCAACCGCATCTTGGATCCGGTTAAAGAGTAACTTTTGGTGATTGGGTGGGAAGACAAGTGCATTTACAATAAATGCAGATACGACTCCAATCACAACAAGGGATACCCGGTTAATAATAAAGGGGACATTTATTCCCTCAGCACTTTGCAGCATGATTGTGATAATCGTTAACACGGTTAAACTGACTGTCTTATTTAAGCCCAGGCGAACGTTAATCGCAATAGATATAATAACTACGGCCCCTACTGATAGAGGGTGGTTACCAAGCAGAAAGATCCCGATTAAAGAAAAGATAACAGCTACGGAGTTCGCGATTACTACTTCTTTAAAGTACGTGAAGGATCGCATGATGGATGGTTGCATTGCTAAGACTGCAGCAATAGCTGCTACTAATTCGAGTTCTAATTGTAGCATACTTGTGATAACAAGGGTTAATGTTACTGCAATACCAGTCTTCAACATTCGCGGGCCTATATTAAATTCCATTTCTACACCTCTATATTCATTGCAATTATAATTGCATCGACATACACCATCTTATTATAATTTCTTCCCACCACTTCCGCAACTACATTTATTGCTAA
>NZ_JAXHDC010000030.1:0-43756 GCF_037072045.1 Oceanobacillus sp. MO10714A | reverse complement strand
CATGCTAACGGTAAAATAACCCCCAGTTCTTTTCCCGTTAAGGTAAGAAGAACATGCTAAAGGGAGAATAACCCCTAGTTGTTTTCCCATTAAAGTAAGAAGAACATGCTAAAGGGAAAATAACCCTCAGTTGTTTTCCCATTAAAGTAAGAAGTACATGCTAACGGTAAAATAACCCTCAGTTGTTTTCCCATTAAGGTAAGAAGAACATGCTGATGGGAAAATAACCCCCAGTTGTTTTCCCATTAAGGTAAGAAGTACATGCTAAAGGTAAAATAACCCCCAGTTGTTTTCCCATTAAGGTAAGAAGAACATGCTGATGGTAAAATAACCCCCAGTTGTTTTCCCATTAAAGTAAGAAGAACATGCTAAAGGTAAAATAACCCCCAGTTCTTTTCCCGTTAAGGTAAGACGAACATGCTAAAGGGAAAACAAAATCCCATTATTCACAAAGATACGCAGGAACAATGGGATAATTTTATCCGCAAAAGGATACAATATTTTCTAGGGAGTAGTAACTCCTAATTTTATTTTTCCGCAAACAAACGTGATGAGGATGAATGGGATATGAAAGCAGCTCGATCTTTACGAAAACCAGTTATTTTATTAAATATCGATTCGTTGATGAGTGGGCCATTGGAGGTAGCTGCCCAAACAGGGCGCGCTCCCGCTTTACAGTTTTTAATGGAAAACGGTAATTACATATCCAATATGGTAACCTCGTTTCCAACGATGTCTGTAACCATAGACAGTAGCCTTTTGACAGGTACATATGCGGATAAACATCATATACCGGGGTTGAACTGGTTCGATGATTCGGAAAAGCAGTTCATTAATTACGGTACGGGCTTTCGGGAAACATTTCGGATGGGAATGCGAAAATCTGTTCATAATATGCTGTATCGCTTGAACCATGATCATTTGAGTGATGAAGTCACCACCATTTACGAAGAATTGGCTGCGCTGGGAATTCCCTCGGCTTCTATTAATTCTTTTGTCTATCGTGGAAATACCCCTAAACGTTTGCGTGTGCCACGGCTGCTTAGCACGTTGACTCATTTTGAAGATGGCAAGTGGACAGCTGAAGGCCCTTCTATTTTCTCGTTAGGGACTTTTTCAAAATTAAGGTCATGGAGTTTTCCAACCCAGATAGCTGCAGGAAATCGTAAATATACAGCAAGGGAACTTCGGTATTTAATTCGTAAAAATAAACTTCCTTTGTTTACTTTCTGTATTTTTCAGGATATGGACGCCCGTATTCATTTTAAAGGTCCGCTGGATATAAAGGGCATTACGAAAATAGATAAAGAAATACAAAAAACATTGAATTTATATTCAAGTTGGGAAGAAGCGCTTAATCAGAATGTATGGCTGATTATTGGGGATAACGGTCATGCTGCAACAGGTACCAAACATCGAGATGTTGTTATTGACTTACGTAAACTGCTGAAAAGTTACCGCATAGCGCGGATTGAACGTCCAGTACATAAAAAAGATCAGCTAGCTTTTAGTGTGAATCAGCGTATGGCTTATATTTATGTGCTGAATGAGAATCTCTTATTGGCTCCTATTATCGAAAGGTTAAAAAAGGATCACCGTATCGATATCATTGCTTGGAAGAACGACGATGGGGCTTCCGTAAACATTGAATCGGGAATGAGAAAAGGTTCCTTGCGATATAGCCGGGATGGGGAGTATAGAGATGTATATAATCAAACATGGAACGTGCACGGAAATCATGAGCTTCTTCAATTGACGTTGTCGAATGATAAAGTATTGTCCTATGGAGATTATCCGGATGCGTTAGCACGTTTATATGGTGCTTTACACTCTCATAAGGGAAGATTTATTGTGGTAAATGCGAAACCGGGCTGTGAATTTAAAGCCCAATCTACACCAGCTCATCTTTCAGGTGCAGCACATGGTTCCTTACACAGACAAGAATCGCTGGTACCATTGGTAATTGCAGGTACAAACGAAAAACCTGTCTTTCCGCGCTTTGTGGATATGAAGGAGTTTGTGCTCGGGTTAATTGTTCAATAAATTAGATAATTGGTTTCAAAGCAGCCTTGCTCCCATGTAAATATTGGGAATAAGGCTTACAGGTAATAATAACAAATGAAAACTTAAGACCGAGGGCGTGAATGATTTGGAGTTTTTTGGTGAACAAGAGTCTCTTAATTTTATACAATGGGTCCTAAGAGCAATTGTTGCGTTTTTCTTTCTGTTAATCGTGGCTAAAATAATGGGGCAACGATCCATATCCCAGTTAAGATTAATTGATTTTATGATGGCTTTATTAATTGGGAATATTATTGCACACCCTTTATCTGATGAGCAACTAGGGTTAAAAGGTTCGATGATCACGATATCTGTATTAGTAATACTGTATACGGTGGGTGTATATTTAAGTTTAAAATGGAGAGCGCTGCGGAAGTTCCTTGAACCAACCCCAATTTCGCTTATTAAAAACGGACAAATTATTTATAAAGGTTTATTAAAAGCAAGAATCTCACTCGATGTTTTATTATCAGAATTAAGAAAGCAAAAAATAGATGATATTAATAAAGTTTCTCTTGCATTATGGGAACCAGGCGGCAGTTTATCCGTGTTTTTATTTTCGCAGTATAACACAGTTACTCCAACGGACATGCAAATTGCTGTTAAACCATTATTTTTTCCCATGCCAATTGTTAAAGAAGGACAGATTGATGTTGAAACACTTAATCAATTTGGAAAAGATGAGATCTGGTTGAAGAAAAAATTCATGCATTGTTTGCAGTTGATTTAAAGGAAATTCTATTAGCAACGATCGACAGTAATGATGAGGTGAAAATTTTTACATACAAATAATATAGTGAAAGAAACTAAACTCCTAAAGGTTAGAGCAATCTCTCCTTGAGGAGTTTTTTTAAGATAAATGAAAAATGTTGTTGGATAATAGGTAATAGTTCTATATACTAGATACATAAGTTTACTTTTTTTAGAAAATTAAAAGGGAAAAAATATGAAGTGAGGGGGTTTGTAATGAATTTTATTAAACGGGGATTTTTAGGTATTACTAGAAACAAGGGGAAATCATTAATTTTATTGGCTGTTATCTTTATATTGGGAAATTTAATATCGGGGGCAATTTCCATCCAGCAAGCAACTAGTAATGTGGAGTCGAGTATCAAAGAGAGACTTGGTGCTGCTGCAACGGTTGAGATTGATTATGAAAAGCTTGATGCTCTCAGTGAAGCGGAATTGATGGAGACGGAAATTAAAGACATTGACATCGATTTGATAAAACAAATTGGTGAGCTCTCCTATGTGAAATATTATGATTATAATATGTCCACTTCTCTAGGGTCAGAGAGTATTGAGAGTTATCAGGGTGAAGATATGGAAGATTTAGTTCAATTTGGCCCGAGTATGGACTTTATGGTGAAAGGAATTAACTATGCTCCTGTTCTTGATTTTGAAGAAGAGAAGGCGAAATTAGTTGATGGACGCGTCTTTAACGAGGAAGAAGTGGAAAACGGTACTTCTGTCGCCATTATTTCGCAAAAATTAGCAGAATTAAATAATCTGCATGTGGGCGATACCTTTACGTTATCCAATATGGTCTTTACTTATGATGATGAGACCGGTGAAGAGGAAATAGTTACTTCCCGTGATGTAGTATTGGAAGTAATCGGCCTATTTGAATCTCAAACACTGAAGGAAGATGCAGGGGAAGATTCAGAAGATGGAATGTTCGATTTCATGGATATGGATTACCAAAATACAATCTACGTCCCAAATGAGATTGTCCGTAGTGAAACCGAATATTATTGGGAAGAGCTATTGAAGTCAGATGAAGAATTTGCGGAGATGATGGAGGCGGAAGGGGAAGATAGTTCCTTTGAATATTACACTCCAATGTTCGTCTTAAATAATCCGGAAGATAGTGAAGCATTTGAAGAAGAGGTAGCTCCATTACTGCCGAAGCTTTATACAGTAGTCAGTGCTACGGATCAGTATGATAGTATTGCCGGTCCGGTAGAGTCGATGTCGAAACTAGCAAAATATGTACTAGCGGCTGCCGTCATTGCAACGGTGCTGATTATTGGTTTAGTAGTTCTACTATTCTTGAGAGACCGGAAACGTGAACTAGGAATCTATTTATCTTTAGGGGAACGACGGGGTCGCGTTGTCGGGCAAATACTGATCGAAGTAATGGTTGTTGCTTTAATTGGGATTACGCTATCCCTATTCAGCGGTAACTTCATAGCCGGACAGGTATCCGATACGATGATGAAAGCTGATCATAATACATCTCAAGATGAAATGATGTATTTTAGTGAAATCCAGACGAATCTAACAACAGAAGATGTCTTGGATTCATATGAGGTAAGCCTTAATTCAAGCTATATTCTTATCTTCTATGGAATTGGACTGTTAACGATTTTAATTTCAACGGTTATTCCGCTTGTTTATATTTTACGGTTGAATCCAAAGAAAATACTGATGTAATGGAGGGGTGAAATGATGATATTAGAAGCGAAAGATTTAAATTATTATTATCAAGATGGTGACAAGCGTCGTTATATATTGAAAGACACATCTGTTTCTTTTGAAAAGGGGAAGTTCTACACGATTTTAGGGCAATCCGGTTCAGGGAAAACGACTCTTTTATCCCTACTCAGTGCTTTGGATTCACCGCATGGCGGGACCGTTTTGTTTAATGATGAAGATATTAAGAAAATAGGCTATGAAAAGTATCGCCGTAATAATGTCGGTATTATTTTTCAAAGCTATAATTTAATCCCGACCTTCACTGCGGTGGAAAATGTGTTGATTCCGATGTCAATTACAGAAAATGACATTCCGGAAGATGTAAAAACAGTTGCATATAATTTACTAGATTATATCGGGATTGTACAAAGTAAAGCCGATCGTCCGGTTAACAAGCTTTCCGGGGGAGAGCAGCAACGTGTGGCGATTGCCCGCGCGCTGGCGACGAACGTAGAGTTGATTCTTGCCGATGAACCGACGGGGAACTTGGATGAAGAGATGGAGCAGGAAATCATTGATATCTTTAAGAAAATGGCACACGAACATGATAAATGTGTCGTTGTCGTAACGCACTCCAATGAAATTGCAGTGCAATCGGATCAGGCTTACTTGCTAAGGAAAGGTGTACTATCTTCTTATGAGTGATTTTTTATCAAAATTTAATAAAGATAAGTATCAAGATATGCTGAATGAGCAAGAGGAAGATAAAGATAAACAAGTAAAAGAGGAGCAAGATAGGCAAACAGAGAATCAAGAAGAAACAGAGTTGCCGGAAAAACGAGAAAACCAGGAAAACCAAGCGCCTGCTTCGGAAATAGAAGATAACAAATCTGAACTTGAGACCGATCCTCCGCGGGCGCCTTCCCCTACACGGAACAGCCGACAGCGGGATGCCGAAGAAGAAGTGGAAATTGATCTGGACTACCGAAGAAAAAAGAGACGTCGGATGTGGCTGATTATTTCAGGATCCGTTTTAGCTTGTGGTTTGATTTTCTTCATCTATTATCTGCTTGTCCATGTGAAGGTTGAAGACTTTGTAGGAGAGTCTGTATCCGTGGCCCGGGAATGGGCAGGTGAGAATGATGTCGAAATTGAATTAAACCAGGAGTATAATATGGAATATGATGCCAATCAGGTTTTTGAGCAAAGTGTAGCTGCTGGGGATAAAATACGGAAAGGGAAGACTCTAGAGTTAACGAGCAGCTTGGGACCAGATCCAGAAGAGGTTATACCGCTCCCAGACTTTTCGGAAATGAGCCAGGAGGAAGCACGGAATTGGATTGACGAAAATAAAGCGGAAAACCTGCAATTGGTTACAGAGTATAGTGATGACCTTGAAGAAGGGGAATATATTAAGACTACGATCCGGGATAGTGGGGTCGATGAGGCGGAATATCAACGTAAACACAGTGCAGCCGTCTATTATTCAAAAGGAAAGGAAGTTTTTGAAAAGAATATAACGGTACCTGACTTTACAGGAAAGCCCAAAGAAGAAGTGGAAAAGTGGGCAGAAACGAATGAAATTGACATGACTTATGAAGAAGCTGACTCTGACAGTATCGAGCCAGAACATATTATTAGTCAAAGTGAAGCTGCAGATGAAAAGGTAGCAAAACGAGATAAGATGAAAGTGAAGGTATCTGTAGGTAAAGCTACGGTCGTTCCAAACTTTTGGGGACTGACTGCGGAGGAAGCAGTTAGCAATTACCCGGATTTAGATGTGACGGTAAAAGAGAGATACAATACAGACATACCTTATGGAAGATTCATTTCCCAATCCGTTGAGGCGGAAACCAAATTAACGGACCAAGATGATAAGGGTGTTACTGTTACGTATTCATTAGGTAAGCCGTATTTAGCTGATTTCCGTGGTCAAATGGAAGGAGATCTGCCACGGTTATTCTTTGATGAATATCAATCAAAAGGCGCTGATATTAAGTATATAGTCAAGTATGTCTATTCTCCAGAAGTAAAGGGAACAGTGGTGAATATGAGTAAATTCAATGAATTCGTACCAATGACGTATACCGTTGAAATCAGTATTAGTAATAATGCCTCCGCACCACCTAATCCGCCAGACTTTTTTGATGATGAACCGGAGGCCCCTGTAGTCGATGAAGATATTGAAGTGGACGAAGAATAAATATAATCATCATGTTTAAAAGCACTACGAAATTTAAAATGAGGAGAGAGCTTACCCTACCCGAAAGAAATGTGCTGGCTGTAGCAAATACATTTCGGTATGGTAAGCTTTTTTATTTAAATCGATTGATTGTTAACTTGTTTCATTTCTTATTATCTTCTGTACAGTGATGTAGAGCATTTTTATGAATTTAACAGTGCTAAAGTTGGGTTACTCATTAAAAAACAGTCATCTTATTATGCCTTTGTACGATATTCCGTGTTGTGCTTTTTAAGTGTTTCATCATTACCAAATAAAAAGTGTTTCTCCATGTTCGGGGAGAATTTTGAATTTATTGTTTCAACTCCGACAGCTTCTGCAACTTCTCTTAGCATTGCAGGTGAAGCACCGCAACATAAGCCGATATAATTAATACCAATTTCTTTTGCCTCTTTTGCCCATTCCGCTAATTCGAAACGATTATGGTAAAGCGGATCAAGTGCAGTCGGGAAAGTTGTTTCCGTAGGCAATGTGCAATTGCATCCGGCATCAGGCAAATTAAAGAATGTCGGATTTTCTTCCGTTGTCCGATATGGAAGTGGTAGAGCGCCCACATAGCCATCTACATTTTTTCGGATGTCCACTAAGTATGAATGCATTGTATCAGGTCCGCGGAAGCAGTTCAGACCAACTACTAATGCCCCCTTTTCAGAAAGGATTTTACATGATTCATCTGCCGTATATCCATCTCTTAAAATGTTCTCCGCAAATAAGGCTAACGTAATCACTGCAGGTAAACCTTGTTTTTGAATTTCTTCCAAGGCGATTAATGCTTCTTCATGATAATAAAATGTTTCACCAACAATGTAGTCAACGCCCTCTTCCTTACACCATTTCACCATTTCTGCAAAAATACTTCTCACTTCTTCCTTGGAAGCTGGATTATTTGGATCAAAAATATTTGTATTCGAAATATTTCCCGCAACAAGTGCTTCCTCTGTCGGGTGTTCCTTGGCTACTTCTTTTGCCAACCGAATTGCACTCCGATTTAGCGGCTCTAATAAATCTTCTTTACCAATAATGCGAAGCTTCTCTCGATGACCATTATACGTAAACGCTAAGATCACATCAGATCCAGCATTCATAAAATCTCTATAGGTTTGTTTAAGTGCTTCTGGGTTTTCTAGTGCCACTTCCGGTACAAATGACCCTGCTTGTAAATAACCCCTTCGTTCCAATTCAAACAAATACCCTTCTCCAACAATAACTGTTCCTTCTTTTAACCTTTGTTCTAGAGTACGTTTCATTTCTTCTCCTCCTGTTTTATATGTAATAAAATAATAAAAACCCCTTCTTAATATAAGAAGAGGTTTAAATCGCATTACTAGTTTCTCTTCTTATCTTCAAGCTTAACGCTACTGGAATTGGCACAGTGCTTCAAAAAGTCTGTTGCCGAGGTATCAAAGGGCCAGTCCCTCCACCTCTCTAGATAAGAAAATTACATATTTAATTTTGATAATTTTTACTCTACATAGGTTTCGTATAAATGTCAAGAGAAAATTTAATAATTATTTTAAAATTTAGTTAATGCTATTCGTGTTTTAAACCGACAATATCCGGTTCTAATTTTTCGGGTATTCGTTTTCAATTGTTATTATAATAATCTTATGAAGGAGGGAATAAGCGATGCTGAAAAATATGAATTGTTTCTGAGTGGCTCCCTTCATCAGATTATGAATTGGTTGAGGCTCCTGAAATGAAATTTCATTTACGGGGGATTTATTTGTTTATAGCGAAATTTGGATTGCTGTACAAAAGAAAAATTAACATGTAACAAAAAATGCCTTTAGTATTGGACTGGGTTGATCGCAATCCAGTCCTCTAACTGTTTAAGATTAATTCCATTAATAACTAGGAATTTAGTTTTGAAATATATGGTAAGATTAATTGAGTTAGAATAATTAATAAATATAGAATTAAGGGGAGAAAGTGATGATTATTAGAAAAGCTAGTACAACTGATGCAAAAAAATTAGCTAATCTTATAAAGGAAGTCGAAAAAAATTCAAAATATATGCTCTGGGAATCTGGTGAAAGAGAAGTTCAGGCAGAGAGCCAAGTGGAAATGATCAAAAGCATACAAGCAAGTGAAAATTCTACGATATTTGTAGCAGAAAAGGAGCAGGATTTAGTGGGTTATCTTTTTGCAATAGGTGGAAAGGCACGAAGAAATAAGCATTCCGTTTATATCGTTGTCGGCATATTACAAGCCAAGAGAGGACAAGGAATTGGTACAAAACTATTTTATCGGTTGGATCGTTGGGCACGGGATAGGAATATTCGAAGGTTGGAATTAACTGTGGTTACGAAGAATGATACAGCTCTTTCATTATATAGAAAAGCAGGGTTTGAAATAGAAGGGACCAAAAGGCATTCCTTGCTTATAGGTGATGAGTTCATGGATGAATATTATATGGCAAAATTATTATAGACAAGCTCGATTCTGCATATGTGGGATCGAGCCTTTTTAAGCTTAATTTTAGAAAATGGGATTGACATTTATCTGAAGGTGTTATATGGTTAATTACATAAGTAATTAACCAACTAAGGAATGAACTTAAATGAAGAAAAAACTAGATGACAGCAAGCCAATTTTCATGCAGATAAAGGATTTAATTGAGGATTCGATTATGGATGAATCCTATCAGACGGGGACCAGGGTACCATCAACGAATGAATTTGCTGCCTTTTATCAAATTAATCCTGCAACCGCTGGAAAAGGGATTAATGAGTTGGTCGGAGAAGGAATATTGGTTAAAAAGAGAGGGGTGGGCATGTTTGTTACCGAAACAGCAAAAGAGATTGTTATGGAGAAAAGGAAACAGACTTTTTATGACAATTACATGCTACCACTCAAAGAGGAAGCAAAAAAGCTTCAGATTAAAGATGAAGAACTTATAGAAATGCTGCAAAGGAAGGATGAAGGATATGAAGATTGAAGTGAATAATTTGAGTAAGAAGTATGGAGAAAAGTATGCATTAAATCATGTATCTTTTGCACTCGAGAAAAATAAAATCTACGGTCTGCTTGGGAGAAACGGTGCCGGGAAAACGACATTCATGAATATTCTTAGTGGCCAAATTATGCCATCGAGTGGAGAAATAAAAATTGCTGGTGAAAATCCATTCGATCAGCAAGAATTGACGGAATCGATTTGTCTGATTAAGGAATCCAATAACTTCCCCAAAGAACTGAAAATCAAAGATGTGTTAAAGATATTTTCTTACTTTTATCCGAATTGGGATTACTCCTTTGCAGAAGATTTATTAAAAGAATTTAATCTAACACCTCGATTAAAAGTAAAAGCATTATCCAAAGGGATGGAGTCTGCTTTAGGTATCACGGTTGGCTTAGCGAGCAGGGCTCCGATTACCGTTTTTGATGAACCATATATTGGAATGGACGCGCCGTCACGGAAACGATTTTATGAATTATTGTTAGAGGATTACGAGGATTATCCAAGAACAATCATCTTTTCCACCCATTTAATTGATGAGGTGAGTTTAATGTTTGAAGAGGTAATTATCTTGCAGGAAGGCTTGGTCGTTTTGCAGGAGGATTCAGAGGTGTTAAGACAACAAACGGTAGCCGTGTCTGGACCGACGGAAAAAGTAGATCAATTTTTACAAGGTAAAGATGTGATTGAACTCAAAAGTCTTGCAGGAAATTCAATGGCCTATGCCTTTGGTACTAGCGAAGAAGCGAAAGATTTCGGATTAGATGCAGAAGCGGTTCCGGTACAGGAATTAATGATTCATTTGACAGAAAAGAAAGGAGCGCACGCATGAATAATCAAGTGAAAGGACTTATTTATTATTATACACAAGACATGAAGTATCATGTGAAGATCTTTTGGACGATTCTAATTGCGATTACCGTTGCTACTAGTATTATGGCTTATTTCTTGATGGGCGTAGAAGGGAGCAGATTTTATTGGGCGTTCCCGTTTGCAACGTATACGAATGTCGCAATTATTGCTTTTCAAAGTGTTAAAAAGGACATTCCTTTTGGATTGAAAATGGGAGCGATTCGGAAAAACATTTTTCTGAGCTATGCCTATTTCTTCTTTTGCTATTCCCTATTAATGGCGATAGCGGCTAATACCTTGCAGACAATTTTAGAAGGGTTGCTTAACGTCTTCGGTGTTACAAACTATATTTTTGGACATCCGGCTATGCTGCTGACAGATACATGGTTGACAAGAACAGTTATTGATACATTCATTATGTTCTTTCTTATGGCCTTACTATTATTAGTCGGATTAATATTTTACCAATCTGGTTTACTAGGTGGAGGAATTACATTAGGAGCAATACTAGTCGTAATCTTGTATGGTCTTTTTGAGGGCTGGTTAATTGAAGCATTTGCGAATATTTTATCTGATGCATCCATGCTGACTTTTGCAACGATTTTCGTAATCGGTATTGGTTTATATCTTTTTAGTTATCTGTTTATACAGAGGGTGACTGTTGTGAGGAAGGTGTAAAGTAGAGCACAGAAACTTTAGTTTTTGGAACGCTCGAAAATTAAATGAAGGGGAACAATGAAATTATGGAGTATTTGTAAATTATAACTTGACATTTATACAATAATAAGATATTGTTTACAACAATTTAATATCCAATTTGATGACGAAAACGAGTAATTATGGAATCTTATCTACAGAGAGTTGACGAATTGCTGAGAGTCAATGGTAAGTCCGTAATGAAAATCCTTTCCGAGAAGCAAAGTTGAATGGAATTAAACTTTGACGGCATCCTACCGATAACCAGGACACGTATGATAGTACGTAGTGTATTTAGCAAGTAAAAAAACCACCACTGCGATGGTTTTTTATTTTGTTTAAAGGCGAGTTAAATAGGAGCTCGATTCTACGTAGGTGGAATCGGGCTTTTTTAATATTAAATGAGGTGATATTTTGAAGGAAACAAATGTCGAGAGGGAATTAAGAATACGTAAAAAATGGGAGCGGGAGAAAACTTTTCAACATTCAATCTCTAATCGCGAGGGGAAAGAGACGTATGTTTTTTATGAAGGGCCGCCGACAGCTAACGGATTACCCCATGCAGGTCACGCACTTGGCAGAACCATCAAAGATTTTGTAGCAAGATATAAGACGATGTCAGGATATCAAGTATTAAGAAAGGCGGGATGGGATACACATGGTTTACCTGTCGAGTTAGAAGTTGAAAAGCAGTTAAACATTCGTGGGAAGGATCAGATTGAAGCGTACGGGATTGAAAATTTTATCCAAAAGTGTAAAGAGAGTGTTTTCACTTATGAAAATGAGTGGAGAGAATTCACCGAAGAACTTGGGTATTGGGTAGATATGGATGCCCCTTATGTAACGTTGAACAATGAATATATTGAGTCTGTTTGGAATATCTTATCGATTATCCATCAGAAAGAATTGTTGTATAAAGGACACCGGGTTGTTCCGTATTGCCCAAACTGTGAGACTTCTCTAAGCTCACATGAAGTTGCACAGGGGTATAAAGATGTATCAGATCTATCTGTAACCGCAAAATTTCGTTTGAAAGGGAAGGAAAACGAATATTTTCTAGGTTGGACAACAACGCCATGGACGTTACCAGGTAATGTTGCACTTGCTGTGAATCCGAATATGAACTATGTAAGAGTCAGAGTTGAAGAAGATATATATATTTTGGCAGAGTCTTTGGCACCTATGGTTTTAAAGGGAAATTATGAGATATTGGATGTGTTAAAAGGAAAAGAATTGATTGGTCTTTCATATGAAGCCATTTTTAATTATGTCACAGTAGATAAAGGATATCGTATTATTGGAGCGGATTTTGTAACGGAAAATAGTGGAACTGGTATTGTTCATTTGGCTCCTGCACACGGGGAAGATGACTATGAGGCAATCAAGGATTATGGATTTGACTTTGTAAATGTTGTTGATACAAAGGGGCGGTATAAGGATTATGTCACTCCGCTTGCAGGGCAATTTGTGAAAGATTGTGATGTCGAGATTATAAAAATGCTTGCCAAAGAAAATCTTTTATTCGATAAGAAAAAATATGAACACAGCTATCCTCATTGTTGGCGGTGTGATAGCCCACTTCTTTATTATGCCATGGAAGGCTGGTTTATTAAAACAACTGCTGTAAAAGAAAAAATGAAAGCAAATAACCAAGAAGTGGCTTGGCACCCGCCCCATATGAGAAATGGAAGGTTTGGGAACTTTTTGGATAACATGGTTGATTGGAATATCGGACGCAACAGATACTGGGGAACTCCGTTAAACGTATGGACTTGTGAGGGTTGTGGCGCTGAAAAAGCCCCACACTCTATAAATGAATTAAGAGACCTTTCTACCGAGGAGTTACCTGAACATATTGAGTTGCATAAACCATACGTGGACCGGATATACCTCAGATGTTCTTGCGGAGGTGTAATGATTAGAACGAGCGAGGTAATCGATGTGTGGTTTGATAGTGGTTCGATGCCATTTGCTCAATATCATTATCCATTTGAAAACGAAGCATTATTTCAGAAACAATTCCCAGCGGATGTAGTTATTGAAGGAGTTGATCAAACAAGAGGCTGGTTCTACAGTCTATTAGCAGTTTCCACTTTATTTACCGGCCAGTCACCATATAAACGAGTTCTTTCTTTAGGCCATATTTTAGATGAACATGGGCAAAAGATGTCTAAAAGCAAAGGGAATGCATTGAACCCTGCTGAGCTGATACATGAATTCGGCGCTGATTCATTAAGATGGGCGTTATTAGCCGACAGTTCGCCTTGGAATAATAAACGCTTTTCTAAACAAACAGTGAGTCAGGCAAAATCTAAAGTTATCGATACACTACAAAACGTATATTCGTTTTATTCCATGTATGCCAAGATAGATCAATTTGATGCCCGAAAAGATTTCGGCGGCAAACAGAACGTGCTTGATAAGTGGATTCTTTCACGCTTAAATACGGTAATAAAGGAAGTTACTCAAAGCTTAGAAGAATATGAAATTACGAGGGGTGCAACATCGATAGCATTATTTATCGATGAGGTAAGTAATTGGTATGTGAGAAATTCCAGACAGCGTTTCTGGAGCAGTGGAATGAGTGATGATAAACGAGCGGCTTTTAGCACTTTATTTGAAGTGTTAACGAAGCTCATGCAACTCATGGCTCCTTACACTCCATTTATTACAGAAGATATTTATTCCGAGTTAGTAGAAGATAGCGTTCATTTATCTGACTATCCTTCACCAGACGGGACAAAGATCGATCAACAATTAGAGAAAGATATGGATGCGGTATTACAAATAGTTGAACTTACAAGATCGATCAGAAATACAACAGGGATAAAAACGAAATTACCTCTGGCCCAACTGGTTATCATTTTAAAAGAAGAATTTGCTTCATTACAATTGGAAAAGTACGCTTCTATTATACGGGATGAATTGAATGTGAAGGACGTCATATTTAATGTAGATGAGCGTGCATATCTACAATACAATCTAAAATTAAACTTTTCCGTGGTTGGTCCAAAGTTAGGTAAGTACGTTGGTGAGGTAAAAAATAAGGTCGAGGCGCTAACTGATAAACAGAAAGAAAAAGTTGTTGAAGAAAAAGAACTGAAGTTACCGTTAAGTACAGGAGAAATGGTAACACTTACTTTAGGTGATTTAATAATCGAGAAAAAAGGCAGATCCAGTTTTGAATTATTAGAACGAAATAATATTACTGTTTTATTAGATACGGAACTGACGCAAGCATTAAAAGAAGAAGGATTGGTTAGGGAATTTATTCGTGCTGTTCAATCGTATCGGAAAGAGTTGAATCTTCCTGTTGAGTTAAGAATAGATCTTTTTATCCAAGCTAATCCGGAACTTCAAAAAGTATTAGTTAAGTTTGATGACTTGCTGCATGAAAATCTAATCGTTCAATCGATTAATTTTGAAGAAAAGCCAAAAATGAGGCGTTTTGAAGTGGAAGGAAATGAAATTCATCTGTATATTGAATCATAATTAAAAAATATCAAAGAGACAATGCTGCTTCGTTTCTTTGGTATTTTTGTTGAAAAGAAAGATAAATTTCCTCTAAATTTAACTTTCGTAGTCTGAAACATTGAGCTATCCCTTGGTATAATCAGTGCAACCAGTAATTCATTATAGTTATGGAACGATCCCAAAACTTCAATTGAGTGATTAGAGGATTCTAATGACTCGTTTGAAGGTGATTCGAGTTCATTCGAGTGAATAGCGGGGCTCTAATCGATCGAATGCAGCAGATTCCAGTCCGCTCGGGTAAATAGAGGAGCCCCATTCCCGTTTGAACAAGATCCTAGTTCACTCGGGCTGAAAATCTTATCAGCATCTGAAAACACTTACTTTGCTTGAATTCACTACTAAAGCTGTCCGTTTATGGTATTGAACTCTTCGTACAGTGGTTAAGAGCAATTTTATGAAGTTTATCAGTGCAAAAATTGAGTTTATAATAGAATGTTGAGGGAGAAAAATGGTGAACAGATTAAATCTCATCACATTCGGCACAAAGGATATCATCAAATCCCACAATTTTTTCAAACATCCTTATATATAGACTATAAAAATGTCCTAATCTTCTTCAAGCAGTCTTCAACAATCTCTTCTGGTGCATTTTCAATAGTTTCAGAATTTCTAGCTTTGAAATCTAAATTTTTTAGTTGATCCGTTTTAACGACACCATTTACCTTTAAATCATCAGGCAATCTAACATGAAATCCCCATTTATTTACATCCTATTGAAGAGCGATAAATCCTTTGAAATCCTTCGATATATGTTGTATTTAAGTATACATTCTTTAAAGGATTGTTTATGCTCCTTAAAACCCTCTGAAGATTTTTTATAACCCGCTATGTCTAGAAACTAACTTTAAACTTATCCTCAAAACTTGACGCGTGTCAATTACTCCCTTTGGATTCTTCGATATGATAAAGGCAGAAGATAACGCAATACTAAATATACCAAAAAGGAGAGATGAAGATGTTTATACGCTGGATTAATAAAGCTAAAAAACAAATTACGTTTCTATCAGGAGCATCGTTAATTCTCGCGCTTATTATTCATTATTTTGGTCCCTACGAGCTGAGGCAAGCAATCTTAGTGTTCGCTACAGTTTTAGCAGGAATTCCAATTTTCATTAAAGCGTACCAGGCCGTAAGAATGCGGGTGTTCAGCATTGAACTTCTTGTCACGATTGCCGTCATCGGCGCTCTATTCATTGGTGAGTTTGTTGAGTCAGCTGTCGTGACGTTCTTATTTTTATTCGGGGATTACTTGGAAACACGTACACTGGAGAAGACCCGCCGCTCATTGAAAGACCTTGTCGATATGGCACCACAGGAAGCAACGGTTATCCGTAACGGCGAGACAGAGACAATTCCAGTGGAAAATGTCGTGGCAGGTGATCGCATCATCATTCGTTCCGGGGGAAAAGTGCCAGTAGACGGAAAGGTCGTTTCTGGGCAAGCCTTTCTGAATGAAGCTGCAGTCACCGGGGAATCTGTACCGGTATCAAAGCGTAACGATGATCAAGTGTTCAGTGGAACGATTGTTGATAATGGATATATTGAAATGATTGCGGAACGAGTCGGGGATGACACGACGTTTGCGAAAATCATTGAGTTAGTTGAAGAAGCTCAGGAGTCCAAATCAAAAACACAAAAATTCTTGGATAGATTCGCCAATATTTATACACCGGCAGTTGTTGTTTTATCGATACTCGTTTACCTGATAACAAGGGATCTGCATATCGCGATTACATTCTTAGTTGTCGCTTGTCCTGGTGCCCTCGTAATCGGTGCCCCGGTATCGAGCGTAGCGGGGATTGGTAATGGTGCAAGAAACGGCGTTCTCGTAAAAGGTGGAGAAATGATGGATAACCTCTCCAAAGTAGACACCCTTGTCTTTGATAAAACGGGTACACTAACGAAAGGAAAGCCGGAAGTTACGGATATTAAAACGTTCGGTAATTATGATGAAGTGACATTATTACAGCTTGTAGCTGAAGCGGAAACAATCTCTGAACATCACTTGGGTCAAACGATTGTGAAGGAGGCTCAAGCAAGAAATCTTGAATTAACAAGAGAGCCGGAAAGTAGTGAAGTCATTAAAGGGGGCGGAATCAAAGCTACCGTTGGCGATTATGGGCTTGCAATTGGTAATCGTAAATTGATGAATGCAGAAGGAATCCACATACCAGAAGAAGTGGCAATTTATCAAATTAACCAAGAAAAGGCAGGAAATACCGCTATTTTCGTAAGCATCGATGGTGCGATAGCAGGAATATTCTCCATTGCAGACCAGATTAGAGAGGATGCTAAAGCTGCACTAGCTGAAATGAGACGTAATGGTGTGAAGAAAATTATCATGCTGACGGGTGACAACAAACATGCAGCAGAACTTGTCTCCAACGAGTTGGGCATTGATGTGTTTTATGCAGAATTGTTACCAGAAGACAAAGTAAAGTATGTGAAAAAGTTGAAGGAATCCGGTCACGTTGTCGCCATGGCCGGGGACGGAATCAACGACGCACCGGCGATTGCTACTGCAGATATCGGGCTTGCGATGGGAGAAGGAGGGACGGATATATCAATGGAAACAGCAGATGTCGTCTTGATGGCAGATAAATTGTCGCAGTACTCCCACGCTTATTCTTTATCAAAAGCGACAATTCGTAATATGAAGCAAAACACATTCCTTGCTGTCGGAGTCGTGTTCCTTCTCTTAATAGGAGTACTTGCAGGAGTAATCAATCTAGCGTCAGGAATGTTCATCCATGAAGCAAGCGTACTTGCGGTAATTTTAAATGCGATGCGACTAATCCGTTTCAACAAGAAGAATCAAGAAGTCAAAGAAAGTCTTAAAGCAAAACTTGTTTAATGGGGTCAGCGAATAGAAACGATTCCCTGCGAGCACAAAATATCAAAGAAAAAATTTAAAAACTTGACGTAGGTCAAAGAAAGAATATGGGATACAGGATATGATAAAGGTAGAAAATAACAAAGGAGAGATGAATAATGACAACAGTTAAATTTCAATTGGAGCCCCTCACTTGCCCAACATGTATTAAAAAGATTGAAACAGGTTTAAGCAGAATCGATGGTATTGAAGAAGCGAAAGTGATGTTCAACTCAAGTAAAGTAAAGGCAACGTTTAATGAAGAACAGGTTAGTGCTGATGACATAAAGGAAACAATAGAAAAATTAGGTTACGCTGTACTGTAATAAAGTAAAATACAAGCAACTCACCTGGTTTCGTTAGGTGGGTTGCTATTTTAGTTGCTGGAAAACCTTTCTAATGGTATAGTTAAATTATAATTACTATAAAGTAATAACGTATATAGTTTGTTTTATTAAATTCTCCTCAAGAAAGGATACTTAATATGTTCAACTATCTAATCAAAAGCCGTCCTGGCCAGTTTCTTCTCGTTGGTATTTTCTTTATTATTCTTGGATTTATATTCGCGCCGTTTATTGAAATCGTGAGTCGACTATCATTTTATGCAGCGATATTCTTTTTAGGATTCTTTGCTGCGAAAAGTGCAGTAGTAGATACCATTCAATCGAAATCTCCCAATGTTGACTTACTTATGATTTTAGCTGCGCTTGGTGCGGTTCTTATTAATTATGAATCGGAAGGAGCGATTCTTTTACTCATTTTCGCCGGAGCAGAGGCGCTTGAAGATTATGCATCAGCTAAATCGACCAATGCTATTTCCGAGCTTATGTCACAAGTTCCATCAACTGCGCAAGTTTTAAGAGATAATGGGGAAGTTGTTGAGATTCCGACAGACGATTTAAACATAGGAGATATGGTTGTTGTATCAAAAGGAGAGCTTATTCCCATTGATGGCATCACGGACCGGCAAACAATGGTGAACGAAGCTGCGTTGACTGGAGAATCTGTTCCTGTTAGTAAAGAAAAAGGAGATGAAGTATTTGCAGGAACAATTAATGAAGGTCATGCTTTTCATCTTGAAGTGAACAAATTAAGTAATGAGACAGTATTTTCCAATATTATACGGATGGTTGAAGAAGCACAAAATCGGCCGTCTAATGTATCCAAATTTATTGACCGGATTGAATCGAAATATGTGATCAGTGTGTTGGTTGGGGTTCCAATTTTTATTTTTATCCTTTACGCATTTAATGATTTTACCTTCCAAGAAGCATTTTATCGTGGGATGGTTATGTTGACGGTAGCAAGTCCATGTGCACTTGTAGCATCCGCCACTCCGGCTACCCTCAGTGCGATCAGTAATGGGGCAAGGAATGGTGTGTTATTTAAAGGTGGAGCGGCAATGGAAGCACTGAGCACGATGGATGTGCTCTATAGTGATAAAACTGGTACGCTTACACATGGCGAATTTGAAGTTGTTGATTATGCAGCACAAGAGGATATATTAAGTGAAGTCGTATATATGGAGCAACAGTCCAGTCACCCGATTGCACGGGCGATTGTAGACACGTTCAATTATTTGGATTTAGACCAGATTGATCGGAATGAACCGGTTGAAGAAGTAGCTGGTTCCGGAATGAAAAAAGGTGAAATTCAAATCGGAAAGCCTTCTGTATTTGATCAGTATGAAGATATTCATAATTACCGGAAGAAAGCGATTGACGGAAATACGAATATTTTTGTAGGAAAAAATAACAAAATCGTCGGCTACTTCTCTCTTGCTGATCGCGTGCGGAAAGAATCTGCCGAAGCGGTGGCGGGATTCCAAAAGGAAGGGATCCGTGTTGCCTTGCTTACAGGAGATAACGAAACGGTTGCGAAGAAAGTCGCAGATGAAGTTGGTGGAGTTGATTATGTTGCATCGTGTCTACCGGAAGACAAAATTAAATACATTCATGAGAGCCAGCAAGCAGGTAAGATTGTCGGAATGATTGGGGATGGGATCAACGATGCGCCAGCACTTGCGAATGCAGATATTGGTATCGCGATGGGAAACGGTTCATCTGTTGCAATGGAATCATCCGATGTCGTTATTGTAAAAAATAACTTAGCCAAACTATTTTATAGCTTCAAGCTAAGTCACAGACTAAATCGAATTATTGTTGGGAACGTTGCTTTTTCCATTGGGGTGATTCTCGCCTTGGTTATCTTGAATTTATTTGGATTATTGAATTTACCAATGGCAGTGTTATTCCATGAAGGTTCCACTATTCTAGTAATCTTAAATGGATTACGCTTATTAAGACAAGGAAAGCAGAAAAAATAGAGCTGGAAGCACGGCTTGCTTATTAGTATGAAATAGGGTTAAGGAATTAATTTTTCTTGACTCTTTTTTCTTGCTTTCCAGTATGAATTCCAAGTTGATAAAGTGAAACTTCATTCAGTGGGGGTTTCCTTACCTCCGCCACTGAATGTTAGTTGAACAGAATCAGGGATTTACGGACTATCTATCCCCCACCTTCACATGTTGGGCTTCCCTCCTGTTTAGAGGTGGGGGTATTATAGACCGTTAATGCGTGATAAACATCATAATAAAAAAGAAAGCAGAATGGTTTCTTCTGACCATCCGCTTTCTTATATTATTGTAATACCCAATGTCCGTCCGATACTTCTTTTAAAACACCCCCCTTAATATGGAAATTGCGTCGTTCAATATTTCTGTTCAATCTAACCGATTCGATTGCAGGATTCGGAACAGGGACAGCGTCTAAAAGAGATTTCGTATATGGATGGATAGGATTACTGTATAACTCCTCACTCTCGGCAAGTTCGATAATTTTTCCAGCATTCATGACTGCTATTCGGTCACTTATATGTTTAACAACTGACAAGTCGTGGGCGATAAATACATAAGTAAGTCCGAATTTTTTCTGTAAATCCTTCAGCAAGCTGACAATTTGAGCTTGGATCGATACATCAAGCGCAGATAAGGGTTCATCACATACAATGAATTTGGGCTCAACTGCCAGTGCACGGGCAATCCCGATTCTTTGTCGCTGTCCGCCGGAGAACTCATGTGGATAACGCATCGCATGTTCCTTTTGTAACCCTACGAGCTGTAATAATTCCTCCACACGTTCTCTCCGTTCTTTTTTTGTGTTATATAATTTATGGATATCCATTGGTTGACCGATAATATCCAATATCTTCATTCTTGGATTGAGAGACGCATATGGATCCTGAAAAATAATCTGAATTTCCTTTCGAAGCTGTTTCATTTCTTTCGTGTTCATCCGATTAAGTGACATGCCCCTGTATAAAATATCGCCGCCAATCCCTTTTTGTAATTGTAATAAAAGTCTACCTGTAGTCGATTTACCTGAACCGGATTCTCCTACCAAACCTAGTGTTTCACCGGGATGAATCGAAAAGCTAATAGAATCAACCGCTTTTATTGAGCGACCTGCTCCCATGGGAAATTCTTGTGTTAAATCCTGCACTTCGATTAGTGGTTGATCGGGCTGGATATCTTTAGGTAACGTAATATGTCCTTTAGGTTCTTTTTTAGCATTAATTTGTGGTAATGCATTTAAAAGCTTTTTCGTATATGGATGCTTCGGAGCGGAAAATACTTTCTCAATCGTATTTTGCTCCACAACTTCTCCATCTTTCATAACGATGACCCTGTCACACATTCCAGCGACAACCCCAAGGTCATGTGTAATCAATATAATAGAAGTGTCAAATTGCTGTTGCATTCTTTTCATTAATCGTAAAATCTGCGCTTGAATTGTCACATCAAGTGCTGTTGTCGGTTCGTCAGCGATTAGTAACTTTGGCTGACAAGAGAGTGCCATTGCTATCATGACACGTTGTCTCATCCCGCCGGAAAATTCATGAGGATATTGATTGTAGCGTTCCTCTGCATTGGTAATGCCAACCATTTTCAGCATATCAATCGTTCTTTTCTTTGCTTCAGCAGATGAAAGTTTTTGGTGCTTCCGAAGGGTTTCATCAATCTGTTTTCCAATCCTTATCGTTGGGTTCAAGGAAGTCATTGGGTCTTGGTAAATCATGCTAATATCATTTCCTCTAATGGTGTCCATCTGCTGAACTGTATACTCGGAAATTGGCTTATCGAAAAATTGAATATTACCAGCGGTCATTAGAGAAGGAGGAGATGGCAATAGCTTCATAATTGAACGGGCAGTAACACTTTTACCAGACCCTGATTCTCCAACGATTCCTAGAGTCTCTCCCTTATGTACATCAAATGTTATTCCTTTAACAGCCTCCGTTACTTTATTTTGGGTTATAAAGGAAACGTGTAAATCATCTACCTGTAAAATTTTCTCCATTATGATTACCCTCATTTTTAAATAATTATAATTGAAATTATGTAGTCTTAATATATTGACTTCTTGTAGATTACATTTTATGCTATTGAATAGTATACTAAATCTCTAGGGATAATCAAGATTAATGCAAAGAGGGTGATTTGACTGCCTAAACTTAAAGAGAACGGCATTGCTGTAACTTACCGCAATTTGAGTGAAAGTACTTTCTTTAGTAGTTTGCTATTTTTGTCAGGTTTGCTTATTCATATATTTACCGGGATTGCTTATTTGACAGGGGCAAGAAATAAGGAGTATGAACAAGCCCTGCAAAAGAAAATTAACATAAAGAAAGAATCTTCTACATATCTTAGTTTGTTGGAACGTTATAAACAACAATATAAAAATAAACAACAATTTTTCCATCGCCCGGTGAATGAAAAAGAAATGGACGATGAAGCGGCTAATTTGGCAAATGAACGGATCCAAGAGATGGCGGAAAAAGAATTAGCTACTGAAAATCTAACGAGAGAAAATTACGCTACCTTTTTTGGAAAATGTCTTGAAAAACCACTTTTCGTTATAGTTACTTTCATCCCGGGAATTTTAATGTATTTATTGTTATTGGTTTATCCGAGACCAATGATTCGATACATTGCGGAACGACTCGTACAAACCCTTTTTGTAATTATTTCTGTGATTATTTTTGTGTTTACCATCTTACACTTTTCACCAACGGATCCGGCCGCGAACATATTGGGAGAAGCAGCAACAATGGAACAACGTGAGGCTTTTAATCAACAATACGGATTGGATCAACCATACATTGTGCAACTGTGGGATGCAATAAAAGGAATTCTTACATTTGATTTGGGCAGTTCTTATACCGGAAATGAAAATGTCATAAAAACCATTAGTGATCGTTTTCCGATCACGCTAACTATTGCAACATGGTCACTATTAATGTCAGTCATTATAGCTTTACCGGTTGGAATAATATCTGCAGCCAAACGGAATTCATTTTGGGATTATAGCTTTATGTTTATTGCCTTGATAGGTTTATCGATTCCAAACTTTTGGCAAGGACTTATTTTCATCTTAACGTTTGCTATAAAGTGGAATATACTACCTGCAACCTATTATCCAGGTGATATGGCTTCGATTATCATGCCAGTTATTGTACTTGGTACAGGATTGACTGCTTCCGTTGCGCGGATGACTCGTTCATCTATTTTAGAGGTCATTAGTGAGGACTATATTGTGACAGCAAAGTCAAAGGGACTATTGCCGAGAAGTATTTTTATGAACCACGCTCTTCGAAATGCGATGATTCCGATCATAACAATTATCGGTCTTCAGTTTGGTGGGATGCTTGGGGGGGCGGCAGTCACAGAGAAGGTCTTCAATATTAGTGGGTTAGGTAGTTATATTGTGGATAAACAATTCATCCCGGACATTCCTTCTGTTCTTGGAGGAGTCGTCTATATTGCGATTGTTATATCGATCGTGAATTTAGTTGTTGATATTTTATATGCTTTCCTGGATCCAAGAATCCGTTCGGAAATGAAGAAAACGTAACGAGGTGGAAAAAGTGACATTGCCAAAAACTTTTATACTTAAAAACTCACAAGAATACAAGCATGCTCATTTTGCCTTTGTTCTCTCTCTAGCATTGACAATCGTTTTCTTCTTTAATGCGTATGATTATCAGGAAGGGAGTGTGTCTTGGAGTATTGTTACACTTGCCTATTTAATTGGAACAGTCTTGCAAGGTGTACTTATTCAATTGTTAAAGAAAGATTTGCGGGACAAAGGCGAAATTCAAAAAAGGACGAGGGTTCTGAGTACCCTTCAGTTGCTGGGGATAACAGTTGGAAATGTTTTTATCACTGCATTTGCTTTTAGAGTGCTAAGAAAGGAAGAATCTATTGAATATACATTGGCATATTATATGCTCTTGACGAACATTTTAATATTTACTGTGTCACTATTCAATATTTTTAAACCTTATGTATCTAATACATTTTTGCCATCGATGAGTATTTTGGCGCTCTTCATTATATTTTCTTTAATTACAGTAATCATTTTTGGGAAAATTGATTTGATTCAAGGTGGTTATTCGAAATTAAAATGGTTAGGTGGTGTGATATTATTAGCCGGGTTTACAGGAAATTTGTTTGGTTTTGTTTTAGGTTATAGCATTCTATTAAAAACAGTGATTAGAGATGATTCAAAAATTGATAGGTGGAATAAATTCTGGTTAAGTATTACTAAAAACTTCACAGCCATGCTTGGATTATTGTTTGTTATTTTTACATTTTCCATTTCAGTAATAAGTTATGGAACATTTGTAGACAGATTTGCCACGGAAAATAACTACGCATCCATGCTAATGGAGCCAAGTTTAGCCTATCCATTTGGAACAGATGACTTTGGCAGGGATGTATTCTCAAGAATTATCTATGGGGCTAGAATTTCATTAACCGTAGGAGTCATAACGACGATTATTCCGTTAGTTATTGGCGGATTCCTAGGAGCCCTGGCCGGATATTATAAAAATACACTCGACAATGTACTAATGCGTATTTTGGATGTAATTTATGCAGTTCCAGGTATTCTGCTTGCTATTGCGATTATTGCAGCATTTGGTTCAAGCACGACTAATTTAATCATTGCGTTAAGTGTGGGATCGATTCCGACCTATGCCAGAACAATGCGTGCTAATGTGCTATCGGTTTCCAACCTGGAATTTGTAGAGGCATCTAAGGCATTAGGAGAATCAGAGTGGAAGATTATTTTTAAGCAGGTCGTTCCTAATTCTTTTGCTCCTATGATTGTGAAGGCATCTTTAACGATTGGAACTGCAGTGATTGCGACAAGTAGTTTGAGCTTCCTCGGCTTAGGGGTTGAACCGCATATTCCAGAGTGGGGGAATATATTAAAAGTAGGAAGCATGTATCTGGAGACAAATCCCTATTTAGCTATTTTTCCGGGTATCGCGATAATTTTACTCGTCTTGTCCTTTAACTTTTTAGGTGATGGGTTAAGGGATGCATTAGATCCAAAGCTAGATTAATATATTTACTAAATTTGGGGGGTTAATACATTGAAAAGATTATATGTCTTGTTAGGCGCTTTTTTGCTCATTTTAACGGGTTGCCTAAATACGGAGTCAGATGTAAATGAGGGTGGAAGCGGAGAAATAGATTCAGGGGATAATACGGTTGAAATTTTAGGAATGGGTTCAAATGAGGATGATTTAAATATTCTGCGTGATCAGCTGACGAAAAATGGATTCAATGTTAAGCTGAATATACAACCAGATTACGGTAGCTTTACAACGCAGAAAGAAGCAGGAAATTATGATTTAGCATTAAACAGCTGGACGACAGTAACTGGCAATCCGGATTATGCGGTACGCTCGTTATTTACTTCAGAAGGAGATAACAGCTTGTTTGCGGATGAACGGGCAGATGAGTTGATCAATCAAGCAAGTACAGAGTTAGCAGACGAATATGTGGAAACATATAAAGAATTAGAGCAGCATATTGTATTTGACCAGGCGTATATCGTACCGCTTTACACATCTTACAAAGCACAAGGGGTAAATCACGAAATAATTGATGAGTCTTCTGTGCGCCTGCCAAAATCAAGGGCAGCAGTTTGGGAGGCCATAGATTTTACAGATACTTCTAAGCGGGATACAGAGCCTCTGATTTTACAACAAGCAATTGGAACGCTGACGTCATTGGATCCTATTAAAGGAAACGATGGTTCTATCAATACATTAAATACGAATCTGTACGTGCGTCTTGTTAATTTAACTGATGATGATGAAATTGTTTCAGACGGTTCATTGTCTTTAAACCATACAATTGCAGAGGGAAATGAGGAGTATTATTTCTTATTGCGTGACGATATTGAATTTGCTGCAGTAGAAGACGGCACAGCTGTAAATACAGGGGAACTTGTTGGGGCTGAAGATGTTGTATTCTCGCTAGAACGTGCAAAAAACCCAAATTCAGTTCCAGACCATCGGACATACAGCCTTCATGAAAATATGGAAGAGATTTCGATTGTCAGTGATTTAAGTGAGCTTGATGGCGATACAGCTGATGGTAGAACGATCCGAGAAGCATTAGAAGACGGAATCGATCAAGAGATTGAAGCATTAACGTCGGATAAAACTGAAGTTGATAACTCATCGGGAGTTTATCAAGTTGTGAAAGTAACAACAACGAATCCTTTCCCGCAAGTTCTTAATTATCTCGCTCATCAATCTGGCGGAATTGTCTCTAAAGAGCAAGTTGAAAAGATCAATACGTATGAAGTAGAAGATTATGATGTGAATACACATATTGCTTACGGTGATCAATCTACTGTTCTAGAAGACAGTGATCAAGAGAATACCCTCTATGCAAGCGGGCCTTATATAATGACCTATAAAAATGATTATGAAGCCCATTTTGTGGAAAATCCGGGGTATATGCCTGGTACGGATTATGAGCCTAACATATCAGAAGTTATTGTAAGATTTATAGAAGACTCTGATAGTGCTCTATCGGCGCTGCGGAATGGGGAAATTCATATCTTAAACGGTGTTCCGGAAAACAAATACGATATTGTTGAAGAGGATGCTAAATTAACACTTCAGCAAAATGAAAGTAATGGCGTTACCTATCTTGCTTTCAATATGGAAGACAAAGACCGTGAAATAGCTACAAATACAGAATTACGCCAAGCTGTACTTTATTCTATTAATCAAGACGATATAATTGAGTATTACCATGGTAATAAAATGCCTGCAGTTTCTACTATTAGTCCATTAGTTGATACTGGATTGAAACTAGAAGCTGATAGTGATAAAGTCAAAGAATTATTACAATAAAGTGAAACTTCATTCAGTGGGGCATCCTTACCCCCCACTGAATGTTAGTTGAACAGAATCAGGGATTTACGGACTGTTTATCCCCGGCCTTCACATATTGGTTTTCCCTCATGTTTAGAGGAGGGGTATTACAGACCGTTAATACGTGAAAAGTTTGAGTAAACAAAGACAGTTCTAAGTGTTTAACATCTAAAGAACTGTCTTTGCTGTGCATATTATCAGGATGTTAATAGCTGGACTTATGATTGGGATACTTACTGGTACGATTATTCCGCTTATTTTGTATATGTTTAAAAAAGACATTGAGATGCTAAAACATGTTACATATGAATTTGGTATGGAAAATGGAAGTGAAGATGTGAAGCAGCTCGCCGATTATATTGCCCCAGCGAATAATCAAAATGGGGTGTTAAAGATAATCGATCAATACTTTGCAAAGGAAGGACCATTTAATAGTATTTGCTAAAAGGAATGAGTAAATGAATTTACAAAAAGAATTAACGATACAACATAACCCGACCGGCGCAACCCGGTTGGGCTTAGCTTTGCTGCTAGGAATGCTAGCGTTTTTAGGACCGCTTAACATTGATATGTATTTGCCGAGTTTTCCTGGGATTGCTGCGGATTTCAATACAAGTGCTTCGCTTGTACAAGCAAGTTTAACTGCATGTTTATTAGGGCTTGCTGTCGGTCAATTAGTTGTTGGCCCGATTAGTGATGCCCAAGGGAGACGGAAGCCTTTACTAATTGCTACAGCGCTGTTTGCTTTCGCTTCGCTTCTCTGTGCGCTCGCGCCGAATATAATAATATTGATTAGTGCTCGATTTATACAAGGGCTCACTGCTTCAGCGGGTGTTGTTCTTTCGCGTGCCGTTGTGCGCGATGTATTCAGTGGCCCAGAGCTTACAAAGTTCTTTTCATTGCTAATGGTGATAAACGCTGTTGCTCCGATGATGGCTCCAATGATTGGCGGCTTTATTTTATCGTTTGAGTCAACAAATTGGAAGAGTATTTTTTATTCTTTAGCTTTAATTGGCCTTATCATGGTTGTAATTGTGGCTTTCAACCTTAGAGAAACCTTGCCGCCTGAAAATCGAATCCCAAGCTCAGTAGGTGCCTCGTTAAAAACGATGGGGAGTTTATTTACGGATCGCTCGTTTATCGGTTATGCTTTAGTTGTTGGATTTATCCATGGTGGGAGTTTTGCTTATGTGTCGGGGACTCCATTTGTCTACCAGGGAATTTATGGGGTCTCTCCACAAGTATTTAGTGTGCTATTTGGAATCAATGGATTGGCAATCATTACGGGGAGCTTTCTTATCGGACGCTTTAGCGGGATTATTCCCGTGAAAAAGATGCTCCAGACTGCAGTCATCGTTGCGCTTTCTGCAACATCATTATTGCTCGTCATGACGATTATTGAAGGTCCTTTAGCTGCCATTGTCATTTTGATTTTTGTTTATATGATTACAATGGGAATGATTACGACAAGTACATTCACATTAGGGATGGCGAAACAAGGACATCGTGCGGGAAGTGCGAGCGCTGTTCTTGGTATGCTGCCGTTACTTCTCGGATCTCTTTGTTCCCCGCTTGCGGGTATTAATGAAGCGTCGGCAGTTCCAATGGGAACGATTATGTTTACAACGACTCTGATTGGTTTTACAGTATTTTTTACAGTTGCGAGAAAAGATAAGGCAGATGAATAAAAATTAGCGCTCAATAACAGGAGATTAATTGTAAATGAGATATGAAGTAGCGCGCCGATACTGATGTATGTTTTTATGTGAAAAAACGTCCACGATTTTTTAAAAATCGTGGAAATGAAATAATGGAACAGAGACTATACAAAAAAGGAAATGATCGAATGAAAACAGAAAAAGAGAAAATGATAGCTGGAGAAATATACAATCCTGAAGATCCATTGTTAGTAAAAGAGCGGAAGGAAGCAAGGCGAAGGGTTAGAAAATATAATCAAACTTTAGAAACGGATGAGGAAAAACGAGTTGAAATTTTAAAGGAATTACTTGGCTCTACAGGGGAAAATATATATATGGAACCGAATATACGGTTTGACTACGGATATAACACCCATGTAGGTGAAAATTTCTATGCGAACTTTGATTGTACAATTTTGGATGTATGTGAAGTGAGAATTGGTGATCATTGTATGCTCGGGCCGGGTGTGCAACTTTATACAGCGACACACCCACTTGATCCGGTAAAACGCAATTCGGGTATAGAATATGCGAAACCGATTAAGATTGGAAATAATGTCTGGATTGGTGGTAGTGCAATAGTAAATCCGGGTGTAACGATTGGTCATAATGTTGTTGTGGCTTCAGGAGCAGTAGTGACGAGAGATGTGCCAGATAATGTTGTAGTCGGAGGTAATCCAGCTAGAATTATTAAACATATTGAGGTAAATGGGTAATCGGATGTAAAAGAAATGATGTCTAATAATTCAAATATAGAAGGGATTTGCAAGATTTTCGACCATAAGCCCACTGAACTTTACGGATTCATTAATATGGCGGAAAATCACGATATAAGCACTTTGCGGTAAACGATAATCTAGTATACTATCGCCTTGTTAAATGAAATAAATCTAAAAAGAGAGAGGGCTTGCCGAAACGATGAAATGGATAGGAAAGAAAAGTATTATTTTTATAAGCATACTTACTTTACTTTTATTAGTAGCTTGTCAGGGAGGATCTGATGATAGTGACTCTGCTTCCGGGGAAAAAGAGGAAAACGATGCATCTGAACTGACAGAAATTGTCGGGATTGATCCCGGTTCTGGAACAATGAATATAGCAGCGGAAACGGTAGAAGCGTACAATTTGGATCTAGAATTGCTGCCGAGTTCAGAACCAGCGATGTTAACGGAACTTCAAGGTGCAATTGCGAATGAAGAACCGATTGTTGTTACACTTTGGGAGCCGCATTGGATGTTCAGTGAATATGATTTGAAATTCTTAGAGGATCCACAAGGTACTTTAGGTGAATCGGAAAATATTCATACAATGGTAAGACACGGTCTTGAGGAGGAGCAGCCAGCAGCTTTCAAGCTCCTAGATAACTTTTACTGGGAAGTAGAAGACATGAATGAAGTAATGTCCAAGTTTGGTCAAAGCGATGAAGTAGAGCCACGCGAGGAAGCGGAAGAATGGATTGCAGATAACCGGGACAAAGTCGAAGTTTGGACGGAAGGAATAGAGCCAGTTGATGGAGAGACTATTGAATTAGGCTATGTGAATTGGGATACGGAACTATCATCAACGAATGTTGTTGCTTTAATGCTTGAAGAATTAGGTTACACGGTCGAATTGACTCCACTTGATATGGGGATCGCATTCGAAAGTCTTTCAGAGGGAGAAATCGATGGCATGCTTATCGCTTGGCTTCCAGTAGGGGCTGCTACTTATGCCGAACAATATAAAGATGACATTGTTGACCTCGGACCAAATTTAGAAGGTGCCCAGCAAGGATTTGTCGTCCCGGCGTATATGGATATTGATAGTATTGAAGAATTGCCGACGAAATAAGGGGCTTGTCACCTTATTGGATTTTGGTGAATGATGTTGAAGGTCAGATAAGCTATCTGGCCTTTTTTCAAGACTTATTTTGCTACCCTAAATGATTTGGAGGTTAATACATAATGGATGTTGAACAATTATGGTCAGAGGTTTTAGAAAGGATTCAAAAAAGAATTCAAAAGGCAAGCTATGATACATGGTTTAAGAATACAAAAGCCGTTGAAATGAAGGACAATCTCTTAATGATAGAAACAGCTAATGAGTTTCAAAGGGATTGGTTGGAGAATCGATATAAGGAGCAAGTTGAGGAACTATTGTATGTACTAACTGGTGAAAGATTAAAGGCTTCCTTTACTATTGGGGAAAAATGATGATGACAAGTTCTACAACTGAAGCACATTCTCAAACGAAGTATATTGATGTATCAGACCTGCTAAAGAAAATTGAAAACCTTGAAAGAAGAGTAAGTGAATTAGAGAAAAAATGAAGTTTTTTGGAACGTTCTAATTTTGAGTTAATAATAAGGGATTTTAAAACGCACTTTTTTCGTCTTAACAGACTGAAGAAAGTGCGTTTTTGTAGGATTATAACAGTTCCTTATTTTTCTTATAGGAACGCTTTAAGGAAATATAACTCGATAAAAACGATACTACACTGACACTTATCAATAAGCCTAAAATTTCAACCCAATTGTTGAGACTCGAAGGTATATTAATGAAAATCAAATACAGTGCCATAAAAATAATAACAAATCCAATTGTTCTAATGCATATCACTCTTAACTCTTTTTTGTACGCATGTTTTGTGGCAATATCTGTATATTCCATCCCGGCTAGTATATATCTTCCTGTTACATAAAAGAGGAAGATGGCAATGGCTGCCAATAAGACAGTTTCCGTGTCCAGATTAAAAAACTTGTTGCAGATCATCATTACAATAAGGGAAAGAAAAAGGATAATTGCTCCTTCCGTGAAAAAGTAAAGCATCTTTTTTTCCTTATATTCATCATCCGGTAATAGAAAGGATATCCAAGATTTCATTGCGTATCGACCTCCCAGAATAATTCGTCCAATGTTTTGTTAAGTGACTTTGCTAAATTAATACAGAGCTGGAGACTAGGATTATATTCCCCTTTTTCAATGAGCCCAATTGTTTGCCTGGTGACACCAACCTGGCGCGCTAGCTGCTCTTGTGTCATGGAATTTTTAATTCGAGTAATTTTTACGTTGTTTTTCATTTGTCACCCTACTTACGAAATGTAAGATATAGATTTCTTTTGTAATTTATATCTTACATCAGAGAGGAGGGTAAAGTCAACTGTGAAATAAAAAATGTACGAATTAGACCAACATTCAGGGAGGGCTGACATTCAATAAATCGCGTTATAAAATTAAAGAACCCTCCAAATCAAAAATTGGAGAGTTCTTCATGCAAGCTGTTATGAAATCTGCTTCATCAAATTCGCCATCTCAATAGCTGCTGTTGCAGCATCCCAACCTTTATTTCCGGCTTTCGTTCCAGCCCGCTCAATGGCCTCTTCAATTGTATCGGTCGTTATGACACCGAAAATAACAGGAATACCATCTTGCATATTAATCGCAGCCACACCTTTAGAAACTTCACTACATACATAATCAAAATGTGGGGTAGAGCCGCGGATTACTGTACCAAGTGTAATAACTGCATCATATTTTTTAGATGTTGCTAACTTTTTTGCGACGATTGGAATTTCAAAAGCTCCTGGCACCCACGCAACATCAATATCATCTTCATTTACACCGTGTCTGCGTAAGGCATCTTCAGCTCCTGCGAGTAGCTTACCGGTAATAAAATCATTAAACCTTCCAACGACAATCCCGATTTTTAAATCGGTTCCTACTAAATGACCTTCGAAAATATTACTCATTTTTCTTCTCCTTCAATGTTTTTCCTATTTATTATCAAACGAAACTTCATTCAGTAGAAGTTTCGACGCACAGAACATGTTAGTGTCGACGTTGCGAAACGAATCGCGTTTTTAGTCGACTGCTCCTCCCCCACTGAATTCGCTTTCGTGAATCAGTGTGTTAGTGTCTGTTATCCCCCGACTAGATAGATTTGATTACTCTCTCTATTTTGAGACGGAGCTTTACGAACGATTTCACCGTGATAAAAGAACCTTGCTCGATTTGCGGTATTCTACTAAATCCTTAATTGTCAAAATAACTAAATTAAAGTGCTCTGCAACTTTTTTCAGTTCCGCACCGCGCGCCATTGTTCCATCTGGGCTCATAATCTCGCAAATTACCCCAACTGGTTCTGCACCAGCAAGCTTAGCTAGATCAACTGCAGCTTCGGTATGACCAGGTCGTTCCACAACACCGCCACTCTTTGCAATCAGCGGAAAAATATGCCCAGGTTTATTAAAATCACTAGCTTTGGCTTCAGGATCCAACATATTTAAGATTGTTGTTGAACGCTCAAAAGCTGAGATCCCGGTATGTGTTGAAACATGGTCAATCGACACGGTGAATGCAGTCCGGTAAGGGTCCGTATTCTCCGGCGCCATTAGGGTTAAGGAAAGCTGCTTTGCTTTTTCTTCTTCAATAGGAACGCAAATCAACCCTTTTCCTTCGTTTGCCATAAAGTTAATCATTTTTGGTGTTGCAAATTTTCCTAATGCGAGAAAATCGCCTTCATTTTCCCTGTCCTCATCATCTACTACAATAATTGCTTTCCCTTCTTTTAACTCCTCGATTGCTTGCTCTACGGTTGCGTACAATTTATTCACCTCATCCATTTAAAAATCCACTTTCAGCTAGGGTTGCCTTCGTAATTCCATTTGTTGCTGGTTGTTCTGATCTTTTAGAAAGTAAATTCTCCATATACTTCGCGAGCATGTCACATTCGATATTCACGAAATCACCAAGCTGTTTCTCGCCAATAATCGAGTCTGCTTGCGTGACAGGGATTAGGGAAATGACAAATCCATTACCTGTAATTTCAAATATCGTTAGTGAAGTGCCATCGACCGTGACAGATCCTTTATCAATAGAATATTTCAGCAATTGTTGATCTGTCTTGATTTCCATGTATTTCGCATTTTCATGACGGCGAACAGAAATGATTTCTCCAGTCCCATCGACATGGCCACTGACAAAATGACCGCCAAATCGACCATTCGCTGCCATTGCCCGCTCTAAATTAACAGGGCTCCCGATCTGTAACATATGGAGCGTTGTCGCTTTAACCGTTTCGGGCATAACGTCAGCCGTGAAAAAGCCTGGTCCATGTTCATGGACAGTTAGACAGACACCGTTCACCGAGATACTGTCCCCGAGATTCACATCGGACAGAACTGTCGTACATGCGATTTTAAATTGTAATGAATTGGGATTTCGTTTAATGGATTGGATTGTTCCAATTTCTTCCACAATTCCAGTGAACAATGAAATAAAACCTCCTTCTAGAGATCACGTGTAATCTTCTGTTTTTGTAAAATAATGTATTTGAATTCTTTCCACCGCGGGGCGTTTGGGTGGTAAGGAAAGAGTTTGATTGGAGTACGGTTTTTATAAACATGCATACATTTAAGAAATACGGAAATATGCGAGGATGCATAAAAGAATTCCGTTTGTTCTTGCATATGCCATTAGGAGTAAGGCTTCTGTTGTAACCGTATCAATTAAAATGCGCGATTGAAGCTATTTCTCTATATTAATTTACTCTCTGCAGCTCCTTTCTGTTTTAAAAGAGAGAATACTAGAATCGGCATCGCATAAATTTTCGCAACAACTTCTCCCATCCAGACTGTAACTGTCGGTGCTGGAATTACACCAGCTCCACCGTCTCCTAAAGAGTACGGGTCACGGACTTACAAGCATAACACTTGAACACCGCCGGTAAGGAGTTTCACCTTGCCCCGAAGTTATTGGAAAATATTATACTACTATTAAAGTATCATGTTCAATAAAATGTGGCAACTGGATGTACCTATTTGGCGAAATGGAAATACGTTTATCCCTAACTCTATGATATTCATTTATTCCTCATTTTCCTTATACAATGCCTCCATTTCCTCGCCAATTTTCATTAAATAGGATTCTTGTTCAGAGGTAAGCATGGTAGGGAACTGAAAATCCATTGTCTCCTGATCCATTAACTCCTGTGCCTTTTCCAGTTCCATCGCAAAGGCTTCTTTATCCTCAACATGTCTTGTTGCCAGTTCGGTTAGTCCCATTAGTAATTCAAAAGCTTCTGGTGAATTTGCAGGGACATTATCTTGCATCAATTTTTCTAACTTAGCTAGCCAATCAAGCATTTCCACGTCCAGTAGTTGCTGGTATTCTTTTGGCAGGGAAAAGTATTCTTTAGCAACCGATTCCGGGAGATACTCTTTCGCCCATTCCTTCAGATCTTCCTCATGTTCCATTTGAAAAAGTAAAGAACTTAACACTGTCCAATTGATTGATTTTCCTGCCTTGAGTAAGTTTTGTACTCGCTCGACAGCTTCGATTGCCTGATTTAATTCATCCCGCTTTTCGGTTAAAAGTTTATGCTGCAAAGGTAATGATTTCTCGAGCTGCACAGCACAATCCATTTCATCTTTTATGAAATCTTTGATCTCTTGTAATGGATAGCCCAAAAACTTTAGTGATTGAATTTGTTGCAGCTTCGCAAGTTCATTTAATCCGTAAAGTCTGTGGCCTGATTCATTTCTTTCAGTTGGTACGAGTAAACCTAACTCTTCATAAAAACGTAAGGTGCGTACGGTTATTCTGGCCTGTTTGCTGAATTCACTGATTGAAACCTAGGTGCTTCATGATTCATAAAAAATCCCTCCATTTTATCAGATATTAAGGGTCTGTAATCCCCCACTGAATGAGTTCCGCTTTATTGTTAATTATAAGTTATCATGTATCGTAACGGAGGGGGCAAGGGGGAAAGGCTAATTTGTTTGGAAAATCGAGAGTAATTCTGAAATTGCTATAGATTTAATACTAAAAAAACCTTAAATAAATGAGTACTGTAGAAATCCAAACTACTTGAGATGGCATTCTTTGCAAAAAAAGGTGTCTTCGCCTGAACGACTCCGAATTCGTTAATTTCGTGTACATAGAAGGCGCCTAATCGGATGAACGACTCCGGTTCCGTTAATTTCGTGTATTTAGAAGGCGCCTAATCGGATGAACGATTCCGGTTCCGTTAATTTCGTGTATTTAGAAGGCGCCTAATTGCGTGAACGACTCCGAATTCGTTAATTTCGTATACATAGAAGGCGCCTAATCGCGTGAACGATTCCGATTCCGTTAATTTCGTGTAATTAGAATTCATCTAATTGCCTGAACGAATTGGATTCCGTTAATTTCATGTACATAGAAGGTGCCTAATTAATTCCGTCATGCTCGTACAATTAAAAGATGGTCTAACCACCTAAAAGAATCCAATACCTAACGTTTAGGTCGATTATAAAGCATCTAAAAAAGGAAAAGGACATGCAAATTAGCGCACGTCCAACTATCATTCTACAAATTCATGTCCTGCTAGCATCGTTACAATTTCATTCTCAATTTCCTGCATCGCTTCACTAGGACCTAAATGATTATTAATCAGAATGGAAAAAATAAGTTTTTCTCCGTCTAGACTCGTCACATAGCCAGATAATGTAGACACTCCCGTGATCAAGCCTGTTTTTGCTTTTACATTTCCTTTGGCGGGTTCTGTAGTCAAACGATTACGTAATGTCCCACCCACAAGTCTATCTTCTTCTCCAGCAACAGGCAGGGAGTCCTCAAACGCGTCAAACCAGCTCTTATTCTGGATTTCATATAAAATTTGCGCGATATTATTTGCTGAAATCAGTGTCTTATGTGACATTCCCGAACCATCACGAAGGAGGAAGGATTCTCGTTCCACACCAAGTTCCGTCACGACATCTTCCATTACTTCAAGACCTTTATCCCAAGTCCCTGCCCCGTGGATTTGCTTCCCCATTTCCTTCGTTAAAGTTTCCCCAATTCCATTGTTACTTAATTTCATAAAGGGTACGAGTAACTCGGAAAGTGGAATGGATTTTTTACTAGTAATGATCTTGGCTTGTTCGGGAGTCGCTCCCGTCACATCACGGGATTCATCGTTAAATTGAATTCCCTCTTCAGCTAGAACATCACGGAATACAGTAAGTACATACCCGGCTGGTTCCCACACCGAGACCCAAGAACGTGATACTGTTCCGTCTACAGGCATTGTTCCTTCCACGATTATGTTATTCGTCCCATGCTCCCGCTCAATGGAAATCTCTTGAGCCTCTCCTGCTTGCACGAGTTTTGTCTGATTGACAATTGTGACATAATCGGTTTCGGGAATTACCCTGACTTGGGCTTTTCCTTCTGCATTTTTGGAAGACATCACCTCAACAATCACTGTTCCCGCATCATAATCTTCATTAGGTGAAAGGGTTAGAGCAGAAACTTGGGAGCCCGTATGAAACGGCTCATCCGACCAGTTTAAATCCTGGGAAAGTCGTATATTATCATACCACGTATCATCGCCAACAAGGTCGCCATCAATGGTTTCAATTCCTTGGGCTTTTAGTTCCCTAGCAAATTGATCGAGATCAGACTTTAATAATGTCGGGTCACCTTTTCCTTTTATATACAAATTACCATGTAATATGTTCCCTTTCAGCTCTCCATCTGATAAAATTTCAGTTTGGAACCGGTAATCAGCCCCAAGTGTTTCTAAGGCAGCAGCTCCAGTAAGTAATTTCATATTGGATGCCGGGTGAAGACGAATGTTTCCATTATGGGAAAATAAGAGATCTCCAGTTGCAGCATGTTTCACAGTGACTCCAACGACGGCTCCTTCAAGCTGTTCATTTTCTAAAATGGCATTGATTTTTTCCTCCAATGGTTTACTTTCGGTACGTGTCATTGAACTTTCCTCCTTAGATGCTTCTAAGAATAAGGGTTCCTCCGGGAATACTGACGGGAGGCTTGCAACAATTAGAATTACGATAAAAAACAGCATCGTTTTAAGAAAGGGTTTTGATTTCATGTATCCACATCCTATTTCAATATCGAACGAGTAAAAAGAAGTATGTCCATTATTGAATTATATCCGGCCGGAGTAAAAATTATGAATGATGGGAAGAGTGGCTAAAAAAAGTTTGAGTTCTGTAGTAAAATTAATGAATGCATAGAAAAATAACAACGCAGATAAAGGAGCAGCAAGATGAATGGTACAGCACATGCAACAGTTGGCGGAGCAATAGGCTTCGCTGCAGCAAATATAGTTCAAGCAGATCCAACGGTAACTTTTCTGTTAGTCGGCTTAGGAACCGTATCTGCTTTAGTTCCAGACCTGGACATTGACGGGAAGTTACGTGGGAAAATTACATTGTCCCATAAATTAGTTCGGTCCGTCGCGCAATTTATTGGACTCTTAATGATTATTTATAGTTTTTTTGAAGGAGAAGATAACCGGCAATACCTCGGGATGGGGATAGGACTTGCCATGCTGGCAAGTTCTTCACGATTAAAACAAAAACATATGCTGACTCTAACAAGTGTCGGAGTCATTGCTGGAGGTGCTTCACTTCAGGAGATTTGGTTGATTCTCTTTGGAATCTATATGCTCATCGCATCCTTTGTTCCTCATCGAAGTTATACCCATTCGATAATTGGAGTGATATTCTTTAGTTTTATTACATTGAAGCTGGAAGAATCATTAGCAATTCAAGGCGTTCATTATACATGTCTTGCCGGATATATTAGTCATTTGGTTACAGATAGTAAATTTCTTCCGTTCAATGACCGGGGGATAAAGTTGTTTCTGCCATTATCATCGAAGGATTTTTAACAGATACATAGTAAGTTATTGCACCCCATATCGGATGATTCGGGGTGCAATATATGAAACAACTTTTCTATGTTTAGATGTTAGTCATGTGGAGATTTTAGCCGCAATTCTTCTGTTACTTGAATGCTGCCAGCTACAGATTGTAGCATTGCACAGTTTTTGCGTGTAAGCTCTATCGCTTTTTCAGCTTTTTTCTGAGAAATATCCTCTGCTTTTATCGTGTAAATCAAGTGAATCTTTTCAATCCGATTTGCTATTTCTTCATTTCGTGTTACTTCCGCTTCAATCGTAATATCCTCATATGGTAAGCGCATTTTCTTGAGTATATTTCTTAATACACCTCCACTGCACCCCGCGATGGAGGAGATCATTAATTGAAACGGCCGATACCCATATTCACTCTGACCCGAAATTTTTAGCTCGCCAAATTCAAAGTTTGACTCAAATCCATGTTCATTCATTTTAAACTTCAAATTTATCCCCTACCTTTAATATATAGTCATACGTCAATTATAATATAGAAATATGAAAATTTAGTGAAAATATATTCCCATCCTTAAATGAAAGCTTTTTTCTTGGTAGATCATCTCCTCTTCGGTCACTGATCCACCTTAGCATCACCCTAAACCAACAGCATTTCCCAACTAATCAACGAAACATAATCATTGCTCCACGAAAAGGCATGCATTATAATGTTCCTAATGAATTTTTAGAAAAGTATTGTTTTTTTAAAATTCATAAATACCATAGAAGGAGTGCTAAAATGACAAACAAAGTACAAATTGGCAGAACAGATCTAGTTGTAAATCCGGTTGGTATGGGGACAAACAAAATTGGTGGTCATAATCTTTTTCCGAACTTAGATGAAGAAGCAGGGAAAAATGCAGTCCGTTATGCAATTGATCATGGTATTGACTTTATCGACACGGCTTATCTATACGGGAAAGGCCGTTCAGAAGAATTAATTGGTGAAGTAGTGGAAGAAACGGGAAAACGTTCTGAACTTGTACTGGCAACGAAGATTTCACCAGTTTTTACTGAAGATGGAATGATAAATAATAACAATCCCGACTTTTTAAAGCAAGAAGTTGAAAAGAGCTTGAAACGATTAAAAACAGATTATATTGATTTAATGTATATTCATTATCCAGACGAGGATACGCCAAAGGCTGAGGCAGTCGGGGCGTTGCAAGAATTGAAGGATTAAAAGTGGGTTTGATGTGATTGGCACTTATACGGATAAAGTAGGGGAAGCGAAAATAATTCTTGAGAAAGAGTTGTGATTAGGCTTGCCAGTCCAATATTACAATAGGAATCATGTCAAAAAGAATTAACATATCAAAGAGACAATCGCTCAAGAAGATTGTCTTTTTTAATTTCCTATAGACATCTATATTACATTATGATATATTAAATTCTGATATAAGTATCACTTTATGATATATCATGAATAGATATAGGAGATGATTGCTTGAAAAAAACAGAGCAATTAACGGATACGATGTTTTACATTATGGCTGCTTTAACGAAACCGAGACACGGTTACGCTATTATGAATTTAATTGAAGAAACTACAAATGGGGTAATTACAATAGGTCCAGCATCCATGTATACGATTATTAAAAGGTTATTAAAACAAGAGTGGATTTATTTGTATGACGGAGAAGATTCAAGGCGCAAAACATACGAGCTTACCGAATATGGAAGAAAGGTACTGGAAGAAGATTTGCAAGTGAGAAAACAAATGATTGAATTAGCAGAAAGTGGATTAAAGGGAGAGTGAAAAATGAGTAAAACAAAATATATTACATCAGGTGGACTAGCTTTCTCTGAGTAGGAAGATATGGATAAATTACGTCGATATTCTCTAAAAGGCTGGCATGTCAGTGATTTTAGCTTTATGGGCTATACGCTCGAAAAAGGAGAAAACAAAGATTACATTTACACGATAGACTATCGCTCATTACATGCTGACGAACAAGATGAATACTTTGATTTCTTTTTTAACTCTTCAGCAGATATTCATTTATTCCGAGCTCGTCCTGGTACAAAACCGATATATACGGATCCGGATACAACGATTGATAAGTATGAACATTTAAGTGGCTCGATGGTAAAATTTGCAGCTTCACTATTTATACTTACAGCACTTAGTTGGGGCGGAGCATTGCTAAGTTCCGGTATTTTACATTCCATATTTTTAGTACTAGCTGTTATTCTAACTGTATTTGTAATTCCAGCAGCATGGACTCTGCTTAAATCGTTCGGTAACAAGTGGAGGGTAGAAGGTAAAAGAAACTTGGTTCAGCTAGTTAAAATAGCACCATTTCTATTTTTAACAATAACGATCATTATTTTGTTATTTGTTAGAGGTACGGGCACTACAATTAAAATTCTAACATCCATGGTGATCGGAGGGGTCGCATTTCCAACTGTAGTTTGGATTGTTATGACTCTTTACCATAAAATTAGAAGAAACCATGAATACACGAATAGTTGAATGAAAAAAATGGAGGGAATCAAATGGAAATAGAAATATCAGGTCTAGGAATCGGGTTAGTTTTGTTAGCTGTCGGGTTAAGCCTTATGGGATATTTTATAGGGAAAGGCCTACAAAATATGGGGCATCCCGAGAAAGGTCATCATTATCATTTCTTTATCAAAGAAAGCGAGTTGGAATATTACTCCAATCTAGACAAAAATGAGATTGAAGAATTATTGAGAAAGTATCCTAATGCCCCTAAGATTGAATTAAACGGAACAAATTATTATCCATACAAAAAATTGATGGAGTGGTTTTCTTCACATGATTATTAATGAATAGTGGAGAGATTCACTAGAAGAACTAATTAGAAAAATGAGGGTGAAGAATTATACCGTGAACAAGATAATGAGGAAACGTTGTAAATCAAATGCATTGAAGTAGAATGGATTGGTAGGGGATAAAATGGTTCATGTATGGAAGTCTTATTTATTGTTGGTTGCAGGTGTTCTGACAGGAATTATGATTGTGAGTATACTCCGAAACGGGGAAATTAATTGGACCGTAGTTGGTGCTACATTTATTTTATCGCTTTACTTATTCCTTTCTTTATTATTTATTCGCCGGGAATTAAAAAATAATTAGTAAAAAATGTTCTTTTCAATTAGTGGATACAAAAACTTGTAATGAATGATGTAGTCGATTTTACAACGATAGGGGTGGCTACAATTTTCATACTGTTCCTAACATGATTTGTAAATTCCGGGATATACATATATATAGGGGGGGATTTTTATCGCGAAAAAAATTCTGCTATTTTGTGATCCTGGAATAGATGATTCGTTTGCAATTATGTATATGATGATGGATCCCGAGATTGAAATTGTCGGTATTGTAACAAGTTACGGGAATGTACCGAAAGAGCAAGCAACGGCTAATGCAGCCTATCTAATGCAACTTGCTGGGAGAACGGATATCCCGATTATTCCTGGAGTTTCCCAACCGATGGAGGATGATTATTTAGCATTTTATCCCGAAATTCATGGAAAAGGAATTGGTCCAATCCAGCCGCCACATCCGTTGCAATATCAAACGTATCCATTTGATACAATCAGGCTTATCATAGAAAAATATAAAAATGAACTTATTCTTGTTGATACAGGGCGATCAACAGCACTTGCTACAACATTTATTTTATTCCCGGAACATGCAAAATTGGTTCATTCCTATTATGTAATGGGTGGGGCATTTTTTATGCCGGGGAACGCAACAGCGCTCGCTGAAGCTAACTTCTATGGCGATCCGAATTCTTCTGATTTTGTCGTCAAGTCTGCACACAATTTAACAATCACGCCTTTAAATGCAACACAATTTGCCGTTATTACAGAAGAAATGGTTCAAGCTGTATCTAAGAATGAGAAACAATATTATGCTGCGCTGATTGTCCCTGTTTTTGAATATTACTATGATTTTTATCAAAAGTTGATGCCAGGTATTCAAGGTGCACCAGTGCACGATCTGCTCACCGTCATGATTATTAATCATCCCTCCCTCTGTGATTACATATATTACGATGTGCATGTCGCTCGCTGTGATGAAGTAAAGGGGATGTCGTATATTGATTACCGGCCGACGAGTAAAAGAGGAAAGACAAGGATTGCAGTGAGTCTTGATTATGCAGCGTTTGTGGAGCAATTTAATAAGGTAATGTTGCCGGAGTGAATTGTGTTTTGTTTAAAAAAGAGAATATGCGTGAAGGATCGGAAGCAATCATTTGTTGATTGTCTTTTTTTGTGCAATTATGTTGGAAGAATTATGTTAATATTAAATCATAATTAATGCGGTATATTGCTCGAATATACTTCGGGGGGAATTCGGATGGTAAAAATAATGGGATTAACCAATGACGAACAATTTCAGCAGGCAGCAACACTTTACGAAGAGATTTGGAAAGATAATGACCATTCCATAGAAGAACGGATTCAAAAACATAGCTCCTATAGCGGTTTTAGAGGACTTGCTATTTTGTCAAATGAAGGAAGTATGATAGGTTTTTCGTATGGATACACCTCATTGCCTACACAATTCTATCATAATTTGCTGGCTGAGGAATTAAATGCTCTGGAATATCAACGGTGGCTAAAAGATTGTTTTGAATTTGTTGAATTAGCAATTCATCCATCTTATAGAAACCGGGGGTTTGCAAGATTGTTAGCTACAAAACTAGTCGAAGCAGTTGAAAATAAGACAGCTATTTTAACAACACAAGTTGATAATCATCCTGCTCGCACATTATATAAGTCATTGGGCTGGAAGGGTATTAAAGAACCTTTTTTTCCAGGTAACTCGAAACAAGCTTATGTGATAATGGGGAAGGAATTATAATTCATTTCAATTATTTGGCAGCATAAATTAAAGTTGTTCATTTTAGAGATTCTTGAGGTTTGTTTTAACGAAAAGAACATATAGGGGAGTTTTATCATGAAAGATAAAAAAGATATTATATCCTTGATAAGGGAAGATCAATGGATGATGGAGTTATTACGTTTAACGAGTTCACTGAATCTTCCGGATTGGTGGATTTGTGCTGGCTTTATTCGTTCAAAAATATGGGATACCTTACATCATTTTAATGATCGAACACCCTTATCAGATATTGATGTAATTTATTTCGATCCTTTAAATAGTACGGAAATGGAAGAGAAGATATATGAGGAAAAGCTTAGACGTCTTATGCCAAATATACCCTGGTCTGTGAAGAACCAAGCAAGAATGCATATACATAGTAAAATGCCGCCATATACATCATCTGTTGATGCTATTTCTAAGTTTCCAGAAACAGCAACAGCTCTTAGGGTGAAATTAGACGGGAATGGTAATCTAGTATTAACTGCCCCATGGGATATTACAGATGTTGTTCATTTAGAGGTAAAACCTACACCCCATTTTAAAAATGATAAGCAACGGGTAAAAATCTATGAAGAACGTGTTATGAAAAAGAATTGGCAGGTAACCTGGCAGAAATTAAAAATTTATCCTGCTG
>NZ_JAXHDC010000029.1:0-44611 GCF_037072045.1 Oceanobacillus sp. MO10714A | reverse complement strand
TGATTCCTCAAAAATTAAAAGCTGTAGAGATTGCTCATGATCAATTATCAGAGCTACATGTTGTTAATACAATGCACGAGCGTAAATCAAAAATGGCAGAATTAGCGGACGGATTTGTCGCTTTGCCTGGGGGCGCAGGAACATTAGAAGAATGGTTTGAAGTATTTACTTGGTCACAGCTGGGTTATCATGCAAAGCCTTGTGGATTGCTAAATGTAAATAACTTTTTCGATCCGCTAATTACCATGTTAGATCATACGATTGAACAGGGGTTTATGAATAAAGATTATCGAGAAATGATAATTATCTCCCCAGATCCCAAAGAATTATTAGAAAAAATCGATTCCTTTAGTCCGAGCCACGCTGTGAAATGGACTTAATGATTTGGATAATACTGCAACAAACGGGCGTAATTTATATGAGTGGAAAGAAATTAAGGGTTCATCCCTAAACTCTTTTCAAAAAACTAAAAAAGGATAGCACATAACTAGTATGTGTATCCTTTCTGTCCCACAATCGCGCCCTATTCATGAATAAGCTTACTTTTCCTTTACAGCAATGGAAAAGCTTCAAGGATTTCTTCATGGGAATGAAGCTCTTTAATAGTTAGTATATCCATTTCCAAGCTCCCTTTTAATTTATTTTAGGTTCATGGTTCATTCAACTTTCTACAAATAAACTTCTGCATTTATTACGTTAAATGGCCCGATTCTGAAACAACTTTTTGTGCGACAATCGCGACCGATTACAGTAGATTAATTTTCAATACAAGTAGAGAAGTCTAACCAATCTTCCGTACAAAAAACCTTTTTATTTCCAGCGTCTAATTTAACTTTCTTACCAATGGCCAGTGGATGCATAGGGTGGGTATGACATGTATCAAATTCAGCTAAAATCGGTATATCTAATCCATCTAATTGCTCTACCAGTAAATCTAATGGCTGTTTTCCTGTACCTAGATCATCGTATTGTTCATGTTTTCCAAGGATAATACCAGCAACTTTGTCAAAAATACCTTGCACTCTTAACATAGCGAAGTTTTTCTCAACAATTGAAGCGTTTTTCATACAATCCTCAATCATTAAAATATCCCCTTGCTTAATCACAGGAAAATAGGGAGAGCCAATAAATCCATACATAGCATTGACATTACCACCTATTAATCTACCTTCTGCAATTCCACTTTGCCCAGTGACCCATTCGTTTTTATAAAGCTTTTTCTCTGTCGTTTTTTCTAGCCAGTTTACAGGTTCATCCGACCAAAAAGCTGGAGTCGGTACTTCGTAAGGCATCTCATTCTTTTGCATAAAATATTGCTCAAAATAATGATATGTATCATTTACCAAAGGTTCAAATTCTCCAAATGAAGGGACTAATGCAGGACCATAGTACGTTGGTATGCCTGTTTTTGAATAAAGTGCAAGTAAAATAGCTGTAGCATCAGAATACCCAACCACTAACTTAGGGTTTTGTTTAAATGCTTCATAATCAATATATGGCAACACACTATTCGAGTTTGTTCCTCCAATAGTTGACATTATCATCTTCACACTAGGATCTTTTATTAGCTTATTTAATTCCTCTGCACGCTCTTTAGGTGATCCCGAGCGATAGCCGTCCTTTCGACCTGTTAAAATTCCTTCAGCGATAGTAAATCCTTTCTCCTCTAGAAAAGACTTTGCCCGTTCAAAACGCAATTTATCTGTAACTGTTGTAGGGGAAGAAGGAGTAAATATACCAATTGTATCTCCCTTTTTTAAAAAGTCCATAATCATTCATCTCCTCTGAATTTAAAATATACTATCAAACAATCCAGCCCGTTTGTGTTTAAACAACATTATTGTAATGGAATATCTTTTTTGTCATTTAACATTATTATACAGGAAATTTATTTAAGTCCCCTACCAAAATTTTTTCTTGGTATGGTTTTTAGTAGGGAACTATATTTTTAGATGTTTTTTTGCCTTTTATAAAAGGTAAATATGCTCCTCTTATAAAGCATTAAACTCTGCTTTAAAAGCACTTTTACGAGAATGCGCTTTTTTATAATACTCTATCAACTTTGTTTTCCCATTCAGATCTCCATTTGATTCCAACGCTTCACCCAACGCCGCAATCAGCTCGGCTGGTTTATAATAACGATGACGATGCCCACCGCCAACAACAAGCCAGTTGGGCAAACTAAAGATATTAATTGATTAAAAACTATTCTACCCCTTTTAACGATTCAACCATATCGATTTCCCGGAATTGAATATGGTCGGCAGAAAATGTATGAGCAACAACTATAAAAAAAACGAGCAGACGGCTCGTTTTTTTTTATGACTTTTCAACTGTTAAATGTCCGCTCATGGCTAGCGTTCGGGCAATATTTTCAGAGAGTTTCATCGTATTGACTTTTGCCTGTTCCAAAGATTCCTCTAATGTCACTGCACCAGGAACAATGGAAAACATGGCGTCAATTCCATGATTGTAAATAGCGTCACTTTCATGACCTATCGCACCAGCAATACCAATGACCGGAATGCCGTATTTTTTCGATATGTTTGCGACACCGATGGGCGTTTTTCCATAAATCGTCTGAACGTCGATTTTACCTTCACCTGTGATGACAAGCGTAGCATCTCGTACACATTCATCTAACTTTACAGACTGGATAACAATATCGACGCCGCGTTTGAGCCGTCCATTCAAAAACGCTACAAATCCTGCACCTAACCCCCCGGCTGCACCGGCCCCGGGCATATTCATCACATCTTGTCCTAGTTCATTTTTCAAAACATAACCGTAATGCGTAAGATTTTGATCTAATCTGGCGACCATCTCAGGTGTGGCGCCTTTTTGTGGGCCGAATACAGCCGAAGCACCGCGCTCACCTGTCAAGGGATTGTCGACATCGCACGCTACATCAACCGTCACATTGGCTAAACGCGGATCTAAGTCTGCTAGATCAATAGATTTTAATTGACTTAATGCTTCGCCCCCGTAGCCAATCTGCTCTCCATTTTTATCGAGCAGCTTAGCTCCTAAAGCTTGAGCCATACCTGAACCACCATCATTTGTCGCACTACCACCTATTCCGATAATCATATGATCAATTCCTTGATCAAGTGCAGCTAAAATTAATTCCCCCGTTCCTTTTGTCGTTGTCTGAAGTGGGTTGCGAGATTCTTTTTTAATCAAATGTAAACCAGAAGCGGCAGCCATTTCGATTATAGCTGTGTTTCCATCCCCCGTTATGCCGTAAAAAGCTTCAACAGGAGTTCCCGCCGGACCTGTCACAGTTTGCTTTATAATTTTCCCATCAGTAGCATCAACAAGAGATTGTACCGTCCCTTCTCCCCCATCCGCCATGGGAACTTTTAGATAAGTGGCTTCAGGCCATACTTTTTTAAAACCTGTTTCAATAGCTTCAGCCGCTTCTAAAGCGGTAATACTCTCCTTAAATGAATCAGGAGCAATGACTATTTTCATAAGGGTCAACTCCATTTCTTATCGTAATAACTAAAACTAGTAGAGAAGTCATTAAACAACATCTATTTCTGATATCACTAAGCCTTTTAAAACTCCATTTTAGATAAATAACTTAAAAACACCAAAGATGAGTGTTGAAATAATGGCTAAGGTTAAACCAACAAGTGATTCATAAGGGATCAATTTCATTCGTTCTTTCATATCCATAAATACACTACCACCTGTGGCGTGGAAAAAGCTACCATGTGGCAAATGGTCAAACACCGTTGCTCCTGCGTGAATCATCGCACCACCTGCCAAACCGGCAACTCCCAGTTCCATAATCGTTGAGCCGAATACGTTACTCGCCACCACCGTTCCAGCGGTTGTTGAAGCAGTAGCCATGGACATGAGTGCGCCCGAAAATGGAGCTAATATATAAGCTGGAAGACCAAGGGCTTCAAGTCCATTCGTGATGACTTGGTCCAAGGCTGAATTAGAAATAATTCCTGCAAGCGTCCCAGTTCCAAGCAACATGACAGCAACCCCTGTCATTTTTCCAAGCCCCAGTACAGCGTATTCATTTATACGTTTCATTCTTCCCATTGCGAGTGCTCCAACGATTCCACCAATGGGAAGCGCAATCATTGGATCGATAATAATATCAAATAGAGGTCGCAAGGCAAGTAAAACAATCGCTGTTAAAGGGGCGATGATGGCTAGAAGAAATGATGGTGCTTTCTCGCCACTTGCTGCTTGTAGTTCTTCTGATGTTGTAAAGCTTCCCTTGTTTATTAGTCGTTTAGCAATCACGTATGTGACCACAATACCAAACATAGCGGGGATAATTCCCGCAGCCATGATAGACGTTAACGGTACATCAAAAGCATCAGATGCTGCAATAGCATTAGGGTTCGGTGACATAATATTACCAGCCTTACCTCCACCAATCATCGCGATGAGTATAGCCATTTTTGAAAGCCCAGCTCGATGTCCAATCGCTAAAGCAATCGGCGCCACAGTTATGACGGCAATGTCAATAAATACACCAACCGTTGTTAATAACAAGGTAGCAAGTATTAAAGCCAAAAGCGCTTTCTTTTCACCTAGCCGTTGAACTATTGTTTCAGCAATTGTTGATGCTGCTCCCGACTGAATAAGGACCCCTGCTAAAATTCCTGCCGCTAATATACGAAGAACAGCCGGAATAATGCTTTCAGCTCCTTCAATCATGAGCGTCACTGTATCTTCTATACCGACTCCGCCAAAAAGACCACCTAACAATGCTCCTGCTACCATCCCGTATGCCGGTGGTACTTTAATAAGGATAAGAAAAATAGCAATAACGAGTGCAATGATAGCGCCTAAAGCGCTTACTTCTATTTCCATCTAGTGTCATTCCTTTTGTATTATAATCATGATGATAATACTATTGTATCGTTTTGCAAAAGCGATTACATTAAGCAAATAAACAAAAGAAGGCACATAAAAGATTATACTTTAAGTCATCTGCACAATTTAAGATTGTAATTTATATGCTATTTGTTCGATATACAAATTTAACAAATCATGTATGTTTCTAGGGTCTCTCCCGGTAATACGTTTAATTTTTTCCAGTCGATAACTCAGCGTATTACGATGGATGAACAATCTCTCTGCAACACGAGATAACTCCCCTTGACTATCAATATATGTCTCTAGCGTCGTTTGCAAATCACCACTTTGATCTTCCATAACGAGGGAATGATAGTGTTTTGAAAAATCAGCAGGCAAACGATTGGCATGTAAAAGAATAGATAAATATAAATCGTCATAAACATAAATTGTATTTTCGGGATATAGTATCGTCCCCACTGCCAAAGCTTCTCGAGCATATTGATATGAACGTTTCGCATCTTCTAACTCGGAAAATGGATTACCAATACTGGCTTGCCACTGTCCATTTGATCTAAATGTTAACTGCTTAAGTAATGCCTCTATTCTTTTATACAATGATTCAATGGATTGAGACTCAGAAAATTGTTTTAATATCACTATTTTAGTCGTTTGCACGCTTGCGACAAGATCATTTGTATCACAATAATTTTTTAAATAAGTTAAACTATCTTGCTTAATTTTTGCTAACTCTCTTTCATTCTCATCAGACATAAAATGGAGAAGGACTGCGATGCGCGGTGTGCGTAAGTCAATCCCCATTCTAGCTGCCCTCTCGATTAATAAATCATTCGTCTGATCGTTAATGACCTCAAAAACTAATTCTTCACGCAAACGTTCTTCCCACTGTAATTGATGAGTGAGTGCAGCCTGTTCCAAGGTAAGTTCCGCTCCCATTTTAACTAACTCTCCAAACTGGGAAATATCTTCGGGACGACCTGTAATACCTACCACGCCGACAATCTTTTTTTCAAACACAATCGGCAAATTAATCCCAGGTTTCGTTCCCGGTAACTGCTTGCTTTTAACGTGATCTATATCTATTCGTTTATTTTCCCGAATTACCTGAAGTGCTGCCGCATGAAAGTGACCTAATCTATCTTTTTCACCACTTCCTATAATCACGCCGTCTTGATCCATTACATTAATATTATGAGTAAGTATCCGCATCGTCCTGTTCACAATATCTTCTGCTATAGCCTTTGTTAACATAGTCATTGATAGCCCTACTTTCAAAAAGATGTATATTCATTTTCATCACGATATACCATTGTTTAAATAAACAGCAAACTCGTCAAACGACACTTAATCCTTTTCCCATTCCATTAAATATTCTTCCTCGGAAGTCTGTTCATCTAATGTTTCTTCTTTTATTACAAAGCCATTTTTTAAATAGAAATCAACAGCTTTGTTATTTTTCTTGTATACTTTTAATTGTATATTTTCCCTTTGCCTTTTAACAAAATCTAACAAGCCCTTTCCATATCCTCCACCTTGATGCTTAACATCAATAAATAATGCAGCCAAATAATTATTCATCATCGATACGAAGCCGACAATGTCTTTTTCATTACTTACAACATAGGTTTCAGACATTGGGATATACTTTTCTTCCATCTTCGTTTGCTGTGATTTCCAATAATTCTTATCAATAAAGTCGTGTGCTATTAAAGAACCCTCATACCATATCTCTACTAATTTATTGACTTCTGTTTTCTTGTTTGGTCTAATATTCACCTTATCATCCCTATCATATAAATCTAAATGCTTCATTCAATTAAAAGACCCTATTGTTGAATTGATAACTAAATATTAAAATAACTATCTACACATATTTAATACGTTTTCAAGATCATGGCTATGTAATTCTCCCAAATGACGTTTCAATTCTGTGTCGTGAATGGAAGTAATTTTGGAAGTACGTACAAACTGACGGTTTTAATAATCCGGCTTCTTCCCAATACTTTAAGACTTTGACAAATTGGGGACAAATTGATTTCCTGATCGGTAACTGGTGCAATAATAACATCTATATCCAAGGCTAATTCGTTGCCGACAATAAAACATTAGCACTGTTTAGTTTGCCGTATGCCTTTAAATAGAACATCTGCCAACCAAACTTCACCCTGCTTCTTTTTACTGCTCACTGTATATATCATCCGCTTCGTTATCCCACCAGGAGTAGTTTTCCCCCAATAAAACAACGTCCTCAGCCATATATATTTCTTTAATTTTATCTAGTTCCTTTTGCTGTTCTTGTTCACTTAACATATCAATTTCTTTTATGATTTTATCAGGAATAGACATATGACGCACCTCCGTCACTCCATACACTTATTATACCTTATTTTTTCGCTAGCCTAAATGAACGATCTTCCTTCATCATCGCGTTTCCCAAGATACCATTGGAGTATGACACCACCCGTGTTGATGTTCAATCTCAAGTTTGGAGAGAAACTTTGGAATTTGTTGTTCTAATTTTGGTTCTTTCAGTTTAACAGCTGGATTCTTTGAAATATATCCTTCCTCATGAAAGAAAATAAGCCTAACTTTCACTTAAAATTTAAGAGTTAAGTTAGGTTTTTTAATAAAAAGATACTTAATGTTCCAAATCCCTATTTCTCTCGCAAAAGGCAATTTCCAATTTTGACCAAATTATTCAAGCAATTATTCTTTAAAAATACATGTCTCAATAAGAAAAAGTTACATACTTGCTGGTTTAATAATTTTGATTAATGGAACTCTGAATATGCCTTTTTAGTTGATCAAGTGAAGTGAATGAATTTGATTTTTAAATTCTTAAGGTAATCTTCAGGTAGCTTTCAGGAAGGCGCAAGGTTCACTCGTTATACTTACATTAATCATAATGATATGGAGGAAATGACATGATGAATAAACCGATTATAGTACAAACAAAAAATTTAACCAAAACACATGGTGCTGTTAAAAGTGTAAACAATGTTGACCTTCACGTACCAGAAGGTGAAATTTATGGTTTTTTGGGGCCAAATGGGGCGGGCAAAACAACAACTATCAAAATGTTATTAGGTTTGATTAAACCTTCTGCAGGAGACATTCAGGTATTTGGAAAGAATCTTCGTAAGTCTCGGGCATCTATTTTACAGAATACGGGTTCCTTAGTGGAGTCTCCATCTTACTATGGACATTTAACAGGTTTAGAGAACCTGCTCGTTATGAAACGTCTTCGAAATGTCCCAAGGAAAAATGTTGATGAAGTACTTCGTATTGACAGATTAGAAAAGCAAAAAGATAAGAAAGTAAACCAATACTCTTTAGGTATGAAACAACGATTAGGAATGGCTATCTCCTTACTATCGTTTCCCAAATTATTAATTTTGGATGAACCAACCAATGGGCTTGATCCATCAGGTATTGGTGAGATGAGGGAACTTATTAAATCTTTACCATCCCGTTATGGAATAACAGTTTTACTATCCAGTCATCTTCTATCAGAAATTGAACAAATGGCGACATCTGTCGGGATTATCAGGTCGGTCTTTTCTATGGTGAGTTTTTTCTGCCAATTCTTATTGCCATACATAATGATGTTCTATTAAAATGAAAACACATGAATCAAAATTCATCTATTGGTTGATGTGTTTGATGGAAGAGGACATAGAATTTTTATTATGCATATTTATAGCTTCTATTCAAATTGTTCTTGAACTGTTGCAGATAATTCTTCTAAGTCAACTTCTTCCCAATAAGTAACTCCCCGAAATCTTGTATAATAGAGTTGAATATAAGCGCCCTCTCTAAGTTGATTACTTGCCGAAAACTCTAGCTCTTTTTCTTTTGCATTTTCATCATATGCCATCACTTCATAAGTGTATCGATCATCACTGTCTTTCGTTCCTTCACTAGTAATGACGGTATAATACATATCTTTCCCTTTTGGATGATCATGAGAGAGTTTATCATAATCATAAAAAAGTACCAATGAGCCTATTCCAATAATCATTACTAAACCAACAATCAATAGTATGACTTTCCATAACTTAAATTTCATATAAGAACCTCCTCGTAAATTAAGATGAAACAATATCTTTTGTTTTCAAATGGCGAATAGATAGGCTGGAGAATAGTACAATGAAGAAAATAGTCATTACCCAAAATAATATATTTTGCATCCCTGCTAAGCTATCCTGGCTAAGTACACTTAAGCCAATCGTCAGTAAAGAAAATGGAAAAAGCACACCTACACGTGATACATACATCAATAAACCAAAAAAGACGGCACACAAGCTTATTCCTATCGGGGTAGCAAAACTACGTAAGCGGAGTGAAAGACCTAATTGAAAAGTAATAATAGATAAAGAAGCAAACCAGCCTCTTAATGTCCATCCGATTATTTCCACAGGAAATGAACCTTGCAAGGATAGTAAAGTTCCTGCGACCCAATATAGGCCAACAAAGACAAGTTGGGCAAACAAGATTAACATGCTAATTGTTTAAATCATGATGTATTATAGTAAACTTATTACAGCCTGTAATTCCATTTTTTATTTTTGGTATATTTATTAATATGAATGAAATGTTGCGGAGGTATTTTATGAATAATATTAATGATAAAAAAATACTACTTGTGGAAGATGAAAAGGAAATAAGAGTAATGATAGAAGATATACTACGAAAAAATGGGTTTACGCAGATATATCCAGCCAAAGATTATAAAACAGCAATTGAAACATTCCATTCTGTTAAACCAGATATTGCGATATTGGACGTGATGTTACCAGACGGAGATGGATTCACTTTGTTGTCATCGATAAGGAAATTTAGTGATTTACCAGTGATATTTCTAACTGCTCGAGATGAGGGAGATGATCGGTTACTTGGTTTAGGGCTTGGTGCAGACGATTATATCGTGAAGCCTTTTCTTCCTCGGGAACTTGTATTACGTTTAACAGCTGTTTTAAAACGAGTGTATGCCCCTCAAGAAACCAATCTGACTAGCAAATTTCAATTAGGAGAAACAATGATCGATTTAGAAAGTGCAACGGTACAAAAAGGTGAGCGTACGTTACAATTAACAGCGAAAGAACATGCAATATTAATAAAACTTTATGAAAACAAAGGCAGGATTGTAACCATTGATTCTTTATGTCAATTTCTATGGGGTGAAGATAACTTTGGTTATGAGAACACTCTGATGGTTCATATAAGAAGAGTTAGAGAGAAAATTGAAGCTGATCCTTCCAAACCTCAATTTTTATTAACAGTAAGAGGACTTGGATACAAACTGCAAGCAGAAGAGGAATGAGTTTAAATGGCTGGTGTAATTCGAATAATACGTCGTTATCTCATGATTACAATATTAATTGCTTTTTTGTTGGTTATTGTCAATTTTATTCTATTAGGAACCTTGATATTTAGCGATGAAATGAGCAATACCCCTTCTCCAGAAAAAGTAATGAAAGGTGTAACACAGGATTTAACATTACAAGATGATAAATATACGTTACAAAATCGTAGTCAGACGTTTCTCCAAAATAACGATATGTGGGCAATGTTAATAAATGATGACGGCAATGTGGTATGGGAATATGATTTACCAAGTGATATTCCACATTCCTATAGCCTTACAGACGTTGCGAAGTTTTCAAGGTACTATTTGAATGAATATCCGGTATACAGTTGGGAACACCAAGATGGATTAGTAGTAGTTGGCTATCCCAAAGCTAGTTTATGGAAATACCAAATACAATTTTGGTCAGAAGGGGCACAGTCCATTCCATTAAGAATAGGGATTTTAGTGATCGTGAATATAGTGGTAGCGATACTTATTTCTATTATTATCAGTACAAAGTTCATTAAGGGGATTCGTCCATTAATTAGCGGTATTCATGATTTAAGTAAAGAGAAAAAAGTAAACTTAGATACAAAAGGGTTATTCAGCGATTTAGCAAGAAGTATTAATGCAACATCTTCAAATATTCAAGAAAATAAACAAGCGTTAAAAGAAAGAGATGCGGCACGGTCCAATTGGATTGCTGGTATTTCTCATGATATACGAACTCCTTTATCCGTTATATTAGGTTACGCAAGTGATTTGGAAGATAATAAAAATTTGCCTGATGAACAAAAGGAGCAGGCTTCCATCATTAGACGTCGTACGGAAAAAATTCGAGAACTTGTCAATGATTTAAACTTAATTTCAATGTTGGAGTATGAAATGCAACCACTAGATTTAAAAGAGTTGCGACCTTCTGTCATCGTACGGAATGTAGCAGCAGAATTTTTGAATGGAGGATTAGAAGAGAAATATACGATTGACTTAAAAATTTCTAATGATGAAGGAAAAATTATTGCCGATGAAAAATTACTGGCACGTGCTATTACGAATCTAGTACAAAATAGTATTACTCATAATCCTGAAGGGTGCAATATCGTCATAGAAACACAAATATCCGAAGACCTTTCGGTGTATTATTTAATTGTTAAAGACGATGGAATAGGTATTCCCGAAGAAGTTATTTCTCAATTAGCGTTTTTACCTTATGCTTCAGAAAGAATAAATAAGGTCAAAAAAGGGCATGGCTTGGGATTGCCTATGGTATCCAGAATTATTGAAGCACATAAAGGAACATTTCAGATTGAAAGAAATACTTCTCAACAAGGTGTGAAAGTGATCATAACAATTCCTTTATCCAATAATGGAATAGATAAAAAGTAAGTAGTATACTGTCAACTGTCTCATATGGCAGAGCCTGCATACAGTTAAGTAATATATGGATATACAATCATGAAAAGATCACCACTTGTTCAAGTAGTGATTTTTTTATTTTCTTAGAGTCATTGAAAGGAAAGGTAAGTAAATTAAAGGACTTCACCGTCTTTATCAAAATTTAATCAGTTAATTCTCCGCTATTCGATTAATTTCAAGCATTATGGCCCGCTGTTCTAGCTCAAGAAAATTAATAAATTTTATCAATTCAGGAATAGCATAGTCCATTGTATACACATTATCTGCCATCAAGCCATAGGTGACTTTTACTAGTTTTTCCCCTATCTCAGAAAAGTGCAATTTTCGATTCAATTCATTCCTTAAAAACATTCCTTCTTTCTATTTTTAACTACACTAACCACCTTTTACTAAACCCACATGTACATATCTGTCCGAGAAAAATGCCTAATAATCAACCTATGTTTCCTGCTATATTGTTCCCTACCAAAATTAATGAAAAAAACAAAAATGCCCTAACTGATAAGTCTTCATCAGCAATCTACCACGATTGCGCGAGATTCATTGATTATCGCTCATCCCTATTGGGAGTCATGGAGTATGAATCTAGTAGCTCATCATCAGTAGAACATATCTGGTTTTTGTTTATATTGCACGGCGTTATCTTCCGTGCTTTCTTTGTCAAAGAACAAAGATATGATGAATGAAAGGAGAAAACTAATCATTTTGTGTTCAAATCTTGAAAGGTAAAACGGATTATATAAGCTTCGGCTGCAAGCGATTACATGCATCTTCAACAACGCTCCAATAAGTAACCCATGCTTAACACGGAGTTACGCATGGACAAGTTTGTTATGTGGCTTTATTTCCTCTCCCTTTGTAACTGCAAAGATGGGTGAAGATTTCCCTCTTCATAACTTTCAACAAGTATTTTTAAGAAATGGCAAAAATAAGTAAAATTTTTTTAAAAAAATTATCCAAACTACAAAAAACCCAACTGAATATATATATATTAGGTAATATCTGTAGATATATAAATTGTATCTGTAGTTAGCTTATAAAATTTCAAATTTTTCTGGAGCATCAAATGTTACCAAATCAAGTGTGGTAACGCTCTCAAAACTTCTTATAAATTGTTATTTATTACATCGTTCCTCATTCTTCTTTATCTTACGTTTAGCTAATATCATGATTACTAAGCAAGGCCCTAGGTTGAAGCATATGTTTTCAACATATTTTGTTATACCCAGCCATAATGGCAGAACGGGAGTAAGACTTTAAACAAGACTGGATATTTATGTGGAATTGTGAAGAAATGCACTTAAACTAAAGGGGCAGTTTAGTTTAACGATAAAAGACAGAACCTTATTTTAAAGGTTCTGTCGCTGTTTCATTACTTTTTGTAGTATTTAATATTATAACACCACCTATTATTAACAATATACCCATAACTTTAAGAGTATTTATAACTTCACAACTTTCATTTTACTGTAGACGCTTTAAGAAAATAAGATGACAAAAAAGTGCAACATTAGAAGCACAGAAACCCCTAGAAAACTTTTGATCCATGTCGGGTCTTTGGCGCCATTCATTGTCAGGAGCAATCAATTGTAAGCCGATCTCATCTATCAAGCACATATGGTGGTGAATCGACCTGTACATGCAAAGTACGCCACAATGCAACCCGTATTGCTGTGTGGTCAGGTTCTGTATTTTTTTATCATGCATAATTTTATTTCTCCTTTCTATAGTCACTCCTGTTATTCTTTCAGTTAGTACGTAAAATACACAGCTTTTATTACGTAAAATGGCCCGTTTGTTGGAGGAAACGGGCCTATAAATTTTATAGTTAGTTTAATATACGCCAATCAACCATAATTCCACACGCTAATCGGAACCATTTAACTCAAAACATTGCTTTTCGTTGCAATTATCATTTTGCATTTTTAAGAATTTTTACTTCTGCTTGCGTGTCTAGTAACCCCTCTGATAATACGGTTACTTTAGCATCCAACTTGTCGATTTTATCAGCATTTTTCTTTATCTCTTGTTTTACATCTCTTACCTCTTGTTTTAAATCATTTACCTCTTGTTTTACATCCCTTGTTTCTTTTGACAATTCAGTAATAGCTTGTAAAATATGCTCATTAGTCACTTCTTTACTCATATTATTACCTCCTATAGTTTTATCTAATTAATTACTGCTAAATTATTTTTCCTTTTTCTTCTATATAATCGGGCTCTTGTTACTCTATAGAATCAAAGTCAATGTCTGGATGACCGTTTATATTCACTAATTCATCATCTTTTAATCTATAACGTTTTACTCCAAATCGAAGATTATCTTCTTTATCATAAACAACAAATTCTATATATTTTCCATTTTCTCTCATTATAATATCTAAACTACTTCTCAAATCATTTCTATAATCTATACTAGAAATATTATATTCTATATTACTTCGTTCAGCGATTTCTGACTGCACTTTCTCAAGTAGCTAAATTTACTATATCCTCATAGGTTAAATTTTTTTGTTTTAGCTTCTGAATTTCCACATCTACTAGGCTGATAGAAAAAATCATCAATACCATTCTTTTTAACACGTGTTTATGAAAGAAAATCACCTCAATTAGAATAACTTTCATTTAACCTATAATAACATATAATCAATACTGAAAAAACTTAATAATGATGGGATATAATTTTTTATATGAGATACTTGTAATATCTTACGGAACAGGGTGCGATTGCAGTGCAAGATATTAATTGCACAATACTCACTATCACTTAGACATTTATAATCTGGGTGTTTTTTATCGTCTTAACTTGTGGATCAATTCGCATGTTAATTCGCACACCAATTAGCACCGATACACTATTTTTTAATGTAACGAATTGGATTGCTAATAGGTTTACAATTATAAGGTCATTTTTATTAAAAACATTGGTACATCAATAAAAAACAGGGTACTACATCCCAATTGATTTAATACCCTGTTTACGATATAAATTGCGTTCTTACACTTTCAAGAGAACCCGTTAGGAATTTCCCCTTCTCTTTACTAAAATATATTTTTTCGTTAAAATCGATTACTCAAGTTTGGTTAAAAATCCACTTCGGTGGGAGAAATTGCAAGGAACTATCTGCTTAAATGTTACGCTAAACAAATAACTTTCTTTTAAATCCATTTAAAACAAGGAAAGTTGCCCTTGGTTACTTTGCCTGTCATTCCCACTCTTTAATAAAAGAGGATAGCACATAACTAGTATGTGTATCCTTTTTGTCCCAAAATAGCGCCCTTTTGCAGACTATGAGGGTTACTCAGAAAACAAGTCACATCCATGAATTATTTCATCAGTGGAAGCCAAAGTTGCTTCGTAAATTGTCTTATTATACTTTTTCATATAGGACTGAACAGCCTTATATCCTACTGCGTAACCGGCACAGAAAGGAAGCCCAACAGGTTGATACCCTTCTTGTGCCGCAATTTCATCACCAAACATATAACTGCTCACTTCGGCAAACCCTTTTACGTCAAGAGCTTCCCTAATAACATCGGTTGAATACTCTAATTCCTCTTTATCCATGCTAGTAACCCAAGGTCCTAATTGTTCTGTTCCGTATAATTCTTTGGCAAATGACTCGGCTAAACCTTCTATAACAAGATAATCTCCTAATGTTACGTTACCATGGTCCCAATCAAAATAAGAAAAACGAATATTGTGATGAAATTCATGAGCTATAACTGCGGGAAGTTTCGGTAAATTATATTCATTTGGATAGATATTCACAGTAATAAACCCGGGAATACCTCCGAACCCTGTATATCCTTTCTGTAGCTTTAGTTTATCAGGATTTGCAACATACAATCCAAACTTTATTTCATCAGCGTTTACTTTCAAACCCGACTTATTAGCGTTTTCTATACAGTTTTTGATGGTATTATCCGCCACTATATAAGCGTTATTTTCATTTAGGATTGATAACCCCTGTTCGATTTGTTTACCGTTGGAAATATCTGCATAACCAAGCATTTTTGTAGCCATTATAACATCATAACCATTTTCTTGTTTTGCTTTTAAAGGAACATTAATTAAATTCCACATTTCCTTAAATGGCTCCATCATTGTATAACGAAAGTAATTTTTTCTTTTTTCCAAATCCGTAATCGCAAGTAATTCTTCGTATTGTTCCACTGTATCGATTACCTTATAAGTCACACCCATTTTAATCACCTTTTTAACAAATATTTAACATTATAATCTTGAAGCAACTTTATATTTTCCATAAAATTTTCACGGAGTCAGTTAGGTCTAAATGAAATAATATATTTTTTAAGTTAGCAATTATTTGTGTTAAGTCAATTTTAACAAATCCTAATGAAGGTTGTCGGTTTACTAAATCTTTAAGTTTATAACCTGTAATCTTCCCGGCAAGTATTTATGCAATTTTTTCTAAGACTAATTTGGATAAAACTAACTGGCCGTTAGCATTCTTTGCTTTTAATTAATCCAAATTAGAATAGTATCGTATGTAAGTCCAGTTCTTTTGCAAACGTCGCCCGTTGTGGTGTAATTCACCTCCATATTTCAAGACTAAGGTATTACGCTACGTTAAAGTCAAGTAAAATTATAAGCATCGACTGCAACTACAAATAAAAACCGCGGTCAATTAGATAATTAATTAATCGGGTATTCGGATTATCGTGTGGAAATACTTTTAACGATATAACTTAACACGAATTAATTTATTTTATTGACATTATCTCAAATATAGTTTATTATTACGTCATACGATATAACACTGAACGTAATAATTATTAGAAGGGAGTGGGAACGTGGTTAATAAAAACAGATTTTCGGAACCTTCATTATTGATATTAATAAGTCTTGCTGAAAAAAAACGTCACGGCTATGCAATTATGGAGGACATTGAAAAAAATTACGACATCAAGTTAGGCCCAGGTACATTATACGGAGCAATTTCACGTTTAGAGAAAGCAGGGTATATAAGTGTCCTTGAATCACAAGACCGTAAAAAACCTTACAAGCTGACAGAGGAAGGACAAATATATTTAACTGAGCAAATTAAAGAAATTCAAAAAGTTACCTCACTTGGTATGAAAAGGCTTGGTTTAGTATGAAGTGGTTTATTTATCTTTATCCTAAAAGCTGGAGAAAACGGTATGGCAATGAGTTAATTGAGGTATTAAAACAAACAGACATGTCATTTAAAACAATATTTGACTTGCTTTTAGGCGGAATTGATGCTTGGCACATAGAACTAAGGGAAAGGGAGATTTATGGATTTCGTATGAGTCAAGTATTAGCTTTAATTAGCTTAATTAATGTCCTTATTATTTCAAAATTGATATCATTAAGGGAGGTTATCTTGTTGGAACAAATTGCGTTGATAGTCGCTATGTTATCATTTTTCTTAGCGATTGTTGTTTTAATAGTGAATATGTTTAAAGTTGGAATTATACCAGCCTTTTCAATTAAAACAAGGTTAGCTAAAATATCAGTTGCTTTAATGGGATCATATGCAATCTTTTTTATAACATTTTTAGTCTTAGCAAATTAATTAATCAAACATTGTGTTACTAAAGTTGTACGGTTCTTTCTCTCACAGTATAAATGAATTTTAGAAAGAATCCATTTTGAACCAAGCCTTTCTCAAAATGGATTCTTTTTTTGTTTTATTAATTAATCATGTCTAACTCTTACCTAATTTAGTTCAAAAATTTCCCTGCCAAAATTTTTTATTGGCAGGGTTTTTGGCAGGGAACTATATTATTTTTAACTTATTTTGTCCATTTTAGCTTAAAACAAATGCTGTTAAACAGGCATTCTCTTTTCAAATTAAGTTAGCTCTTTACTCCCTTAAAGTAAGGGTGAAACATTTATAACTGGCTCTTCTTTCATTATATATTATATTAGGAAAATCTCGATTTTACTTTCTTATTAGCTGTTCTATTAATAAAAGTAAATAATACTAATGCAATAAGAACTAATACACTACTTCCTATTCCCACATAATTTACTGAACTTATACTTATAACGCCTCCTCCCACAAATGCTCCTAATCCAATTCCAATATAAAGAGCCGAGGCACTGAATGATAAAACCATTTGGGCCTGCTTAGGATTCAAAGATATGAGAAATGAATTAAGAGCAGGGTTCATACCAAAACCAGGGATTCCCCACAATATCGCCACAATTGAAACCATTATAATTGCAAATGTAGATGGATTTAACAGTGATAATAATGAGAATGCTGCTAATAATATAGCAAAGCCTCCTAGCGATAGTTTTAATGTTTTTGGAGCGCCAATCTTATCTGTGAAGTAACCTCCAACTAAATTCCCGAAAAGTGCACCTATTCCAAACTACATAAGAAAAATACTAATATTCTCTACGTTCGTGATACCTGTAATGATAGGAGCTATATACGTATATGTCATGAAACCGCCAGTGGTACCAATAATGTTTACACATAACGTTAATAGAATAATTTTATTGAAACCTTTTAATCTTTCCCTAATCGTTAGTTCTGCTTCTCTTTCAATTTTAGGCAAGAATATCAGAACTCCTATGACAGTAATGAAAGAAACTACAGCAACAAAAACAAAAGAATAACGCCAAGTAAAAACATTTCCAAGCCATGTTCCAATCGGTGCTCCTAAAACTAATCCCATGGTTATTCCTGCTAATATAAATGACAATGCTTTGCCTCTCATTTTATCGGGTACTAGACTGGTAGAAGCAGTCATCGCTAACGGGGTGAATATAGCAGCAGCTAACGCAGCTAATATTCTTGTTAAAAAGAGCATTTCATAAGAAGTCACAACTGATGACAGTGTATTAGCAATAGCAAACATCAACATAGATATAACCAAAAGCGATTTTAAAGGTAAATTCATCATCAAAGTTCCGAAAAGAGGAGCTCCTATAGCATATGCAATAGCGAATGCAGTTACTAGCTGACCTGCTGTAGCAATTGTAACATTCATTTCATTAGAAATATGAGGCAGTAAGCCAGCAATTACAAAATCATCTGTCCCAATGATAAATATTCCAAGTACTAATATAAGAAGTCTGTAATTCATTTAATCCCTACTTTCTAGCTTTTTCTTTTTCTTTATCCCAATAATCCACAAGGTTTTCTAGCTGGTGTTCAATCTTTTGCAAGTAATTTATCTGCTGACGGACATTTGTTAATCGCTCAGAGTAAAGCTCTACTGCAATATGAGCACACCCATTATTTTCAGTGAGATGGAAATCATCACAAGATAATACATGATAAATCTCATCTGTATTCATTCCTATCTTTAAAAACAATTGAACAGCTTTTACTTTTTCAATATCAGATTTCTCAAATTCTCGATATCCATTTTCTAACCTCGAAGGTCGAATCAGATTCTTCTGTTCGTAATAACGTAACGAACGAATGCTTACTCCCGTTTTTTTTGATAATTCTCCAATTTTCATTTTTCATTCCCCTTTTGATCTTTTACTGTAGACACATCATAAACCATAACACCGTGTCAGGGTCAACTGTTTACTTTACCCAGTACACTTGTCATTATTAGAATGAATTACAAGCATAATTTGTTGTACATGACTTAGAATTGATTCAAATTCAAAGAATATTCCCAAAAGGCAAATACAGAGAACAATAAACGTTTTTACAGCTCTACCATTGGGAATAAGTCACTATACAATCTTTTAAAATGGGAGATGAATTATTAATGCGAGCATTTGTATACCCTGGTTTACTAAGTTTCATCGTTATTCTTACAGCATGCACCGGTTTAGGCTCAGAGGAAACAGACATTGAAGATCGTAATGCAACAGAAAACGAAGAAAATGAACAGCATGGAGAAGCAGAGCCGGAAGACAACGTATCTTCTAATAATGAAGAAAACCATCAAGAGCAACCTAGTGATACAAACGGAGAAAACGAGGGGAATGAAGAGAATCGAGAAACATCTGAACCTGGCATTTATGACCCTGAGGAAGTGAGCGGGCGAGAAGATCCAGATGGTGATGGTAATATCGTATACCCTGAAGCCTTAGAGAATCTTGAATTACCTTATATATATGAAAATACGGTTGTTTATAGCGGTACGATTAATCCTAATCAAAATATTCGATTTGAGCTACCGTTGCCAGATACAGATGATACGGAAACGGTTGAACCAGATGTGTCAGACGAAGGTTATTTTACAATTCCACTTGGAGGAACAGAACTTGATGCTGGTGATGAGTTGATCGTGTATGTTATGGGTGACATGCCCCATGAGCAGCAATTTGTTCTCCCTATTCAGCCGGCAGAAGAAGGAATGGAATTGATAGAAAGTAGTTCAGCAACAGAAGCAATAGAAGAAATCAAAGAGGCTACTTATTTACCGGAATTTTACGAGAATACATCGACCTATTATGGAAAAACATTACCAGAAGTTGATGTGCAAGTCTCAGAGGTAGACGCATTCATCGGAGATACAATGGAATTGGAAGCTGATGAGAACGGAGATTTTAGCGGGGACTTTTCTAATTTCCCATACGTAGCAGCAGGAGAAGCAGGATTGCAAGAAGGGCAGTCGTTGTTGTTCACCATTAGAGACGAAGAAGGACATGTCGCTTTATTGATGACTGAAATTCAACCCCCTTCTGATAATCCCGAATATGATGGTCCAGTATCTGAAGATGATTGATGTACTATCCTGATTCCGTTTCTGCTTTCATTACCAGATGATTTTTGGAACTATGTCAAGAAATTGGACATTAGAAATGCTGAACTTCTTGACATAGATTCATATTTAATCAGATAAGTCCACTATACGATTAATTTCAAGCATTATAGCTCGCTGTTCTAGCTCAAGTAAATCAATAATTTTGATTAATTCAGGAATAGCATGCTCTAATGTATAAACCCCGTCTGCCTTCAAACTATAGGTATCTTTAACTAATTTCTTCTATTTCTGCAAAGTACAATTTTCGATTCAATTCATATGTTTATAAGCGTTCTTTTTTCAAAATTATACGGATTAATACAGCAAACAGACAACTTAATTGATTTAGTCATCGATTTAGAGGAGTCCGCTGAATTTCCAGAAGGTAAAGAAGTTGAGTTTCTCTATGCAGAAGCTGATGGGGTATTCATTCAATCAACAGAAAAGAATAAGAGTCACGAGGTAAGCCATGCGATCGTTTATGAGGGTTGGGACTGATACTAAACATCTTATTGGATTTTCACAAAAAACTCCTTTGCAGTTAACGAGAACTCCTGACCCTTTAAGAATACTTAAGCAGTTGTTGGGTTTACTGTCAAAATGTTGTTTTTCCTCCAATTAAAGATTCCTTATTTTTTAATTCTTCTTCATTCAAAGTTTCTACACTAGGTACAGGTGAAAATAGAACCCAAAGAACTGCTGCAATAGATCCTAGCCCACCTACCACAAGTGTTAGTCTCAAACCAATAATGGTACCGAGAGCGCCACCTAACAATGCTCCCAATGGAGCCACTCCAGTAACCAAAAAACGATAGCTAGCATTCATTTTCCCTAACATTCGGTCAGGAGTCACCGTTTGGCGCATACTAATGACATGAATATTAGAAATCACAACTCCCATTCCACCGAAAAAGAACGAAATAATTAAAATAGGTGCTGAAATGTAAATAGGACCTGTAGCTATAGGAATTAATAAAGGTGAACTACAAGCAATAAACATTGTCCAGAGAATCGTCCTACCTATTTTAAACCGTTGAGCTAAGTAATTTGCAATCAGCGAACCAATAATAGCACCAATACTAGAGGTAGCCATAATGACTCCAAGTAAAGTAGGTCCTATTTCTAATTCTCGAGTAATGTATAAAATTACAACTGCCCAAGTTATTTGATTAAAAAAGTTATACGTAGCAGCTTCGCCCGAAATTGCACGTATGTATTTATTTGATAGTACAAACTGTAATCCCTTTTTTATATCGGTAAATATTGGTGTCACTTTTTGATGTTTTATAGGAGCAGTTTCTTTTGAACGAATAAAAATTAAAAAAAGCGCAGATATAAAAAGTGTAATTGAATGAATCAGCATTGCAAAAGGTGCAGCTATTAAGCTGACTAATCCTCCCCCAATTCCAGGACCACTTATTTGTGCAACTGAACGGCTCATTTCAAGCTTACTATTCGCTTCAACAAGAGAATCCCTAGTAACTAAAGAAGGTAAAAAGGATTGATAAGAAACATCAAATAAAACGGTTAGAGTACCAATAAAGAAGGCAATTATATATAAGCCTTCTATTTGTAAAATTCCAAAATAATAACTCAAAGGTATAGATAGATAAAGAAAAGCCCGAAGTAAATTAGCGATAATCATTAAAGGTTTCCTTCTTACACGATCAATCCAAACACCAGCGAATAGTGTTACAAGTAGAAATGGAGCAAATTGTGCAGCATTTAATAACCCCATCTGCATTGGTGTAGCTGATAATGTTATTGCTGCAACTAATGGAAATACAAACGCAGCAATTGTAGAGCCAAACATAGCCAGTGTTTCACCTGTCCAAAACTTCATAAAATCTGCGTGTTTCCATAACTCACCCATCTTTATTTTCATAAATTAAATCCCCTTTTTGTAATGGTTAATTTTTATTTTAAACATTACATGATATAATAAATAAAAGCAACACAAAAAATAAAGAAGGAGAAAACAATTTGGCTAATGATATGATTTGCTTAGATATTATTAATACGATGTGGTATGACTATCGCGGGACAGGAAAGTCCGAAGACAGGTTAACAAACCCTAAATGGATAGAATATTTTATGAAGGATTGGAATCTGACTCATTTATCTTACCCTTCCGATGAAACAATTAAGGAACTGCAGAATTTACGTCAACTAATGAGGGATATTCTTCAAAAAACAACTCAGAATCAATTACCTTCAGCCGATGAATTAATGAAATTAAATACTTTTATGGATAAAGCAAAACGGAGTCCCGTATTAATCAAAAAAGAAAATCATTTTGAATTAGAATTGGTAGCTGATAAACAGAGTTGGAGCACTTTCATGTCTGAAATTGCTCTTTCCTTTTCAGAGTTATTCACAAAAAATGAATATAAGCGTGTGAAATTTTGCAAGAATGAAGATTGTCGTTGGGTCTTTCATGACAATACAAAGAATGGCCGTAAACACTGGTGCAGTAGTGATACATGCGGAAACTTATCCAGAGTACGAAAGCATAGAGATACTCTCAAGGAGGACTAGCATTGAATACTAAAGAGTTATCATTATCACAGTTAGATGCAGTTCATAACAAGATTGGTTGGTTTGTCACGTCTTGATAACACAAGCATTAAAAGATGTAACTGTTGACGAAGCAAGGTGTCCTAGAGGAACTCGTTATAAAATTAACACAAATGCACAGTCCTTTAATAACCTAGAAGGATATTCGTAGGAGGAAACATTAATTTCTATTCATCAAATTATGCAGGAATGGAAGCAAGTCATTGAAGATCCATATGTAATCACTTCAGTGAAAAAGTGGAGAATCTTACCCATTTAACAATTCATAATGCTTATCATATTGGGCTAATTGTAGACATTCGAAAGCAACAAGGCGCTTAGAAGTCGGAACTTGGTGTAGATTAATTTGAAAGGTTGGTATATATATCATGATAATTCCTTTACATGAACCGTTTAATTTCAAAGCTGCTATCACTGATTATGGCTGGTGGATGTTGGCACCAAACTATTGGAATAACGAAGACCATTTATTTTATCGCCCTGTCCAGTTAAGTAATGGTAAAAATATATTATTGTGTATTTCAAAACACGATAATCAATTAATTATCGAAACTGAAACAAATATTTCTTTAGAAAATAATGACATCAAAGAGATTAAAGACCAAGTATCATGGATGTTTAGATTGCAAGATACCTTTGAACCGTTCTATGCTCTATGTCACGATTATGAAGAGCTTTTACATATTCCTACTAAAAGAAAGGGAAGACTTTTGCGTTCGCCTACGCTTTATGAAGATGTAGTAAAGGTAATATTAACAACAAATACGAGATGGAAGCAGACCATGAATATGGTGAGCAATCTTGTGAATGGATTGGGCGAATCAGTAGAAACCAATCATCAGCATGAATTTAAAACCTTTCCCACACCAGAACGCGTGTTAGAAGCAGGAGAGGCCTACCTAAAAGAACACGTGCGAGTGGGATACCGAAGTACATATATTATCGATGCATCCACAAAAGCTTTAGACCCTGATTTTGACCTTGAATCTTATAAATTATTAAAAAGTGATATTACAAATTTAAGTGATATTAAAGGTATTGGTCCTTATGCATTTAATACTCTCGCAATGATACTTGGAAAATATGATTTGTTGCCTGTTGATTCAGAATATAAAGCTCATGTTATCAAAAAATATTTTAATGGGGAGAAGCCTGGTAAGCAAAAACTTGAAAGTGTATACGATAAATGGGGAAATTATAAATTCCTTGCATATTGGTATGATATATATTCCTAAAAGGAAACTCCTACAATTAGAGGAACTATAATGAATTGTAATTTCCTATAATTGGCATAACGTAGAATAAAACAGCCCCATAATACATGTATAAAAGCTAATGTTTATTTATTCATCAGTTCTGTAGTTGTGTGTAACTTGAACAATCTGTTGTTCACCGTTTATATCATAGAACAAATATTGCTCAAGTTACTTGACGGGATAAAGTGAAATAATGAAAGTAATAATCTGACTATGTTTCTTTATTCACCTGATATTATCCTTGCTGGTTTCTCTAATAACAATGAATATGATGACCAATTGCCAAGAGAAATCCTACTTTATTGGCTAATGTCAGCACGTTTTCTCTCTTTTGAAAATGTGGATCGAATATTGTTTCTGTTACCGTCAAAACGCCACCAGACTTTAATGTATTATAAATTTCTTTAAAAGCTGCTTGCTGATCGGGAATTTCACCTAAAACATTGACAAGCAAGGCATGATGACACGAAGAAAGCTGTAGTTCTCCTGCCCCTATTTTTCCTTGCACAAATTTAATATTATTTAAATTTCTTTCTGCCGCTTTTTTTTTCTACCCTTTGTAACATTTTCACCTGCATATCTACTGCTGTAACTGTTCCATTGGGACCAACACAATCTGCCAATGGAAGAGTAAGCCGGCCAGGTCCACAGCCAAAATCAATGACATGCATGCCCGGTTGAATGTTGGATTGCTCAATGATTACTTTAGCTTTGTTACTTTTTGTCAATGGATTATCCATCTCCACTAAACCTCGCAACCAAAAAGGGCAAGGAATTTCATGTTTACGTGAAGCAAATCGCCATAGATAAAAGACAATAATACTCAAAGGAATCATAATAAAAATTATATATTTAAATGTTTTCACTTAAAACCACCTCCTAGTTCCTAAATTCCTATTCCGTAAAATAGGCTACATTTCTACTTTTAACATTTTCCTTGTTACTTTTTCTATTCGATTCTCTAAAAACGAATTAGAAAGCTTACCTAAATGCAGTTCATCGACAATTTGTCCATCCTTCATAAATAATATCCGTTCGCTTTGGGCAGCAACTTTCGCGTCATGCGTCACCAAGAGAATTGTTGACCCTTCTTGATTAATTTGTAGAAAACTTTTCATGATTTCTTTGGCAGACTTTGAATTTAAAGCTCCTGTTGGTTCATCAGCAAAAATCATTTTCGGTTCATTAATCAAAGCCCGACAAATCCCAGCTCTTTGCAGCTGCCCGCCAGATACTTGGTTTGTCATTCGGTAGGCAAGATCACCAATCCCAGTTCTCTCTAGAAGCAGCTTTGCTTTATTTGCTAACTCTTTTCCTTTTTTACGATTATCTCGCATTACTGGAAGTACAATATTATCGATAATCGTTAAGTTTTTTAAGAATGTAGGCTGTTGAAAGACAAAACCCATTTGTTGACGACGGATATCTGAGCGTTCTGTTTCTCCACATGCTGTAAGGCTTTGGTCGTTGAAGATTACCTCACCACTGTCGATTGTATCCATGCCGCTCAAAGTGTAAAGTAACGTTGATTTCCCTGATCCTGATGGTCCCATAACGGAGACAAATTCTCCTTCGTAAATGGTTGTAGATACATCCTCTAAGACCCTGACTCTTTCTTTTTCCACAGCAAACGTTTTATGAATGTGTTGTGCATGAATTACTTTTTTCATCAGTTACTCCTTTATATTTTCTGCAATTGCTATTTTCCCCGCTTGACTCGTACCTAGTTTCGTTGCCAGTAACGTAACCAATAACATCAATATTGGAAAACCCAAATAAATGAGTGGATGACTGACAAAGGTAAGTGCCTCTATACCAAAAGAAGCCATAACCATTCCTGCGATGGATTCTCCAAAGGTATTAGCCAATATGCTTCCACCTGCAACTCCAATGATTAGAATAAACATTCCACGAGTTGTATATTGCTTAGGAATGTCTTGATTGGTAAAACCAATGGCTTTTAACATCGGAATCGCTGGTCGATCCTTGGCAACTAGTAATTTCATAAATAACAGACTTACTAATCCTGTAATAAATAAAGCTACAATCAAAGAAACATTCGCTGCTGTTTTAATGGAAGCCATTGTCGCTCCAAATACTTGCTGTTTATGGTTATCGGCATCTGTCACTTTCACAAAAGGCAGAGCTTCCGACATTTCTTTGGCGTTAGCCGCTATCTGTGTCGTATCGCTTAGCTTGATATAATAGTTTAGCCACATCGTTGGAGCCGACTCATCAGAAGAAATAGCTTTCGCTGTCTTTCCCCCATTTAAAATATTGGAGTAAATACCAGATACAATAAAAATCTCCGAACCATGATCCGAAATAATTTCTATCGTATCCCCAACTTGTTTATCAAATTCAGCAGCATTCATGGAAGATAATGCAATTTCATTGAGCTGTTCTGGTGCTTTTCCAGCAGTGTATTCGATAGGAAACGCAGTATGATCACCAACTTCAATAATTATTTTTTCTTCTGAACCGTCCTCTTTTTTTGCTTTAAAGGATTTTGAGGTAATTTGGACGTATTGTTCAATAGATTCATTCTCATTTAAATAGTTTACAACTTGTTGTTCATTATCTACTGGTTCATCGGACTGATACATACTGACCATCAAATCCATCTCTCCAAAGCCAAGATATTTCGTGAAGGTTGGAGAAGAAACAGTTTGGTAAGTATTCCAAGGAACAATCATTATAAAACAAGAAAGCAACAATACAATCAGCATGGTTGTATACAGCTTCTTTCGAGACAGGACATCTTTTATTCCAAGAAATACATTGGCAGGTAGTAGCCTATTTTTACTAAGGAAAAAATAATTTTTTCGAGCAATTTTTTCCTCTGGACTACCTGTACGGATGGCTGTAGCGGCAGATATTTTTCTAAAGCGTCTCAATAAAAAATGAATGTAAGTAATCACGAATAGAAAAACAAGGCCACTTCCCAAAATAGCTAGTAAGATACTCCAACTAGCATAATCACTTTCTCCCATATAAAGGCGGATATTCTCTAATAAAGGTTCACTGAAAATAAATGATAGCAATAACCCGATGAAACATCCTATAAAAGCAAGCAAAGCATACTTAGCCAGATAGATTTTTTTGATATCCGTCAGTCGTAAACCAATTGCTTTCATCGTTCCAATCTCTCGATAATCCTCTTCTATTTTGGTTAATAAGGTAAAACGAATGCACATAAAGGCTATCATCACAATTAAAAAGCCGACTAATAGAATCATTGCGATCATAATCCCATCAGATAATCCATTAATAATCTTGAACAAACCACCTGTTAATGTGGGACCATTTGCCTCTAGGCCTGCTTCAGCATATGCCGTTTCAAATTCATTGGTTCTAGTTGGATCTTTCAATTGAAATTCGATTAAATATTCAAGGGCTCCTTCTGATACCAGTTCCTGATAATCCTTTTCATGTACTAAAAAACGTTTGGAGGAGGCTAACGGTGAATTCATCAGTGCATCTCTTAAGAAACCGGCAACTTGGAATTCCTTTCCAGCTATTTTAGCTTCATCACCAATTTGAGTAATTCCTTCCTTCATATAGCCGATTGGTACATATAGCTCTCCTTCAGCTGGTTGAATCGGCTGTCCATCCAAGTTTAATAGATGATCAAAATTCGGACTTTGCGTGGAGAAACCATTATCCTGTACACTATCTATTAAACTGTTTTTACCTAATTGAATTTTTGCCCCTGTAATATTCAGAAAGTCAAGGACCTGCATATCTTTAACATTCTCATGTGCTGCTGCAAAACTTTGTATTTGTTGCTTATCAATATCTCCACTGTGCATTTGCAGGAAATCTGGAACCTGTGCTTGTTTCGTTAAGGTATCGATGGACCCGATAAGATTAATCGTTAGAATAGCTACTAAGCTGACAAGTGTTGTCGCAACAGTAATAAATAACATCGTCGTTATACTTATCAGTTTATTTCTGAAAAGATCATTTCGTATGATTCGAGAATACATTTTTTCCTCTATTCTTTTGTCAAAATTCTAATCAACTGTTGACTAACTGCACCTTGCTCTGTCCCGAGAAGTCTTTCTGCGTTATAAGCAAAAGCTGTCATTCGCTGAGATTGTTCCTCTTGTGTTAATTCGATGGTTCCATCATCGAAAATAGTAGAAGCATATATCAACAACATCTCTACCGTTTCAAAAGGATAGTCTGTATGAAATATGTTTTCTTCTATTCCATCTTCAATAATGAGTGTAATAATCGGTGTGACTTCTTTAAATAACACCTTTTGAATCTTTTGGTGCATAAGAGCATTTTGCGGCTTATGAATATGTGTCATCAATTCTTCAGAAACAGCTCCAGTCACATTCAATGAAGTAATTGACATAAGTAATCGTTCAATCACAGGCAGTTCTTTTTTCTCTGCAATGGCTTGTGCTCCTTCGATCACCTTTTTATGATAGCGGTCAATAATCCCATCCATAATGGCTTCCTTACTTTCAAAATGATAATAAAGCGTACCTCTAGCAATTCCAATTTTTTTTAAGATATCATTCGTACTCGTTCCGTCATAACCCTTCTCATTAAATAATACTTCTGCCACATCTAATATTTCATTTCTTCTTTCCTGCGCTTCTTTAGACTTCCTCATCTATACCGCTCCTTTAACTTTAGACCGTCTGTCTGTCTATTGAATAGTATAGATTATAATCAAAAAAAACACAAAATGTATTCTTCTCTATAGTATAAAGTTGATTTTCCTTATAGTTATAATTACTTTACAATTCAAAGTTAGTAAAAACTAATTTCTTCATAATCAATATCATTAACGCACCCCTCAATGGCGTTTTTTTTATTAATATCAATGCTTTGAATGAATTCAATAAAATGATTTTGCCATTCGTTTTCATACATCTTTTCCTCGACATAAAGAGAAGATAAATCTGTGGCATTGTCCCGTAATTCTTCATAGAATACAATCTTCACCAAAATGGCCAGCTCTACTTCGCCAAACGTCTTAAAAAGTTGTTTATACTCATCCGCCAATAAACAGTCGCTATTCAGCATATCGATATAATCAGGAAGTGAATGAAAATTATTTCGAATCAGGTTCACTTTATCCACTGTCTTTTCGTAATTTGTGATTTTTTCAACTAATGATCGAAAACGATTATCACTCATTCTATCGGAGGCTTTGAATGCTGTTACAATAGATTTAGAAGTCAATTCCTTCTCTACGATGACCACGGTCTCAAGGCGGTTATGTTTTATAACATTTTTAATCCTCTGCACAAGGTTCATTCCACATTGGTTCAAGTAATCATTCATTTGAAGATCAATAATATTGAAATGTTCTTGTAAACGATCCACAGCTTTTAAAATAATGGATTGAATCTGACTATCATTTAACTTATGAAACAAATCATTTAACTGTTCATATTGATTGATTGAGATTTTTATTTGATTAGCATGTCCTCCTGATAACGTGGAAAAAACTGCATTATTGAATACTAATTCAAATATATTGAATAGTTCTATTCGATAATCGAAACCGCATATTCTCCCATAGTTAACCAAAAGATGTTGAAGATCATCTTTATCAAACAAAAGACAAAACTGGGTCTCCATTTTTAAATGCGTCAAATATTGTCTAAGGTAATAAACACCTTGAATGCTCATATCGTCAATCGCTAATGGATAATCAATACTGGCCATTGTATTATGTGCATCAAAAATAATGCCATATTTCTTTAAAAACACAGGGATGGACTCATCGATGGTTATATTATAAGCTTCTACCGCAATATCCAGTTTATTATTATTGAGCTCTTTATATAGTTGTTTTGTTTCCTCCAAACAATGGCGAATCAAATCCACACCTTGCTCGTATGCACTTGCTATATTGCCTTTTTTTAATACGTCAATTGCCTTATCTGGATCATCTAAATGATACAGATAAGCGTCTACAGCATATAAAATAGAAGTGAGTATACTGACAGCTGTTTCAGACGTGACAGAAGAGCTTTCTCCCTGGGTATACCGTCTAATCAAACTTTCTAATATAGACATCAATTGTCTTTGTGTACCCTGTACTTCTTCACTATTTAGTAAACCTACTCGTAATCCTTCATTTAAAATGGAAAGTGTATACTGGTTTTGTAATAAACGAGCTTGATTTATTTTTCCTTGTGTTACTAAGGAGCAATCGTTGGATCGTTTTTTTGATTCCATTATTGTTCCTCCTTTTCAAGAAAAGAGTTCCTAAATGAGAGATCACTTCTAAATTGTTCCGCAAATTCTTCAAGCTTACTCTTTAAAAGTTCCAAAGAACCATTGCAAACATTATCAAAGTAATCCTTCATGATACAAATCAATGGAATGTCCCCAATCTTATCTTCCGTCTCATTTTTTAAGTAATAAAATATTTCTTGCAGTTCATATAGGGTGGATACATAATTCTGATCATCAACGTAAGGGGAAGCACAGAAGACCCCCGCTAATTCTTTGATTACGTCAACACTTAGTTCCACTCGACCATAGCTTTGGAGGACTTGATTTCTAGCAACTATGATGTTTTTTATTTCATTACGAGTTAATATGAGCCCAAATTCTTTTGCTTTTTGGTTTATCTCTTCTATTTCATCGGTATGTTTTTCCAACATCGAAGAATTTAGAGTGTGAAGCATTTTGGGTAAAAACATATACACATTTCCTCCTTAGAAATATTTTTAAAAAACTATTGACTTTCAAACGGAAAAATGTTACGATATAATTACATGCGTAAAAATTAAGATTCAAGAGTATATTTTACTCTTCTCTTCCTCTTTTGTCAACGTTTGATTCTCCATACAAAAAACTGAATATTCAAAACACAAATCAGAATATTTGTATCCTTTGTCATACATTCACCTAAACTTATAAATTCATACCTAACTGATGTATGATAAATCGTATTTCATATCGTTAACATAATATAAAAGCGTGGCTTCGAAAGAGGTAATAAGGAAAGCAATCTAATTGCGAATAGATAGAGGATTGTAAAACAATTATTATATGATTGCCCACGTTATGAAAGAAATCTTTTTCATTAAAATGAAGTCGTTTTATTTGACAAAAAATTCACTTATGCTATAATTTACAGTTAAAACATTTGTGTATATAATAAGATTCTCCTGGCCAGGGGAATCTTATTTTTGTTTTTAGGAGGATTATTGTATGAAAAAAAATGAATCAAGCTTAACTTCCTTAATCTCAGCTTTTGGGCGAGCTTATCACAGCAAATGGAATTCAATTCTTTAATAGTCAAATTGCAAATGAGTTTCAAAATGATCCAGAAGAAATATTAAAATGGATTACACAAGTCCAACTTTCTCCAACCCCTTTAGCACGTGCTGCCTATTGTGAAAATGTATTATTGCATGAGATGTCGCAAGGTGTTAAACAGTATGTCATTTTAGGAGCTGGCTTAGATACCTTTTGTTTCCGACATCCCAATTTAAACGATAGTTTAGAAATATTTGAAGTCGATCACCCAGCCACACAAGATTTTAAAAAGATCAGATTAACAGAGGCTAATTATCAAATTCCAGACAATCTTCATTTTGTTTCAGCCGATTTCACTAAAGACTTTACTGTTCAACATCTTATCGAAGAAGGTTTTGAGACGGATAAAAATACTTTATTTAGTCTTTTAGGTGTTTCTTATTATTTAACAAAAAAGGAAACAACCAACTTACTTAATAAGTTATTTACCAAGGTTCCATCGGGAAGCTCTATCGTTTTTGATTATGCAGATGAGAATCTTTTTAAAGAAAAAGGATTGTCTAATCGCGTTCAAAATATGGTTCAATTGGCTTCAGCTAGTGGAGAGTCTATGAAATCATGTTTTACCTATTATGAAATAAAAGAATTATTAAAAGACTTAGGTTTAGTCATTGATGAACATTTATCACCTGTTGCGATTAACGAAAATTTCTTTCATGACCGTACGGACTATTTGTCTGCATTCGAAACAATTCACTACATCCATGCTGTAAAAAGTTAATACCCCAACTAAAAAATGAAAAAATATTTAGTTATAGATATTTTTATATCTTTTTCTGATAGTACTCTTTTATTGGGTGTTGGAACAGTTTTACTTCCCACTTTATGGGCATAATGACTCGGTAGCACTTTAAAATGCTTCTTGATATGAATTGTAATAACCAATCAATGTCTGCATAAATAAACACGGTGATAACCTCCTTCATACCGCCGTGTCCTAAAAAAGGGCGCACTTAATACACCCTCCGAAATCCTATTTTTAAAAAGGGAAAACGGCGGCTTTGAATTTTCTTATTTTCAAAACCGCCGTTTGATATATTAGCTGTCTGTATTGTTTTTGCACTCTAAACAAACAACGGTTTTAGGTTGTATTAGTGAGTGAAGAAATATGCAGTATGCTCAAAAAATCAGATCCCATTTTTAAGATTTTAAAATTTTTCTGTTTAGACCTCAGTCAAAAACCTAATGTGCTTATAAATTTTATAAGATAATCCGATTACCCTAAAATATTTCTAATGGTTTTCTCATCAACACCGACAGTTTCAGCTATCTTTACGCAAAGATTTTATCAAGAGATTGTTCCTCAACCAGCTTTTTAAAGTTCTTTAGTCATTTTCCGAATTCTATCGACTGAAATAACTCATTCGAGCCCGCTAAATGTAATTAAAAAGTATCCCGCTTAGTAAAATTCCGTAAACCATATATTAGTAAAACTACGAAGGTTCCAATAACTAGCGTATAAAATAACAAGTAAGACTGAATAGGTGATTCATCTTCAGGTGACATAGCTAGCATAGGTTGCGTCCAAGGATAAATCTGCCCTAAAGGTGTGCTGGCAACTATAATAGCTGGGAGAGTAAAAACAATACTAACAGCCAATGGTATACCAAAGGTTTTAGCCCTTATGGATATCGTTAGTTGTAGAAGAATCAATGGTAAACACGCAAAAATCCCTCTAATCACGAATCCGAATATTGTAAATATCGGAAGACTGCCTTCTATTCCTTTTACATAACCAAATCCTATAAAAAAGATTAATAGGATAACCATTGAAATAACTACCATTATTACTACCGTTAAAGACTTCCCTAAGAAGATATCCGAATATTTGATTGGTAAGGCTAATAGTTGTTTCCATCCTCCGCCGACATGTTCACTTCTGCAAACAAGAGCCGTGAATATCCCCACTAGAATTGGCAATACAAAAGGACCCATAAACAATGCTACTTGTGTCCACGCCTCTATCCATTCATTATCCCCAGGCTGCATAAAAAGGTCATAGTTTTTAAAGAAATTGATATAAGCCAGGCACACACCTAATAACGGACCTAGCAAATAAAGTAACCACAACTTGGAGCGTTTTAACTTTAATCGTTCAACATATAATATATTTTTCAACATAATCCCTCCTTACTGCACATTCTGTTTAGCAAAATGTATAGTTCCGATAAACATTAGGATGATACCTAATAACAAATTGATGACGAGGAAGGCAGAAAAATCTTGATTATACCCTAATCCTTCATATTGCAATATAATCGTTGAGACTTGACTTGGATAGGCTAAGGGTAACCATCTTGTCGTTTGAGCAGCTGCTAAAAATAAACCCATAATAGCAGAAATTGCTCCAATAAGAATTGAGAAAGCCTGATTTTTAATGGTCATGGATAACCAAAATTGAAACGCCATAATTGGTAATACGGTAATCAACATGCCGTAACTGTCGCCTATCAATAAGCCCCATGGAATATTCCCTTCAAATCCGAGTACCTTCCCTAGAAAAACCATTCCAATCAGAAAAATAGTAACAGAAAAGAATAGACTAATCATTAACCAAATAAATTTACTTAAATAGATTTTTCCTCTTGAAATAGGCATTGAAAGGGTTTGTTTCCATCCATTTGCCTGATGTTCAATATTCGCTATCACTGATGCAGTAAGTGTAACGGCTAATGGGAAACCTAGTCCAAATAACAAGCTATTGTCATACAATAAAAATATCCACATGGAATCAGCACCGAACATCTCCGCCTGTTTTTCCACAAACCCAGCACGATAGGTGAAATTCACCAACTCATATGCCAAGATAAGTAATGGAACCAATAATACAATAATCAATAACGATGAACGTTTTAATTTTAATTGTTCTGCCCACAATATCTTTCTCATAAGCTACCCTCTGTACCCGTTAATTCTAAGAAGATATCTTCAAGTGTTCTTTTCACTTCTTCCAGTCGGTAGACAGATACATCTGAATGAACCAAAGTAGCGTTAATATCTGAAACAAACGCAGGTTCCGTTTGGGCTAACCACAAGAAATCGTTTTGTAAATCAGCCTTTACTCCTTGCTCTTTTAATATTGCATTTGCTTTCATGACATCACTAACGCCGACTTTTAATAGTGGTTTCTGTTTTTGCCTTAAGCGTTCAATCGAATCTTGGAAAATCATTTTTCCATTATTAATGATCCCTACCTGTGTAGCCATTTGATCTATTTCACTTAACAAGTGGCTGGATACAAGAACACTCATTCCTGCTTCAGGCAATTTTTTAATCAACTCCCTAATCTCTTGGATACCAGATGGATCTAAACCATTAGTTGGCTCATCAAGTATTAATAAATCTGGATTACTAAGCATTGCAGCGGCAATCCCCAGGCGTTGCTTCATTCCAAGAGAATATTCTTTTGTTAGCCGGTTCGCAACTTTGGTTAATCTAACTATTTCCAATACTTCATTCACACGTTTTTCTGGAAGATCTCGTAACCTTCGAACCGCCTCTAAATTTTCACGGCCAGTTAAATTTCCATAGTATGTTGGGGACTCCACCAACGATCCAATCTGTTGTAAAATTTGCAGACGATTTTTTTTCAGGCTTTGCCCAAAAATTTCAATATTACCTTTTGTGGGTTTTATCAAGCCTAGTAACATGCGAATCGTCGTCGTTTTTCCAGCCCCATTTGGCCCAAGGAATCCGTAAATTTGTCCACGTTCAATCCGTAAATTTAGTCCATCTACAGATATGTGTTTTTTGTACTTTTTTGTTAGATCATTTGTCATTAATATTTGATCATTCATCTGTTTCTCACCTCATTTCTATCGTAAACGAAATAAATTAAACATGAATGAAACTTTCCCTAAACATTTGCTTAACAATCCAATTCCGAATATTTCTCCATCTCAATTACATACTTAGAGTAGCTTGGGTTATGGAGTAATTACACTTTTCAGTAACCTAAACGGGATATAAATTCTTTACTAAATGGGCTTTTTTATTTATGTTTAATGTAATAATGAAGATAGGAAGGGAGATAAAGTGTGACTTTAAAACTTGAGGATCATAAAATTCTTATCATTGATGATGATCGGCATATTTTAGATTTATTAATCACAATATTTGAAAAGGAAGGCTTTCAAAATGTCTTAACAGCCGCTACTGGAGCAGAAGCACTTTTAATGACAACACAAAATCATCCCCACATTATATTGTTAGATGTTATGTTGCCTGATATAGACGGCTTTACCCTATGTGGCAAAATTCGTTCGGAGACAGATGTGCCTATATTGTTTCTTACAGCAAAAACAACAGATTTAGATAAGTTGCAGGGTTTTAGCTTTGGAGGAGATGACTATATTACAAAACCTTTTAATCCATTAGAAGTAGTAGCTCGTGTGAAGGCTCAATTACGACGTTCTATTCAAATTCCATCCCAACATACACGGAAGCAAGTTTACGATTATGGCGTTTTTAATATAGATCCCAATACTGGAAGACTCATTGTTAATGGTGCACGAATAGAGTGCCCTACCCAGGAGATGAAACTTTTACTCTATTTTTGCGAACACCCTAACCAAATTTTAAGTAAGCATCAAATTTATAAAGATGTATGGGGAGAATTGTATGGTGGGGACAGTACGGTGATGGTACATGTACGGCGTTTACGTGAAAAAATAGAAGAAGATCCAAGCAGACCTAAATGGATTAAAACAGTCCGAGGATTAGGATATATATTTGAAACAGACGTAAATGAGGAATTGTTGTGAAATTAAAAAACCGTGTCGCCTATTACTTCGTATCACGACTTTTCTGGTTAATGCTTATTTGGGGCTTACTCATTGTTCTTAGTGTTATTTTGATTAGCTTTTTTCTCGGTCATAACAAAGAAGAAAATCCACAATTATCGATTAGCAAAATCGTTGAACATACGGATATGGTTGATCAAAAGCCTACAATAGGCTCGAAGACAAAAGAAGATTTGATAAAAAACAACATGTGGGTACAAATCTTGGATGAGCAGGGTAATGAAGTCTTTTCCATTAACAAACCAAAAAGCATGCCAGATCATTATGCCCCTGGAGAACTAGTGTCTGACTACTTATATCCTGCCAAAAAGGGTTTTCAGTTATCTACATGGTATGAAACCAAAGATAATCAGGATCTAACATGGGTTTTGGGGAAACCGATGACAAGTAATAATCCCTTTCAATATTGGGTGAATAATTTATGGGTTCTTTCCATCATCATTATTATTGGAATATTAATTGCCTTATTTTTTGGAAGACAATTAGGTGCTCCTTTACTCTATATTGTATCTTGGATTGAAAATCTATCTATAGGTAAATATGAAGAACCTTTTAATAATCGAAAGTTTAATTCAAAGCAACGCTGGCGAAATAAAGCTGAATATAAAACGTATCAAGAATTGACGCAGGCTCTTTCTAGGCTTACATCAACTCTTCAGAGAAACAAAGAAGAACGAGAGTTATTAGAAAAGACAAGGGAAGAATGGATGACGGGAGTCTCACATGATCTAAAGACGCCTTTGTCTGTTATCAAAGGGTATACTGTACTCCTTTCTTCACATGAACATGACTGGGAACAAGATAAAGTACGTCACTTTTCCAAAATCATGGAGGAACGTGTGGAGTATATGGAGCAACTAATCGAAGACTTCAATTTAACTTTTCAATTGAAAAATGATACTATTCCGATACAACTTGAACAAAAAGACCTTGTAAATGTTCTCAAAGGTACTTTGGAACAATTGAGAAAAATGCCTGAATCAAAAAATAAGGTGTTTTCATTTGAAACGAATAAGGAACAAATACTTTTTAATATGGATACGAAATACTTAAAGCGAGCATTTGAAAACTTAATCGCGAATAGTATCAAACATAATCCGCCTAATACTAAAATTAAGATCATACTTCATGAAAACCTGTCTCATCCAAGACAAATTCGTGTTTTAATTGAAGATGATGGGGTCGGTATGGATCAAGAAACGATTGAACATTTATTCGATCGATACTTCCGGGGGACGAATGCAACTTCCAATAATTCCGGAACAGGACTAGGAATGGCAATTGCAAGGCAAATCATAATAGCTCATGGCGGAGAAGTTGAGATAAATAGTAAACTTCAATTAGGAACCCAGTGTAATATTACTTTCCCAATCGAATAGAATCATCAAGACTATAAAATAACTTATCGGTTCCGATTTCCTTCATCTTTTCGTCAATCTGTTTAAGAATGTACTGTCCCAATGCATCATCAATTTGTATTTTTAAAAAGATGTATCAATCATTGCGTTTCACCTGCATCTGTATATAAAGATGTTTTGTATACAAAAGTATATACATAGATAAATCGACTATTTAAAAAATCAGACGGCTGTTGGTACAGCCCCACGGGAATTTCACCCCTGCAAGTATTGGTTCCAGCCCTACTCATAGCCTGCGACGCTTCAAACGCTGGAACCATGACGGTAGGGGAGTATCATTATCCAAACTGATGAGGCATCACCAATAATTCACCACGATTACGTTAGATTCATTGGTTTTCGCTCGTTTCTATGAGAAGTCATGGCACAAGAATCAGGTAGCTCACCATCAGCAGAACGTATCTGATTTTGTGTTTATATTGCACGGCGATCTGGGTCTGTCATGCATTTCTTCTCCCTTCGCAACTGCAAAGGAGGGTGATGATTTCCCCTTTCATAACCTTCAACAAGAATTTTTATGAAATGCAAAAAATAAGAGTGATTTGCTTGAAAAAATTGTGAAATACACAAAAAATCCTAACTGAACATAAGCCAGCTAGGCATAAAAATTGACTCATTTTGTTAAAAATTATGTGTTTGCACACGATAACCTCCTTCCTACCACCGTGTTCTTAAAAATGGCCGAACTTAATCCCCCTTTCGTAATTCTGTTTTTTAGAAAAACAGCGCTTTCCCCTGTTTCAAACAGGAAGAGAAAAAATATTAGGAAACAGTAAATCATACGTAGAAACGTTGGTGTATAAGTGTTTTGATCGATTTGAAAGTGTCAATTTTTTTGGAATAGTTGACATCTTAAACATTAGATATCCAATCCTCTTCTAAATAAGTTTCTTTTTAAATCCATGATGGTAAATCAATCCAATAAATCTTTATTTTGTTGACGAATACAAAAGATGATCGGTAAACTGATACTGATAACCAATAATAGGATGCTCGCATATAATTCAATCATTGGAATTTTTATCCATTGATACAAATCATTTTTGAGATAAAATGCATCTTTAAGTACTCGATTAGCAATGAAAATAAAAACAAAGCCAACTGGAATGATTTTCATTAATAATGACAAATAATGTTGACTGGTCTGAGAGAGGAATATGAGAATTCCACTATAAGCCATCCCAATCAAATAAACTAACAATACAACGTTCACTATCCACTCGGCAAATGTCCATTGATAAAAAGAGAGTAATAAAGGTTCTTCATTATCGATAAAAAATGAATTCAGCCCATTCGAGAAATATTGTGTAAAATCAGTAAAATACAACAAACTTCCAAAAAATCCTACGACACAAGTAATCAACAGAAAAGTAGCAGTCATACCAATAATAAATTGTGTCCAAAGAATGTTTCGCCCATGACGACTGCTCCATTGAATTTTTTGTAACCCTAACAAGCGATCTCTAACAAAAACAGAAGGAATCAATAAAGACAATAGAAAAATAAACAAGATAAGAATATTTTCAAAATAACTAGCAACTGTTGAAGTTAAATAACTGGGCAAAATATTCCGCCAACCTTCTTCCATAAACAATGTTTCTGAAAGCCTTTCTCTTTCTTTTTCCGTATAATGTTCATCATTGAGAAACACATCTGATGAATCAAATTGTTTCATAGAGTGATATAATTTTTGTAAGACATCGATTTGATCCGCCATTGAATGACCTGTATTATCTGTTAAATCTTGCTCAATCGCTTCTTTTTGTTTTACGATTTCTATCTCTTCTTCATTCATCTCGTTAATTGCCCCAAGGGGAGCATTTTCTTGATACCATGATTCAAACTCAGCATAATTTCCAAGTTGAAGTTTTTTTGCGATAGGGTTTTCCGAGACAATCTTGTCCGCTTGTTTGACCAAGGTAACATACTCCGCTTCGATTTCTGCTATTTCTTCATCTTCAAGCGTTTGTCCAAATCGATTTTGCCAATCAGAAGCATGCTCATAAATAGGAATTAAACCGCCATTCGGCCACAATTTATGGATAAAAGTCAACTCTTGATTGAAGAACACAATCGTTATCAAGAGTGCGACAAGAAGTAAAATCGGTTGAAATAATTTTTTAAACTCCACAGTAAACACTTTATTTTACCTCCTTCGTGGCATAGAATTTACTTGTTAAAATACCGCCAATACCTAAGAGAAATATGTTGATGACCATTGCAATTGATTCTTGCCACGGAATTGTTGCATAAGGTCCCATTTCCGTAAACCAATAGCCTTGTACTTTCCACAAGGAAATTGGATGCCACATCAATAGAGAATGCAAATTCCACCAACCCATTTGATTAATGATTTGTTCCAGCCCAAGAAAGACAACATAAATTACAATGAATACAATAAATCCTCGAAATAATTGATCTGTCCATAAGCCGACAAGAAAATTAAATCCGTGACAGAAGATGACTAATAAGCCGCCTAGTACAATAGATAAAATAGTGTAGTTTAACAATGTCATTGGTTGCCAAGGGATAAAGGGAATTTCCAGCAATTGTGGAAAATAAATATTGACATGAAATTGTGTCGACATACTTGTTTGCCACAAAGTTCCAATAGGGTGTATATAATTAAAAATACCAAAAGTCAACAGGACCATCGCTCCATAAAAAAGAAAGGTGAGAATGAAGCTCGCTGCATATTTGCTCACTTGTGTTTTACGTCCTGTTTTTGAAGTCATCACTAGGACATCTGTTTTGGTTAATCTCTCAGAAGTACTTCCATATAACCCAAGCAATAAAGCAAAAATTAAACTTTCACCCAAGATTGCATGAAATAATCGATTTCTAATAAAGGTAAAAACGCTCATTGTTTCTCCTGCCGCGCCCATTTCCAATGCAGCTTGTTCTTCTGCTAATTCATGGACAATGGGAGTTAATTTTTCATATTTTCGCTTCATTTTTTCGGTGACCGAGCCTTGTATTTGATAAAAGTTGATGATTTCCTGCCCTAATGCTTCTGTTGAATAACCTTGAAAAATATCCTCCAGTTCAGCAGTTTCTGTCAGTAATCGCTGTTGTTGCCTACTTGCGGATTGATTGGAAAGCTTTTCCCGAAATTCAGATGTAATGAACGACCCTGATTTTTCTTTAGTTTCCTGAACATAATCTAAATAAGATTGATCCAGTCCTGCTGTTGCAATATAGATTGTATTTAACAATAAACTGGCGATAAAAAACAGGAGAATCATTGGCTGTTCCAATAGTTTACGAACTTCAAAGGGGATGATCCGAAGCATTTGCAGCCACCCCATCTCGATAAATATACAGAAATGCGTCTTCCAAGCTTGGGCGTACTTCCAACCCTTCCTTTGGGATAAATGGACTGGCAATTCTAAGTAAATGACCTTCATCGCTTTCTGTTTCACTTAATAGCAATTGCTCTTGAGTTAATTGATAAGTAGCAGGAACTTCAAAAATTTTCCCTTGCACTGATCGCGTAATTTGAGAGGGCGTTTCGCAACAGTGCAATTGATGGTTTTTAATCATAATGATTTGTTTGGCAATCGTCTCCACATCCGAAACAATGTGTGTAGATAAAATGACAATCCTGTCTTGAGCAAGACGATGAATCAAATTACGAAAACGAACACGTTCTTTTGGGTCTAGGCCTGCTGTTGGCTCGTCTAAAATTAGTAACTTCGGATTATTTAACATCGCTTGAGCAATGCCTACCCGTTGGATCATCCCTCCTGAAAAACGTTTCATTTTCTTGTTTTTTACCTCAGAAAGTGCAACAAGCTCTAAAAGCTCATCAATCATTTTTTTTGCTTCTTTCTTATCCATTTTTTGTAATGCTGCAATATATTTTAAAAACCTTACAGGAGTGTAATTGCCATAATAACCAAAGTCTTGCGGCAAATAACCTAATATTCCACGATAATCCGCTCCCAGCTCTTTAATTGATTGTCCATTCCATAATATTTCACCAGAAGTAGGGAATAAAAGTGTTGTAATCATTTTTAATAATGTCGTTTTTCCTGCGCCATTTGGAGACAGTAATCCGTAAACACCATTTTCAAAAGTTAAAGAAATATCTTCCAAAACGAGATTGGACTGAAATTTCTTACTGACGTGGTTAAGCATTAGCATAGGTAATCGTTCCTTCCTTTTTCATAAAATAGTTGTGACGCAATAAATAGATAAACAAAAGGAGTAATCCAAAAACTATCCCTGCGACAATTAAATGCGGGAGATACAACAGAAGCTGAGTAATCCCTTCTTGTTTCCAAATAAAGAAAGCTCCCACAGTACCCCATATCATTGGCGTCACCCAATAACTGCAACGCAACGGTATTTTAAATTCTAAAAGGAGTTGAATATTCGCAAATAAAAACAAAGAAGTAAATGACAAACTAAACAATCTTATCAACGAAAGTTCTTGACCGAGTAATTGCCAAATAAGGACATTAGTACCTACAGAAACAATCAAAGAAATTCCGCTAAACGCCAACATACGTAAGATGAGTAGTTCCTTTAAAGAAACTCGTAGTGTCATCTTTAGTTCGAAGGTTCCTAATAGTTTTTCTTTCCAAATCCCAAGAAAATACAAAAGTGCATAGCAAAGAGGCGAAGCCATAAAGACAGCAAAATAAATTCTATCACTATGGCCTTTCTCAAGTGAATAATGTAAATCAGGAAAATACAGTATCCATGCTCCGAACAACAAAAGACCAACAATAAATAAAATATCTCCCATTCCCCAAAAAAGATAACGGAAACCAACTTCTTGAAAATAAGAACGAAGAAATCTTCTAAACGTTACAGGTTGAAGATTGGCTTCTTTTAAAATAAAAGCAATGCTATTTTCTTTTTCATCTTGTGTGAAAGGGATATGTTTACTTTCTCTATTCATAGTCACGAAACTCCTCTCTAATTTTTTTAATCAACCGATAATACTGAGCTTTGATTCGTTCTTCTTTTTGATCAAGCAATGAAGCGATCTCTGGGAATGATAACTCCCCATAAACTCGTAACCGGAAAATTTCCTGAATTTCCGGGCGAAAACTTGCAACATACTGATTAATCGCCTCTAACAGTTCCTTCTGACACAAACTTTGATCAAAATCCTTTTCCTCTATCCACTCTACATCTTTCAATTCTAACCAAGTCATTTTCACCTTACGTCGTGTGTCAATGACTTTATAGGTTCCAATACGAAAGAGCCACGTCCGAAATGAAGATTTGCGATCATCATAAGAGCTAAGCCCTTTTAGAGCAGCGATAAAAACTTCCTGTGTTAAATCAAGAGCGTCATTTCCATTACCCACTTGACGATAAAGATAAAAATACAGGTCATCGTAATAACGCCGAATCAATTCATCCGCAGCTTGATTCGACCCTTTTTTTAATATGTAACGGATTAAACGCTTATCAGTTAACACTTTTCTACTCCTTTCGACTTCATTACTCTTATATTCGAAATCCAACATGCAATCGTTGCACTTTTTTACTTTTTATTTTTAAACTATATCAAAGTCAGATTTCTAAGAATAAAAATTTATTGTGCCTTACCTAACTTAACTTTCCTCCAAAAAATACGAGCTTTCACCTTCCCTAGTTGTTGCTTATTATGAAAAGTTAAAGATTCAGGAAAATATTCCTGAAAAATGAACATTTTAGATGTTTATGGCGGGGTTATATATGAAAGGAGCCTTCAACCTTTTTCAAGATTGAATATTAAAAGTACCATAACATAACCAATCTGAATCAACCTTCTTTTTAAGGATATAATTTCTTCGTATAATTCCATTTTTCATTTCAAAATCTATTGCTCGTGTTCCCTTTTTTTGTAATGACACAAGTGTTTACTTTGTCGATATTGCCACGGTGGATCAGCATAAATAATGTTGTATTTCATTTTTCACCAGTCCAAAGTTTAGCTACAACTAAAAAACGACCTTTTGGCGGAGGAAAGTCCTTCAAAGGGCGCTTAGGTGTGCTGATAAATTTATAAATGTTTATCCCAACTTAATTAAGAATATGCAAAAAAGGCTTGATAAACAGAGACCTGCAAATATCTAGAAAATAAAAAAGAGATATTGCTTTTACACAATATCCCTCACTTTTCTCCGTTTCCTCTGGCGGAGTCTTGGCGGAGAACCTATTCATTATATTCATTTCATCCATTTTATGTACCATCAAAATGCAGTCAAATCAACGTTTTCGCTTCAAATGCTCTTAGTGAATTATTCCCGATTGATGAATTACCGTTAGTCATCTGTCAGATCCTTATTCTTTTTGTAAGAACGCTTCAGTGAAATGTAGTCAAATAAAAAATAAAAAATCGTGAAAAGTATCGGCAATGCAATCAAGTCTAATCTATCTTCCCAATTACCCGGAATTCCTTTAACTATTAGAATTATAATAAAAAAGATCACGCCTACTAACAAAGAACGTTTAACAACCTTTCGTCTTCTTTTAATATAATCCTGCTTATCCGATACTTCCGTATGTTCTATTCCTGAGAAAATATAGCGGAAATAAGAATATCCCATCATAAGGAATGGTCCTATCAATAATATAAATTGAGTATCTATATTAATATTTAAAAAATACTTTAAAAGCCCTAATACTAGTAAAATTACTATTGTTAAAAATGTGGTCTCAGCCATAAAATAAAGTATTCTCGTCCGTTTGTACTCGTCTTCTGGTAAAAAAGCATTTAAAAATGAACGTATCATTTAATCACCCTCCCAAAATAAATCATCTAATGTTTTGTTTAACTCTTTAGCAATAGCAATACACAAATTCAGACTGGGATTATACTCCCCTTTTTCAATCAGTCCGATTGTTTGCCTTGTAGCATTCACTTGTTTTGCAAGTTGTGCCTGAGTTAAACCTTTTTCCACCCTTGCTAATTTCAACTTACTT